>OMTX01000055.1 GCA_900314085.1 uncultured Lachnospiraceae bacterium | reverse complement strand
CCAAGTGCCTGCAGAAGCGCTTCGGCATCATCAAGGGCGTGACGGACAAGAACTATATCACAAACAGCTACCACGTCCATGTCACCGAGGACATCGACGCCTTCACGAAGCTGAAGTTCGAGTCCGAGTTCCAGAAGCTCTCTCCGGGCGGCGCCGTGTCCTACGTAGAGGTTCCGAATATGCAGAACAATATCCCTGCGGTTCTTGCCATTATGCGCCACATCTACGAGAACATTATGTATGCGGAGCTGAATACGAAGAGCGACTACTGCGAGGTCTGCGGCTACGACGGCGAGATCAAGATTGTGACGGACGACAATGGCAAGCTGGTTTGGGAATGCCCCAACTGCGGCAACCGCGACCAGTCGAAGATGTCGGTGGCCCGCCGCACCTGCGGCTACATCGGCACCCAGTTCTGGAACCAGGGCCGCACCCAGGAGATCAAGGACCGCGTCCTGCATCTGGCGACAGAGGATTTCAAGCCGGAGACAGTGACACCGAAGACAGCGTAAGCAAACAGGGGACTGGCTCCTCAAGCAGACAAACGCCAAAGGCATAAGTCCGCTGAGGTGCCTGTCCCCGTTTTTGTATGGAAGGATTGCCTCCCACCGGCGATAGGAAACAGGAGCTTCGGCTCCTGTTTTTTGTACGAAAAATACTTGCAGTTGTTGAAGTCAAAGGGGTATAGTGAAACTGGTGGTTGAAGTTGCGGCTAGGGAGCCAGTCCCCCTGGCCACATTTTTGAGGAGAAGACAATGGAAGAAGCACACTACGGCCGCGGCCGCCGCACGGAGCGGCCGCTCGGCGAGACGATAGACTATGAGGCGCTGGGCAGGCGGGTGAAGTATTACCGGCAGAAGGCCGGGCTTACCCAGGCGGAGTTTGCGGAAAAGCTGGGAATCTCGGTCCAGTACACGAGCGCGATCGAGAATGGGAAGAAGCAGGCCAGCCTCGCCTGCCTCGTGGACGCGGCAAACGTGCTGAATGTTTCGATGGACGCCCTCCTCGCAGATTCCGTGCCTGCAGTGGAATACTCGGGCGACCCGGAACTGCAGAAGCTCTTCTCGGACTGCGATCCCGCGGAGAGGGACTTCCTCCTTTCTGTGATGAAGGCCGCGAAGGAAGCGGTCAAGGCAGGGATGAGGTAGCCGGGTTAGGGGATTCTTCTGCCCCGGTAGGGGCAGAACAATCCCCGCATACCAAAGTTGGCATTGAGTCCTTTTTTTCTTGCTTTACCCGTCTTTACGGTATATACTGTCTTTACAGGAGGTATGGAATTATGGCTTCGAAGGCTTTGAACATGAAATGGGATTCGGACCAGCTTGCTGAGATCAAAAGTGTGACGGCTGTTTACAATATGACGATGACGGAATTCTTCCGGGAGGCAGCGGAAGAAGAGCTGAAGCGCCTGAAGGAGGATCCTTTCTATCGCCTGACGGCGAATGTGGAAGAGGCAACGCCTGCGGAGTCTGCGGAAATACTGGAGGCACTTTCCAAGCTGACGGATGATGACCTGCAGGTTGCTTCCGAGCATACGTTTACAATACACGAGAGAAAAGAATGAAGGCCTATACAATCCGGTATTTGAAAAAGGCAAAAAAATTTTTTCAAAGCCATAAGGACAAAGAGGCGGCATATGAAGAAGCCATCCGTCGCCTCATGGAAGATGATCATCCGGAGTCTGTGGATTTGAAGGTCATCCGCGGAAAGCACACGACCTACTATCGCATCCGCCTGGGCAATGTCCGCGTCATCTATACACTGATCAATGGGAAAATCATTGTGGTGGACACCCTGCTCGCCGGGAACAGGGGAGACGTCTACAAAAAAATGTAGGGGGATTGTCGTCGTCGGCCGTCGGTAGACGGCCGCAAGGATGTCCCTCTTCCGGCAGAAAAATTTCACAAAACCACCCCAGTCAGTTGAAGCATCCGGCTCTCTTGTAGAGTCGGATGCTTTTTCTATGCCTGCGTGAAATGTAAACTGACAAGCGATATTGAATTGATGGGTGGAGGCACCGGATATAGGGAGCTGAAACCTATATTCATAGTGAGGGGGCTATCCCCTGAGCATCGTACATCGACAAATACATACAGTTCACGAATTCGAATCCAATTTTTCATCTCTCTGATTTTCCTGTTTAGAAGCATCGGTGAATAGAATTCAGCAGTTCCGGAGCAAGGACCGGGCCGTCCCTTCCCAGAAAGCGGCGGCTATCCGGCTTTCCATATGGGGAAGCCGTGTGTCTCGCTAAAACAAGTACCGCGGGGGTATTCTTCAGCTCCCGCGGCGGGCCGGTCTTTGGTCGGGAACTGCTCCATTCTGTGCCGGTCCCCGGGAAGGAGCGCCGAAAGGCGAAACGGGGGCAGCAGAAGGAAGCACAACCCGGTGCCCAGGAAGGAGGCTTTGAAGAACAGAAAGAAAATCGGAACGTGAAGGCCTTGGAAACAGAGGCCTGAAGCGCTCAAACATGTCACGAAAAGAACCAGCACAAAACAATGTAACTATCAAGAAAGGAACAAAAGAGAATGAAAAATACATCTCTTAAGAAGATCGGCGCGATCGCTCTCGCAGCAGTCATGGCCGTCACCTTCGCTCCTGTCGCAAGCCTGAATGCTTTTGCAACGGACTACACCGGAACGAGTTCAGACACTGAGATCGCCGATACAACAACAGCGGTAATCAAGGCGGCCGGAACGTACAAGCTTGCAACTGACGCATCTGGAGCTAAACAGACTTTCGCATCCGTAGCGGTCAACCTCGACAAGGAGGGCGATGTGACGCTTGACCTGAACGGATCGGAAGTGAGCGATCTGGTACTTACAAACGCTGGCAAAGCAAACGTCACCATCAAGGGCACGCCGCTTCCGAAGGCTTCCGGCAAGACGGTCTCCTACGACTACGGTGTCGTAAACGAA
>OMTX01000002.1 GCA_900314085.1 uncultured Lachnospiraceae bacterium | reverse complement strand
TTTATTATTCTGAAATAATTGCTCGACGTCAGCCGGATAGGGGGAATGGACATGGATCTTCGCATTCAGGATTTCTGCGATATGCAGGAGTTTAATGAAATCATGAGCAGCTGGGCGATGGCGACAGGCCTTGCAACGGTTGCTGTCGGCGCAGACGGGGAGTATATCTCCGACTGCTTCAACTTCACGGATTTCTGCATCAAGTATACGCGCGGTTCTGCGGAAGGGAAACGCCGCTGCGAGGAGTGCGACCGGACGGGCAAGGGAGTCTACGCCTGCCACGCCGGGCTTGTTGATTTTGCAGAGGACCTCGTCATCGACGGGCAGAAGGTAGGTGCAGTCATCGGCGGCCAGGTCCTGCCTGAAAATCCCGATGAGGAAAAATTCCGCCGGACGGCTGCGGAGCTCAAGATCAATCCGGACGAATACATAGACGCCCTCCACAAGGTCAATGTCCGTACGAAGGAAGCCATTGACGCTTCCGCCAGGCTCCTCGGCATGACGCTGAACAATTACATCAACGCCTGCTACTACCAGAACGGGACGAAGAAGACCATGGCAACGCTGAACGAGGGCATCAAAAAGACAAACGGCCTCGTTCAGGCAATCACAGACTGCACGGCCAGCCTTCAAAACCTGCAGAAGCGGCAGCGTATTGTTGCCATCAACGCCAGCATAGAGGCGGCCCGCGTAGGGGAAGCCGGAAAAGGCTTCGCTGTCGTTGCCGACGAGGTTGAGAAGCTTTCCCAGAAGAGTTCTGAGACGAACCGGAATATTGAGGATATCGTAAATCAGATCCGGGAGACGGTTTCCGCCCTGACGGTGCACGGAGGCAGCAGCCTGCAGGAAGGAGAGGGTGATTTGGAAGAACCGTCCGCCCCGGCACCGGAAGCAAAAGACTGAGGAATTCAAAGAACTGCCGGCTGTACCTGCCGGAGAAAAGCGTTTCCCTGAAAAAGGGAAAACGGAAGAAATAGAAAAACAGGAGCCCGCGCCACATCGGCACGGGCTCCTGCATTATTCATGAGAAACAGATCACATGAGCTTTCTAAACATGGCGATGATTTCGTCCTTCTTCGGCTCTCTCGGGTTGCCGGGGCAGCAAGCGTCTGCGAGGGCATCGTCCGCTAGCTGGGACAGGTCTTCTTCCTTCATCTTCTCGAGCTTCTTCGGAATTCCGACGTCATCGGACAGCTTCTGGACGGCGTCAATGGCTGCCTGCTTGGCGTCCTCAGCGGAGAGGGCATCGACATTCGGAACGCCCATGGCGCGGGCAACCTCGCGGAGACGGTCGCCGACAGAGTCGCGGTTATAGTCCATTACGATGGGGAGCAGCATAGCGCAGGCTACGCCGTGGGGCGTGTCATAGTGGGCGGACAGGGTGTGGGCCATGGAGTGGTCAACGCCGAGGCCTACATTTGAGAAGCCCATGCCGGCGATGTACTGGGCCATGGCCATGCCTTCGCGGCCGCTGGGTTTGTTCTCTACAGCGTCACGGAGATTTTCTGAAATCAGGCGGATGGCCTCGAGGTGGAACATGTCGGTCAGTTCCCAGGCAGCCTTCGTCGTATAGCCTTCGATGGCGTGAGTCAGGGCGTCCATGCCGGTCGCTGCGGTCAGGCCCTTGGGCATGGAGGACATCATATCGGGATCGACAACGGCGTAAGCAGGGATGTCGTGCTCGTCGACGCAGACGAACTTCCGCTCGCGGTCGGGATCCGTGATGACATAGTTGATCGTAACCTCAGCAGCAGTGCCGGCTGTTGTAGGAACGGCGATGGTCTTGACTGCGTGGTTCTTCGTGGGAGCGACGCCCTCGAGGGAGAGGACGTCTCCGAATTCAGGGTTTGCAATGATGATGCCGATGGCCTTGGCGGTATCCATGGAAGAGCCGCCGCCGATGGCGATGATGGAGTCAGCGCCGGCCGCCTTGAAGGCAGCAACGCCGTCTTTGACATTCTGAATGGTGGGATTCGGCTTGATCTCGGAATAGATGCTGTAGGAGATGCCTGCCTTGTCGAGAAGGTCCGTGACCTTTGCCGTGACGCCGAACTTGATGAGGTCGGGGTCACTGCAGACGAAGACCTTTGTGAAGCCCTCGCGCTCAGCGATTCCCGGAATTTCCTCTATGGCCCCCTTGCCATGGTAGGATACGGTGTTCAGGACAATTCTGTTTGCCATTTTTCGTTTTCCTCCTTTTTGCTTTCGGCAGAATAATATAAGGCGTCGTGCCCTGTCTCATCCTGCCTGAAACGACAGAAAATATGATGTCTGTGCCCTGCACAAACCTTCTTTAAATATAACAGACCGCAGGCGGAAAACAAGTCCGCCTGCGGGAAAAATTCCTGTCTTCTCTTGCAATCAAAAGGTGGAATGAATAAGGGCAGAACGGTGCTCAGCTTTCCGTGATATTCCGTGCCTTTTCCTTTTCTTCCTCCGTCGTCGTGACATAGTGGGTGGTGGAAGCGATATTGCGGTGGCCGAGAAGGTCCTTCGTGAGCTCCACATTTCCGGTTTTCCTTAGGACGTTTTCGGCAAAGGAAGTCCGGAGCTTGTGGGGAGTGATCTTTCCCGCCTTTTCTGGGACGTTTGCCTCCACGTATTTCTTTACGAGGCGCTCGACGGTCTTCACGGAAATGCGGTGGCCGGGCTCCTTGACTCTCTCCTTGTTCCCATCCTTCCGAACGAGCCGTCCTTCCGTGAGAAAGACCGCCTTGTCGGACGGAGCCGGGGCGTAGGTTTCCCGGATGTCGAGGTAGTCGAGAAGGCGCTCCTCCGCGGAGTCCGACATATAGACATCCTCCGTGTGCTCGCGGGCGCCCTTGCGCGTCACGGTGAAGCGGTGGTGCTTTAAGTCAATGTCCGAAAGGTCGAGACCGACGAGTTCGGAAACCCGGATGCCTGTTGAAAGGAAGATGGCGCAGATGGCCGTATCCCGGACCTGGTTCTTTTCCGCGGCAGCCTTCTGTTTTCCGGTGAGGCCCCGCTGGTTTTCAATCCCTTCCATGAACATTTTCTGTTCGTCCTCATCGAGGAAGTGGATGTTTTGCGCTTCCTTGTGGGTGATTGATGTCATTTCGAAGGGGTTCTTGCGGATGCGGTCCGTCTGTACGAGAAATTTGTAGAACTGGTTCAGAGTCGTCCGGTAGTGCTTCTGCGTGGACAGCTTGCCCGTGCGGAGGGAGACCAGGAACTCTGAGGCGTCTTCTGTCGTCATATCGGCGAGGTCGTCTACGGTGATATCAGGGATGCGCTTCTTCGCGAAATAGCTGTTGTTCTCGCAGAGGTAGCGGAAATAGTTCAGAAGGTTCTGGGAGTAGGAGAGGAGGGTCCGCTCGGACGAGCCCCCGGCCGCCTTGTGCAGTAGAAATTGGCGGGCGGGATCCGGAAGCTGGCGCGAAAGCTCTTTCACCTGCATACTGATTTCCCTGTTTACTGCGTCCTTGTAGGCTGACATGGCACATACCTCCATATAAATGCATTATAATGCAGGCGCATCAACTTGTCTAATAATCTCACGGCACGATTTGCAAATCCTATATTCCACTTTGCAAATCGTGCCAAATCACGCTTTGTGCCCGCCGATCTGTTCATTCCGCTCGCGGCCGGTGGCTCCCTCTTCAAAGCTGATGCCGCGCACAATGGCGTTGTTCCCGAACTTCTTTCGGAGCTCGAGCATGCCCTCCTGCAGGCGGCGTTCCTTGTCCCGCTTCTCCCTTGCTGCCGCTTCTTCCGCTTCCCGTTTTTCATAGTCCGTGAAAAGGTTCAGCTGCTCGTTTGCAGACGCGGCTTCTTCCCGGGCGGCCGCTTCCTGTTCCGGCAGGACGTGGGCAGCCGTCACATTCACCCGGCGGATGAAGAGGAGGGGATTTATATTATTCTCATAAATGGAAACGGCGGCATTCCCGATCTCCTCCATCGAGCTCGTGAAATGGCCGATTGAGAGGCTTCCGTGGGCGGGCTTGGGAACGGCGCGGCCGTAGCGGTCGGCTGTTACAGGTCCCTTGTAGGCCGCCCGGATCCTTTCGTCATCGAGATTTGACCGGTCGTAGCCGACGTCGAGGACTATTCTGTCTGTCACAAGCCCCTTGTCGACGAGCTGCAGGGAAAGTGCCTCCGCCATTTCCCGCACGATGACGCGGCCTTTGTCATGGCTGTAGGGGCCCATCAGAACCTGGCCGCTTCCGAGGCTTGAGTCTTCCGGCTGATATGCCTTGATGTCAGCAATTGTGCAGGGCTCGACGCCCCAGGCATGGTCTATGAGGAGTTCGGCATTCACGCCGAAGAGCCTATATAGCAGGTCTTCATTATAATAATCAGTGGGCCTTCCCAGGGAGCAGCGGGCGATGTCCCCCATCGTTTCAATGCCGACGCCGGAAAGCCGCTCCGCATAGCCGCCCCCGACCCGCCAGAAGTCCGTGATAGGGCGGTGGCCCCACAGCGTTTCTTTGTAGCTTTCCTCATTGAGCTCTGCAATCCGCACCCCGTCTGCATCGGCGGGGATGTGCTTTGCCACGATGTCCATGGCAATTTTTGCGAGATAGAGGTTTGTGCCGATCCCGGCCGTTGCCGTAATCCCGGTCTCCGCGAGGACTTCCCGGATCATTTTTATGGCAAGGTCATGGGCGGAAAGACCGTATGTTTTGAGATATCCCGTCACGTCCATGAAGACCTCGTCGACAGAGTAGACGTGGATGTCCTCCGGGGCGATATATTTGAGATAAATGCCGTAGATTTTTGTACTGACGGCCATATATTTTGCCATTTGAGGGCGGGTTGCGATATAATCGAGAGCGAGAGCAGGGTTCTCTTTGAGCTCCGTGGCATCTATTGATTTTCCGGAAAGCGGCCCCTCGTTTTTCCGCCGCCGTGCGTCGTTTACCTCCCGGACCTTTTCGTTTACTTCGAAGAGGCGGCAGCGGCCGGGCAGGCCGAAGTTCTTCAGGGCAGGCGAAACCGCCAGGCAGATCGTCTTTTCTGTCCGGCTCACGTCAGCGACCACGAGATTCGTCGTCAGGGGATCGAGCTTGCGCTGCATGCACTCCACGGAGGCGTAGAAGCTTTTTAAGTCGATGGCGATATAGGTTTTCCGGGGTTCTTCCTTCATACCGGAAATCCTAACACAAAAAGGCAGAGAAAAAAATAATGGGAAAATACGATGACATCGTAAGTCTTTCGCGCCCCCTTTCGAAAAATCATCCGCCCATGTCCATGGAAAAACGGGCGGCTCAGTTTTCGCCCTTCGCCGCTCTCACCGGCTATGACGACGCCGTGGCGGAGGAAGGGCGGCTGACGGAGGAGTGGCGCGAACTTTCGGAGGAAGACGAAGGGGCTTTAAATGAGGCTCTTCAATACATTATTCTTCATCAGAAGGAACAGCCGACTGTCAGGGCAGAATACTTCGTGCCGGATGCAAAGAAGGACGGCGGGACCTACGCCGTGAAGGAAGGTTCCGTCCGCTATGTCGACCCGGCAAGCGGCTATATTGAGTTTTCCGACCGGACAAGAATAGAGATCAAATACCTGACAAAGATAGAGCAGCAGAATAATATAACTGCCGGGTGATGTTTGCGCCGGACAGGGGGAAAAAGGACGCATGGTTGCATTTCTGACAAGTTCATTTGTGCCGTATCTGGGAGAAGCGTATCAGGGGAAGACTCCGCTCATGGATGAAAACGGCTTCGCGGAAAAGCTGCGGGGCTATTGGAAAGAGCCGGCGAAGTTCCTATATATTGCCTCGAATCCGGCGGATACTGAAAAGGTGGAGGCAGGTGCCCGACAGATGGAGGCCACATTTTCCGAATCCGCATTTCCAATCGAAGAGTTGCGGATTCTGGACGGACGGACGGCGGAGCAGGCAGAGGACCTCGCGCAGTGGGCGGACGTCGTCTATCTCTCCGGCGGCCACGGACCGACGGAGAACGCTTTCATCAATGCCATCGGCCTGCGGGAGCTTCTGAAAGGCTTTGACGGCATCTTTATCGGGCTATCCGCCGGGTCACTGAATTCGGCTGATGAGACCGTGCAGATTCCGGAGCTTCCCGGAGAGGCGGACGATCCGGCCTTTCCGAAGCGCCTGCCCGGTCTTGGCATTACTCCGCTTCACATCGTTCCCCACGCCAACTATTTCCGGACGCTGACGCTGGACGGGAAGTCCTACTATGACGACATCCTGCTTCCTTTAAGCAGAGGAGAAAGCCTCTGTTTCATTGAAGACGGGTCCTACTTTCTCATTGACGGTGGCGTCACGGAATTTTTCGGTACCGGCGAAATTTTGGAGAACGGAATGACGTGGCAGATTTCGACCGGGATTGAACCGGAGGTATGGCAGGCTCTCATGGAGCAGGGCTACGCCTGCGCCTTTCTTCTGGATCCGGAGACGGGAAAAATCGCTTTCAAATATGTGAGCGATTACATGAAGGAGCTGGGATTTTCGCCTGTTGACACAGGCGACTTTCCCGCGCTTGTACAGTTCCTGGCGAAAAATATTATTGTTGAAGAAGAAAAAAATGCGGTCGTGGAGCTCACGCAGATGCCGGACATTCTGGACGAGGCAGAGCGCTACGGGTCGTTTTCGCGGACGTTTCACTATATCACCGATGGCAACAGACAGTCCGCTGACCTCAGAATCCGGCCTGCAGGAAAGGCTTTTTTCGGCTATATTTTCAACACGACGGAAGCCATCGACCGGGACTGGATGACCGACGTTCTGTCCCGGACCGGCTTCATCAAAACGGCGGAGAAGTTTCTGCGGGTGGCTCCGGAACCCTCTCATTATTCTCTTGTCTATACGAATATCCGGGGCTTTAAGACCATCAATGATGTCTTCGGGCAGCAGTCCGGAGATATGGTCATCTTCATGGTGCAGTCCCTGATTGGAGAGGTTTTTCACCCGCAGTTTTTCAGCCGCCTGGAGAATGACCACTTTGCCTTTCTCACGGAGAATGAAAATATCTGCGAGGAGAAGTTCCGTCAGTTTGCCAATCAGACCTATGTGGAGCCGAACAGAAAGTACACGTTTACCATCCGCTGCGGCGTCGTGGCGGTGGACAGAGTGGACGTAAATATAGGCAGCCTCATTGACCGGGCGCGGATCGCGGAGAAGAGTATCCGGGATGATACCGCCTGCAACTGGAAACAGCTGGATCCGGACATGCAGAAGGCCTATATCCGCCGCGGCACATTTGTTTCTGAGCTTTCCGATGCCGTAAAGGCAGGAGAATTCAAGGCTTTTTACCAGCCCATCGTCGATACAAAAACGGGACAGATTGTCACGGCAGAGTCTCTGATCCGCTGGCAGCACCACAGTCTCGGCATGATCTCCCCCGGCGAATTCATTCCTCTTTTTGAAGAGACAGGAAAGACGCCTGTCCTCGATGCCTTTATGCTGAGGGCTGTGGCGGCCTTTCAAAAGAAGCGCTATCAGGAAGGGAAGCCCCTGGTGCCGGTTTCCGTCAACCTGTCCCGCGTCGACTTCTTTGATACCCGCCTCATTGAAGAGGCAAAGAAAATCTATTCGGATCTGCCTTTCCCCGCTTCTATGATCAAGCTGGAGGTGACGGAATCCGCCTATGCCGGCATCGAAGAGAGGGCGATGGACTTTCTCCGGGAGATGCGGTCTCTGGGCGTGAAAATTCTGCTCGACGACTACGGGTCCGGCATGTCCTCGCTTTCCACGCTCGAATCCTTTGAATTCGACACGGTAAAACTCGACCTGGGGTTCATCCGGAAGATCGGGAAGAGCCAAACCGCAGAAGCTATCATCCGGTCCACTATTGTCCTTGCCCATTCCATCGGGGCCGACGTCATTGCGGAGGGCGTGGAAATGGAGGAGCAGGCGGCTTTCCTACAGGACGCCGGCTGCGAGATGATTCAGGGCTATTATTTTTATAAGCCCTTGCCTGAGACGGATTTCGGAGAAGAGCTGGAAAAGAATTTCACATGAAAGAAGCAATCAGACAGAGGCCGGTAAAACATGCGGCTGTCAAGAAAAAGATTTTTGATCTCATCAATATCGGGAACCGGGAGAACACGGCGAGCGAGATCTGCAACATCATCATCGTCGCGGCGATCTTTGCAAACCTCATTATCCTGATCATGGAGACATACCCGCTGTCTGCTGCGGTGCTGCGGCCTATGCGGGTTATTGAATACATCACGCTTGCCATCTTCATCGTCGAGTATGTCCTCCGTATCTACACGGCCGAATACCAGTACCCCGGGCGGTCGTTTCCTAAGGCCGTGCTCCGGTTCGTCTTTTCCTTCTACGGGCAGATTGATCTCTGGGCAATTCTTCCCTATTTTTTGCCCCTGTTTTTCCCATCAGGGATTGTGGCGCTCCGGATTCTGCGGATCTTCCGAGTCCTGCGTCTGTTCCAGGTGAGCGCATCGCGGGACGCCTTCACGGTCATGGTCGACGTCCTGAAGGCCAAGCGGGAGCAGATCGCATCCTCCGTCGTTCTCATTTTCATCATGATGCTGGCGTCTTCCCTGCTCATGTATTCAGTCGAGCACAATGCCCAGCCGGATGTGTTCAAAAATGCTTTTTCCGGCATGTGGTGGTCTGTATCCGCCATATTTACGGTCGGCTATGGGGATATTTATCCCATTACCCCGCTGGGGCAGGTTTTGGCAATCATCATATCTTTTCTCGGCGTAGGCCTGGTTGCCATTCCTACCGGCATCATTTCCGCCGGCTTCGTCGAGCAGTACCAGAAAGCCCGGGCGATAACGGTGGCAGCAGCGGAGTCCCCCGTGACATATCTGCAACTGACGCTGGAGCATGGTCATCCGTGGATCGGACGGACGATAGCGGAAATTCCTTTGTCGCAGGAACTTCGGATCATTGCCGTTCTCCGCGAGGACACCATCCATACCCCGGAGGCGGACACGGTTTTTGCGGAAGAAGATATGCTGCTTCTGGCTTCCCTGGAACCCCAGATGGATCTCGGCGTCCTGGCGCGGCTGGTCTCTGTCGGACCGGAGCATCCGTGGCTGGGGCAGAAAGTCGGAGACATCGAACTTCCGGAGGACGTTTTGATGTCGGCCGTCGTTCGCAAAGGCCGGGCCCGGGATCCCCGTCCCAATATGATCCTTCGCCTGAATGACCAGGTCCTCCTGTGCGGGAAATAAGAAAGCAATTTTGCGGAGTGAAATACAATGCGTGTGGAAATCGAAGACGACCTGGATCTGGACCGGATTGCAGCCAGCGGCCAGTGCTTCCGCTGGCGCAGGCTTGCTGACAGCTCCTGGCTGATTCCTGCCTTCGGGACTTTTGTCATCGTCCGGCAGGTTTCCGACAGCGGGCGGCAGGAAAAAAAGAAACAGAATAATATTTCCCTGTACGGTGGATCGGTGACGCTTGATCTGTCGTGTTCGCCGGAAGAATATGAGAAAATCTGGGCACCCTATTTTGACCTGAATACATCCTATCGTGCTATCAGGGAAATGATCGATCCTGCGGACGCCTTTTTAAATGCGGCGGCAGAAGCCGGCCGCGGTATCCGCATTCTGCGGCAGGATCCCTTTGAAACATTAATATCATTTCTAATCTCCCAGAGGAAGAGCATTCCCGCGATACAGACGGCAATTGAACGCCTCTGCAGCGTATATGGAGATCCGATTGGAGAAGCGGAAGGAAAGAAGATCTTCTCGTTTCCGTCGGCAGAGAGGCTTGCCGCGATGGAATGTGAAAAATACGGCTATGGGAATGTAACCGGCACATGCCCCTACAGGGAGAAAGGAATCCGGTCCTGCGGCCTGGGCTACCGGCTCCCTTATATCAAAAGAACGGCGGAATTCGCGGCATCAAACCCGGCGGCTATGAGCGACTTTTCCGCCCTTTCCGACGACGGACTGAAAGAAGCATTGTTGTCCTTCTATGGCGTTGGAATCAAAGTCTGCTCCTGCACGATGCTTTTCGGCTTTCATCGGCTCGACGCTTTTCCTGTTGACGTATGGATGAAGCGGGCCCTGGCCGAGCATTATCCTGCGGGCTTTGACGGTGAGCGCTACCGGCCGTATAACGGGGTGATGCAGCAATATATGTTCGCTTATTACAGAAGCCGGAACTGACAAAGAAAGAAGAATAGCGCTATGTTTTTGATGCTTATTTTCACAATTCTTCTCTGCCTCGTGATGGAACTCAACAGGAACACTTTGCTGGGCTGGCTTTTGGTGGCTGCAAGCCTTGTGCTCTATCTTATTTTCAGGAAAAAGGCCTTTCCGGAACGGAGGCATCGAAAGCTTTGGACGAATCTCCTGTATCTGGCGGCCCTCTGCGTGAGCTTTGCAGTTTCCTGGCCACCGGTTAAGGCAGTACCGGCCTCTGATGCAAGCTGCCCGAAGGCGACGGAAGTGATTTCGACAGCACAGGGTGACCTGACCGGCGTGTATAATGCCGCCGGCGATGTGGAAATCTTTGCCGGAATTCCCTACGCAGCGCCGCCGGTCGGAGACCTGCGCTGGAAGGAGCCCCAGGCGCCGGAAAAATGGGAGGGCGTCAAAGCCTGCGATACCTTCGCCCCTATGTCAATGCAGCCTTCAAGCGGGAACTTTTACGATTCGCTGGCTCAGATCATCGGCTATCACGACTTTTCCATATCCCTGAAGGATAATTACACAGCGCCGATGAGCGAGGATTCTCTCTATCTCAATATCTGGCGGCCGGCGGATTGCGTCGGAAAAAAGCTGCCGGTGCTTGTTTACATCCACGGGGGTTCGCTGAAGACCGGTCAGCCCTGGTACGGGGACTACGCCGGCACCGGTCTCGCGAGGAACGGCGTGATTGTCGTGAACATGGGATACCGCCTGGGCGTCTTCGGTTTCTTCGGGAATGAAGACCTGCAGGAGGAGTCGCCGAACGGGACGACGGGGAATTACGGCCTTCTGGACCAGATTGCGGCACTCAAATGGGTTCAGAATAATATTTCAGCCTTTGGCGGCGATCCCGGAAATGTGACTGTCTCAGGCGAGTCTGCAGGCAGTGCCTGTGTCAGCGCCCTCCTTTCTTCTCCTGCGGCAAAGGGGCTTTTCCGCAGGGCCATTCTGGAGAGCTCGACGGTGGACGCATCGGTTCCCGCCCATTCCTACCGGTCCTTTTCCGATACGCTTGCAGCCGGCGAAAACCTCTACAGGGAAACTGGAACGGCGGACCTTGCCGGTCTTCGTGCCCTTCCCGCAAAAGATCTCGTAAAGTATGCAGAGGAAAATCATCATATCACGCCGGACGGGTATGTGCTTTCCAAAGATCCGTATCAGCTGGCGGCAGCGGGAGAAAAGCTCAATTGCGAGGAAATCCTGAACGGCTACAACGGGGACGAGAGCAGTGCTTTCGTTCTTTTCGATCGCTTCACGAAAGAGAATTTCGCGGAAAAACTGCAGGGATACTGCGGCTACATCGTCGACGATACAGATGCATTGGCATCTCAATACGAGATCGAAACGGACGAGGACGCAGAAAGCGCCATGAAAGAGATCCTCTCCGCTTCCTGGTTCGGCTACGGGCACCAGTGCCTGACTGAGAAGGCCATGGATCAGAACATTCCGGTGTATGAATATTATTTCAATCAGAAGAACGGCCGCCTTGGCAATTGGCATAGCGGTGAAGAAGTCTACTGCTACGGAAACATTCCTGTCGGGAAGCATTGGTACGATGCCTTTATGGGCGGCGCCCGCCTCTACACGGAAGAGGACCGTTGCTTAAGCTCCGTCATGCTGACCTACTGGCGCAATTTCGCATCTACCGGCAATCCGAATGAAAGCGGGGCGTCGGCCGGAAATGGCGAATCTGCAGCCGGGCTTGCAGGGAATGATAATGAAAATGCAAAAGAGGCAGGGGACAGGGAGCAGGTCATCGACCAATACGGCCTGTGGGAGGACGGCAGCGCGCCGTCTCTTCCGGCATGGAATCCGGTAACGGATCCGGATACAATCACGGAATTCCGTGCGTCCGACAGTACGTATGTCCGCGAAATTTCCGTACCCTATGCTGACCTGTATCAGGCTTTGACGGAACATGGTAAGTGACGGAAGGCAGGGAAATGAAAGAAACGATAAAGATCCTTTTCGTTTGTCACGGCAACATTTGCAGATCCCCTGCCTGCGAATTTATCATGAAGGACATCGTGAATCAGGCGGAATGCGCGGAAGATTTCGTGATTGCATCTGCCGCAACGACGGAGGACGAGATCTGGGGCGGTGTCGGCAATCCCGTCTACCCGCCGATGGAACGTGTTCTGGCTGAGCACGGCATTGACTGTGAGGGCAAGAGGGCTGTCCTTCTGACGCGGAAAGATTATTCATGCTATGACTATCTGATTGGGATGGACAATGAAAATCTCCGTGATATGCAGTATATCTGCGGTGGAGATCCGGACGGGAAGATGTCCCTGCTGATGGCCTGGGCAGGCGAAAACCGGAGCGTAGCAGATCCCTGGTACACGCGAAATTTCGAAGCAGCTTTCCAGGATGCAGTCACTGGATGCCGGGCTCTGTTTCAAAGTTTGACGGATATTGTTAAATGATTTTGTTTCATAGAAATGGAGCTCATCCCAAAGTCTGATACGAAGCAGGGCTACATGATCTATTGCTTCAGAGACAGGACATAGGAGAGCGTTTGCCCCGAAAGGAGATTGAATGAACTATTCTGGTATCCTTCACTTTGCCGACCAGCGGGACTGCTTCTTTCTGGATGACGGAAAGCTTCGCATCCGGATCGCAGCCGGGCGGGGAGACATCGGCTCCATTACCCTTCATATGCAGGACAAGTATATCAAGCCTGAGATCTTTGATACGCGCTCTTCTGTGGAGATGCAGAAGCTGTCGACGGACTATGCCCGGGATTATTTCTGCGCGGACATACCCCTGCCGCAGACGGGCGCAGGAAATCCGGATATCCTCTGCCTTCGATATTATTTTGAAATCAGGGACTTTTGCGGGGCGGTCATCTGGTACGGGGACAGCCGCTTTTTTTCGGAGGAACCTATAGACATTGAGTGCATGTTTGACTGTCCGATTTTGTCACGGAGAGAGCAGACGTTCCGGATACCTGCCTGGGCGAAGTCTGCAGTTGTCTATCAGATTTTTCCCTCCCGATATGCGACGACAGAGGACGTGCCGGAAGATGTCTGGTACAAGGCGCCCATCGGTCACAAAGACGATCTCAAAGGAAACCTTGCCGGCATTACAGAGCATCTCCCCCACATCAAGGAGATGGGGGTTGACGTCGTCTACCTGACGCCGATCTTTAAGTCAAATACTTCCCACAAATACGATACTGTTGACTATTACAGTGTCGATCCTTCCTTTGGAACGGCAGAAGACCTGCATGCCTTTATAGACCGGGCTCATGAGCTGGGCCTTAAGATAATACTGGACGGTGTTTTCAACCATACGTCTCCGGACTTCGTTGCCTTTAAGGATATTCAGGAGAAGGGGCGGGAGTCAAAGTACTGGGATTGGTACTATATCGATTCCCTTCCGCTTGATTTCGGCTCCCATGAGAAGAAGCCTTCTTACCAGTCCTTCGCCTACTTCGGCGGCATGCCGAAACTCAATGTTACAAATCCGGAAGTGGCGGACTATGTCATTGAGGTGGGAAAATATTATCTTTCAAAATTCCATATCGACGGCTGGCGCCTGGATGTGGGGGATGAGATCGGACACGCCTTCTGGAAGCGCTTTCGGAGAGAGATGAGGGCGGTAAACCCGGAAGCGCTGCTGATCGGTGAAGTCTGGCATTATGCGCCGGATTTCCTGCAGGGAGACGAATGGGATACGGTCATGAACTATGCCTTTTTCAAATCCGTGGCGGCTATGGTCTGTGACGGGAGTGAGCGGCCTTCCGACTTTCTCGCTGAGCAGGGATTTCTGAAGGGACAGTATCATAGTTCAGTCATTCCTGTCCTCTGGAATCTGATCGACAGCCATGACACGTCCCGTTTCCTCTACCGGGCAGGCGGTGACGTGCGGAAACTGAAGCTGGCGGCGGCCTTACAGATGCTCCTGCCCGGAACGCCCTTCATCTATTACGGGGACGAAGTCGGAATGACCGGTGGTGAAGATCCGGACAACCGGCGGGGCATGCTCTGGGATCCGTCCCGGCAGAACGGAGACATCTATCAGTGGTACCAGCGGCTCACCTACTTCCGCCACATCCTCACGGCCATCCCTGCAGGAAGCTATTCCTATGAGGCAGCCGATGACAGAAAGGGCCTTATAGAGCTTCGCCTGACATCCGGCGAAATCCTTCTTTTCCATACATCAGGAGAAGAGACGACAGCGATGGAATATAGCGGCTACAAGGAGCTTCTGGGCGACAACGGCTTCGACGGAAAGCTGGAGCCGTATGCAGTGAAGCTATTGAGGAAGCAGTAGGAGACAGATGAAATCCCGGGAATACCCTCGGCCCCCGGTACCTGCCAATTGCCAGGCACCTCACCATAGTTTCCCTCGTTATAAAAATGCTTCTCCCTCAAATATAACCAAGTTATCATTTGCCAGAGTAAACGCAGGTATTTACCGGAATTTACTTTGGCAAATGATAAAAAATAAAA
>OMTX01000092.1 GCA_900314085.1 uncultured Lachnospiraceae bacterium | reverse complement strand
GGGTTCAGAACGTCGTGAGACAGTTCGGTCCCTATCCGGCGCGGGCGGAGGATATCTGAGAGGAGCTGCCCCTAGTACGAGAGGACCGGGGTGGACGGACCGCTGGTGTACCTGCTGGGGACCAACCCCATCGCAGGGTAGCCAAGCCCGGAAGCGATAAACGCTGAAGGCATCTAAGCGTGAAGCGCGCCTCAAGATGAGATATCCCGCCTTTTAAAGGCATAAGATCCCTTGAAGACGACAAGGTAGATAGGTCAGGGGTGTAAGCAGGGCAACCTGCTCAGCTGACTGTCACTAATCGATCGAAGGGTTGATCAGGAAAATCTGATTCCAAAGATACTCTGTGTGAAGTTTTGAAGGTACGCCTTCTATATATTCTATATGAAATTTAAGGCCGGAGCGATCCGGTCTTTTTCATAGGCGGGCGCGGGAAGTCAGGCGTTTTTATTATTCATGGAATATCTGCTTGACGCAAAGTCTCGTGTTTGCTATATTTGATAAGTCGCCGGTGCGGCGATGCTTAGGGGTATAGTTCAGTTGGTAGAACGCAGGTCTCCAAAACCTGATGTCGAGGGTTCAAGTCCTTCTGCCCCTGTTTTTTTATTCTTATATTTATGATAACTATCCAGGCGGGCAAACGTCCTTCTGTCCCGCCCCCGCGGCTGCCATATGGCAGCTTTTCTTTTTGCCTTTTTTCGTTTTCCAATTTGGCGAGATGCGTGCAAGATTTGGCCATAGTTTCCGGAAAATAATCGAATTTGCCCGGTGTGCGTCGAATTTGCAAAATACTCCGGGACACAAAGATCCGCGTAAATACTGGGATACAAGATGTATTGTTTTAGACTCTGTACAATGTCAATATTTTGAACGGAAACGCTTGACAAGGATTCGGTTTCCTCGTAAAATAGCGGGCAATTGAGTTGCGAGATGCCGCTTCTTTTATTTTTTGGCTGGTGTATACGTTTGCACCGCTGGCAGCTCAGGAAAGGAAGTTTGATATTATGAAACTCAGAATCAAGATGCTCAACCCGGAAGATGTAAAGGAATTTGTCCGGATTACTTCGGACAGCAACTGCGACATCGATCTCCAGGACGGAGTATATTATATCGATGCCAAGTCCCTTCTCGGCGTTATGGCCGCAGCTACCCGCCGGCAGATGAACCTGATCTGCCACGGTGAGGACTCTGTCCTGGCCCGCCGCCTGCAGAAGTACGTCGTTGCAGCCTGACAGAAGCTGCAGACATGCGCCGCTGCAGAGTTTTCAGCAGCACATCCGTTTCGCTTTATCTTGCCGAAAAACCACATACTGTTCCTGAAAGTCCTTAGGGAGTTTCAAAAGACAAATGCCGCTGAGGGGGATTTTTCCCTTTGGCGGCCTTTTTTTCAGATTCCGCCATACGTTGCAATCCGAACGCTCCTAACTTAATATTATTCTCATGAAAAAGCCTGCGGATGAAGAAGTGAATAGCCGGCCTGCCCTTGAAATCAGTGTCCGGTCTCTGGTCGAGTTCCTGCTTGTTTCCGGGGATATTGACGAGCGCACCGGCGCGGTCAATCCTGTGAATGCCATGAATGAGGGCAGCCGCGTCCATCGGAAGATACAGAAGGAAGGCGGGGCGGACTATCACGCGGAGGTGCCGCTTTCCTATACAGCGGATTTCGGGGCGTACGATCTGGTTCTGCGTGGGCGTGCGGACGGGATCATCTATGACGAGACAGCGCTTGACGAGGCGGAAAGCACTCCCGCAGGTCCTGCGGAGGAATCCGCCCCGGGATCTTATATTACTAATGAAGTGCCCGTCACCATTGACGAAATCAAAGGCATCTACCGGGACGTAAATGACATGGCGGAGCCGGTGCCCGTACACCTCGCCCAGGCAAAGTGCTATGCCTATATTTTTGCCCGCGATCACGGTCTGACGGAGATCTCCATCCGGATGACCTATATTAATCTTGACAAAGAGGAACAGATTCAGTATATTGATATCAAACAGAGGTTCGATGAACTGGAAGCCTGGTTTCTGGACCTGCTGGAGCAGTACAAGCGCTGGGCGGATTTTTCTTTCTACTGGAAGAGGACACGGGATGCTTCCATCCGGACACTGGATTTTCCCTATGATTACCGGCCGGGACAGAAGAAACTCGTTTCGGAAATCTACTATTGTATAGACAGGGGAGCAACGTTGTTTCTGCAGGCGCCGACGGGGAGCGGGAAGACGCTTTCCACGTTGTTTCCGTCCCTCAAAGCGATGGGGGAGGGAAAAGGAGACAGGATTTTCTACCTGACAGCAAAGAATGTCACGCGGGGTGTCTGCGAGGAGGCGCTTGCTCTGCTCCGCTCGCACGGGCTCGCTGCGAAGTCCGTTACCCTTTCTGCGAAGGACAAGGCCTGCCTGCTGGAAACCCCTTCCTGTACGCCGGAGGCCTGCCCTTATGCTGCCGGCTTCTACGACCGCCTTCTTGACAGCCTTTACGACTTCCTGACGACGGAGGATTCTTTCACCCGGGAGAGCATCCGTTCTTTCGCCGAATGCAGGCAGCTCTGCCCCTATTATTTTGCATCAGCTCTTTCAGACTGGTGTGACGCCATCGTCTGCGACTACAATTACGTCTTTGATCCGACAGCGGCTCTTTCCCGTTTCTTCGGCGAGGGAAAGCGGGGGGACTACATCTTTCTCGTGGACGAGGCACACAATCTCGTCGAGCGCGGACGGGAGATGTATTCGGCAGACCTCGTGAAGGAAGACGTTCTGTCTGTCCGGAAGCTCTTCAAAACAGATATGTTCGGCATCAAAAAGGCGCTGACACGGGTGAATACCCTTCTGAACGGGTGGAAGAAGGCCTGTGAGGATGTCCTCTATCCGCAGGAGACGCTTCCCGGCGAGACGGACCGGCTGTTTTTTGCCCTGATGCAGCTCGCATTCAGCCTCGAAAGGTACTTTGACAAGCGAATAGAGAATGAAGCGAATGACCGGATCCGGGACTTCTATTTCAATGTCCGCTTCTTTCTGTCCCTGACGGAGAGCATGGAAGAGGGCTATGTTTTTTACTGCGACTTCGATGAAGGCGGCCGATTTATCGCCCACCTCTTCTGTGCGGATCCGTCGGCTCAACTGCAGGAGCGGCTGAACAGCGGGCGGGTGACTGTTTTCTTCTCGGCGACACTCCTTCCCCTTGCCTATTACAAGCGGCTTCTGACACGGGAAGCCCGGCCCTTTGCGGCCTTTGCCTCCTCGGTATTTGACCGGGAGAATCTGGGGCTTTTTGCCGGGACGGACGTGACAAGCCTCTACAGGAAGCGGTCAGACAGCATGTATGAGGCATATGTGGTCTATATCCGTGATATCGTATCGAAGCGGGCCGGGAATTATCTGGCTTTCTTTCCGTCCTACTCTTTCATGAATGCCGTATACGACCGCTGCAGCGGCCTCATCGACGTGGATTCGACGGAAATCCTCCTGCAGACGCCGGATATGAAGGAGGGGGAAAAGGAAGCTTTCCTGGCGAAATTCCGGGTGAGGGCGGCAGGGGAAAAGACCATCATCGGCTTCTGTGTCATGGGCGGCGCCTTCGGGGAGGGCATTGACCTCCGGGGCGAAGCTCTGATCGGAGCCATTATTGCAGGGGCAGCCCTGCCCGGCTTTTCCCACCGGACGGAGATTCTCAAAAATTATTTTGAAAGGGAGGGGATGGACGGCTTTTCCTACGCCTATCTCTATCCGGGCATGAACCGGGTTCTGCAGGCGGCCGGCCGCGTCATCCGGACGGAGGAGGATGTGGGAATTGTTGCCCTTCTCGACAGCCGTTTTTCCTATGCTTCCTACCGGGCAGCCTTTCCGGCAGAGTGGGAGACGATTGTTACCGGGGATGAGAAAAATCTGACGGCTGCAATCGGGGATTTTTGGAAGAAATTTTCTCGGTAAAGCAGGGGCTTTTATGCTATACTCTACTGTAATTGTGCACGGAGATTACCGCAAGGCTTCGTTGCTTCGCAACTCTCGCCTTGCTCCCTCAGCTCCCGCTCTCGTGGCACTGCGTTCCACTTCGCGGTCGCTGAG
>OMTX01000066.1 GCA_900314085.1 uncultured Lachnospiraceae bacterium | reverse complement strand
TAAAGGTAGGATGACAGAACTTATGAAATTTGAGGCAAAGCGCTATTTTGATAAAAACGGAAATGCATTTATTCTCAGAAATGCTGAGTTGAGTGATGCTGCCGATTATATTCGATATTTAAAAGTTACTTCTGGGGAAACGCCGTATTTGATTCGCGAACCGGAGGAGATTTCTTTAACTGAAGAGCAGGAACAGAAATTTCTTCAAAGTAAGATTGATGCTGAAAGAGAGCTTATGCTGGCAGCAATCGTTGATGGTAAACTTGTTGGAAACTGTTCTCTAATGAGTGCAGGAGGATTCAACAGGTACAGACATAGATGTGATGTAGCTATAGCGTTATACCAGAAGTATTGCGGTAAAGGAATAGGAAAGGTTATGCTTGATACCATACTTGAAGTGGCTGAAAATGCAGGGTATGAGCAGGCAGAACTTGAGGTGATTGCGGATAACAAGCCGGCCATTGCTTTGTATGAAAAATTGGGATTTATAAGATATGGTATTTTCCCTGATAATATGAAATATAAAGACGGAGACTATGTAGATGCATATTGGATGATGAAGAAGCTGGATGGGTCAGGCGGTCTCTAACCGGTCTGAATGTATTACTTGTATTGCAAATTGCAAAACAACGTATTACAATTATTTCAAAGGAGGTACTTAACATGAAAGACTCAACTGTAAGTGCTCGCGTTGAAACAAATATCAAAATTGAAGCAGAAGATATTTTGCAGAAGCTTGGCGTTCCATCGTCTGTTGTAATCAATTCATTGTACCGTCAGATCATTTATCACAGAGGCATCCCGTTTTCCTTAACAGTGCCTGCTGAACCGGAAACAATAGACAGCATGCCTGAGGACAGGCTTGACGCAAAACTGTCACACAGCTATGCTCAATCAGCTGCCGGTGAGGGCAGACCAATGAATGATGTATTTGATGATCTGGAAAGGAGCCTGCAATAAGTGGATTCCTTTGAAATTATCATCACTCCAGATGCCGAAGCAGATCTTCAGGAGATTAGAGATTACATAGCTTATACACTTCTCGTACCAGATACTGCATTGGATTACATCCGGGCGGTTCGAAAAGAAATCGAAAAGCTGTCTTATATGGCAGAAAGTATTGCTCCGGTTGATAAGGAGCCATGGCACAGCCGAGGTGTACGAAAAATCATTTCTAAGAATTTTTATATCTACTACAGACTTGATAAATCATCAGGCAGAGTCTATGTCATGAATGTAATCTACTCGAAGAGAGATCAGTTCAAAGCACTTAAGCAAATGCATGATGATAATTAATTGACGGACAAGACTGCGGAGTGTAGGGCATCCTACTTGTTATTGCAATTTACGTTAAAATTCTAATTGCACTTGTCGTTGGATTTGCTGTCGCAATGCTATTGATGAGCGTCGTTATTTACTTTGGATATACTAATGCATATAGCACAGATGTAAATGCACTTACTGTGAAAATACTCGGAATACCGATTTACGAACTTACAAAATCTGGAACAAAGTATGTTGGTAAATCTATAGGAATTTATATGGGGGCAGTATGTGGTATTTGTATGCTGCTCAGTGTTGTTGTTGAAGAACTTATCAGCAAAGCAAGACATAAATAAATTCCAGTTTGCAGATAACATAAGAGCAGGCACTCCAAAAAGCGGAGCACCTGCTCTTAGTCTTTTATGTCAACACTGACACCGGATTTGAATTCCACGGTGAAATGGTCAGTGAAAACGGCGATTTTTTTAATCAGCCTTCGGACGGTGATGGCATGTAGTCTTCGATTAACATTTCCTACTCATCATCATAATGTCCGCCGCATTGAGCGATGTAGATGGTTACATCATCCGCTTTGAAGATCAAACGATTCTTGTGGTCAATCCGGACACTGGCGTATCCTCTGAAATTTCCTTTCAGCATCTCAACCTTCCCATAAGAAGCCTGATAACCATTTCGCATTACATCTTTGAGCAGTTTGTTTATTTTTTTCAGAGCGGCTTTATCTGTCTGAAGTTCCAGGTAGTCATCCCATGCACCCACTGACCATAAAAGTTCTCTCATAATCACTCCTCAATCAGATCGTGCCTGACAACATTGCCTTGTTCGATTTCATCGATTCGCTTCTGTAATTCAGCCGCCTGAGCCGGAGTGAAACCATTCTCATCACGCATGGAAAAACTCATGCTTTGCGTACGTACTGCCTGCCGTACCAGAGCTAATGTTGCGGATGACATAGAAAGGCCGAACTCATCACAAAGTTTGGAATAGCTGTTCCGAGTCTTCCGGTCCATTTTGAATGTAAAATTTGTCATTTCCTCTGTTTTTGGCATAATGAAAACCTCCTTACTTATGCTCTCATTATAGTTGAAATTTTATTAAAATACAAGTGCATTTGATGTGCTATAGCACATTGATTATATTACTATCTGCAGATTTAATATAAGCCCTTTTCGGACACTTAGTGAGAAGAAGCGAGTCTTATGATCAGTTCACATAGACGGTAACTTATGCGACATGCCGGACTAATAACTTTCATCTTACAGACAACATAAGAGCAGCTCCTTTATGCGGAGCACCTGCTCTTATTCTTTTATGTCAACACTGACACCGGATTTGAATTCCACGGTGAAATGGTCAGCGAAAACGGTTATTTTTTCAATCAGCCTTCGGACGAGATCCTCGTCAAACTCGGTGATTTCTGTGGGCTGGGAGGCAATGAAGTCCTGCAGTTCCTTGACGCGTTTCAGGTTTTCCTTCTGTGTTTCCGCGTCCATCTGGGATTGCTGCTTCTGGCTGCGAAGTCGGAAGATCTCGTCGGCGATGGCGTCGTAGTCCTGCTTGCTGTTTGCTTTGTCGATGAGTTCCTTCTGCAGCTCCTCGAGACGTTTGTCGAGGCCTTCCGGTGAAAGGGAATCGGTGTTCATGACTGCTTGCGCGATATTTTCCTGAATCTGCCTGATGAAGGAATCGCTGTCGGCGCGGATACGGTTGATGGCTTTCAGCGAGATCTCCTTGAGC
>OMTX01000037.1 GCA_900314085.1 uncultured Lachnospiraceae bacterium | reverse complement strand
GATCATGCCCCGGCGGAACCAGACTTCGATGAAGCCGTAGACCAGGTACATGAGGTAGGCTCCGGTATAGGCTTCGACCGGCGTGCCGTCGAGCGAAAGCTGCCAGGAGGATGTAAGCACATCCTGCAGAAGTCCTGTGAGGTGGCGCTTGTTCAGGACTTCGTATATGTCCCGTTCCTCCTCAAAGTGATGAAAAATACGGCGGAACTTTTCATTGAACGGCATTTCCTCAGTCAATATGCTTTCCGTCCACTCTCGATTGTCTTCAATCAAATACTGCCGGACAATGTCCGTCATGTCCGGATAATTCCGGTAGAAGGTCACGCGGCCGACACCGGCTTTCTCGCAGAGTTCACTGACCGTGATGTCGGCAAGCTCTTTCTTTTTCAGCAGGGAAAGCAGGGCCTTCGTCAGCTGCTGCCGACTCCAGAGATTTCTCTTTTCATTTCCAAGTGCTGAAACAGATTTTTCGTTTTGTTTCATTTTTGCAAACCCTCTTGTTTTCTTTTCTTCAGGATGATACATTCTCTTTGCTGAAACATTTGTTACACCTATATATTATTCATAATAATATGAAAAAGCAAGGGGAAAAAGCATGACAGAAAAGAGAAAACAAGTGATCAAATTCATCATCATCGCCGTGGTCGCCTTCGTCCTCGGCCGGCTGGCCCTCCGCTTCGGGCTCAACCTCCTCCTCGGCGGGACCATGTTCGGAGGTGATTTTCTGTGAGCGATATGAATTACAACAGTATGTCCGCGGCTGCAGCACGCAATGAAGCTCCGTATGAAGGGGCATCTGCCCCTGCGGAAGAAAAGAAACAGAAAAAAACGGAAAAGAAAAAGAAGCGGAGGCGGCGCATGCTCTATGTACTTATCTTTGTGGCAGCCTTTCTCGCCGGAGTGGCCAGCAAAAGAATCTCTCCCTCCTGGGCAAAGGACTATACGGCCGAATGGGACGACTCCCTCGGCACACTGGAAAAGGACTTACCTTACGGGGACAAACCTGCGCAGAAATACGACCTCTACCTGCCGGCCGATGACACAAAGGATTCTTACGGCCTCGTCATCTACCTGCATCCGGGCGGCTTCACTTCCGGCGACAAGTCCGGGGACGTGAACATGCTCTCCTGGCTCTGCAAGAAGGGCTATGTGGCAGCCGGCATCAACTATACATTGTTCACGGAAGAAAATCCGGATGCCAATATCTACACCCAGTCCGTCGAGATCCGCGATGCCGTTCCTGTCATTGTAGACAAGGCGAAAGAGCTCGGCTACAATATCACAGAGATGGCCGCCGGCGGCGGCTCTGCAGGTCACTGCCTGGCCATGCTCTACGCCTACAGGGATGCGGACACCTCACCTGTTTCTGTGAAATTCGTCTTCGGTGCTGTCGGTCCGTCGTCCTTCTATCCGGAGGATTGGGGCTGCTACGGCTTTGATCAGGGGACGGACAAGGCCCTCGAAGGAGCTGCCGGTCTTTTCGGAAAAATGGCCGGGAAAGAGATCACGCCGGACATGTTCGGAACGCCCGCCTATGACGACGCCATGAAGGATATCTCTGCCCTCCTCAATATCGACGACGACACGGTGCCCTCATTATTCTGCTATGGGGCTTACGACAAGGTCCAGTCATTTGCCGCGTCGAAGCGCCTCGATGTCGCCCTCACGGAACACGGCATCCCGCACGACTATCTTGTCGCGCCCCATTCCGGCCACGGCCTGCAGAACGACAGCGGTGTCATGCACGAATACTCGAAAAAACTGGCTGAATATCTGGATACTTATCTTCCGGTACAATGAAGCATATCCTGTTACCACCGGATTTCAGCGGTTCCTCCGGGAAGTTTTCCCGCAAACTACAGCAAACAGGAAACGGAGAACGCCCCATGAAAAAGGTACTGAAAATTATCGGCATCGTTGTCATCGTCCTCGTCATCCTCGTTGTCGCCATCGTCGTCATCGTATTGGGAAAGGCTGCAGACAAGTCCGCCCACTACTACAAATATTCAAACGCGACAGGCGAAATCGAAAAAAAGTATACGGATATGGGCCCGCTTGACGTCACGAGCAAAGAATACCCCTCCGACGACGAGTCCATCAAAAAATTCGTCATCTGGTATCCGAAGGAACTGGAAAGCGGCAGCGAAAAATACCCTGTCGCCCTTTGGGCAAATGGGACAGGGGGCAATGCCGACTCCTCGACTCCATTTTTCAAGCACCTGGCATCCCACGGCTTCATCGTTGTCGGAAATGACGATGCGAATACCCGGACAGGGGCCTCCCTGAACGCCGGCATCGACCTCCTGCTTTCCGAGAATGAGAATGCTGATAGCCCCCTCTGCGGAAAGATCGACCTTGAAAACATCGGCATCGGCGGCCACTCCCAGGGCGGCCCCGCCGTTTTCAATATGGCGACAAAGCAGCCCCATGCCGATAGGATCAAGACTGTCTATGCCGTCAGCGCCACATCCTCCTATCACACTGCCATCTTCAAGGACGGCTGGGAATATGACATCTCAAAGGTGAACGTTCCGACCTTCCTGACCGCGGGTACAGGCACATGGGATGCGGGAACAGCTGCGACGAAGGACCAGGAGAGCGACGACGAAAAGGGCATTGCCCAGGGCATCTGCCCCCTGTGGAGCCTGGAAGAAAACTTCACTGCCCTGCCCGACTCCATAGACAAGGTCTATGCCAGAAAGACGGACGTCGACCATGGCGACTCCTACACCCAGTGGGACGGCTACATGACTGCCTGGTTCTCCTGGTATCTGAAGGGGGATGAAGAGGCAGGCAGAGCCTCCTTCGGGGATGCACCGGAACTGGCATCGAATGAAAACTATCAGGACGTGGAGATTTCAGGAGCGAACAACTGAACCGTTTTTCATCTGCTATCCAAAAGAGAGACACAGCTTTGTCTTAAAAGCTGTGCCTCTCTGAATATCTTCCTCAACGGCTCTTCATCCCCCGCCTTGCGTGGCAGGCAATCCGTCAAACACTTCAGCATGCCGTTTTCACTGCCAGTCTTTCAAGCGGGATTCCCTTTTTCAGGCACTCGCAGTAGACCTGCACACATTTTCTATACCTACAAAAGGTCTTTTCTGCCTCATCGGCATCTCCGTAAACCTTCCAACAGCCGCAGCATTTGCAGTCCTCTGCATGATGCTCGATAAAGCCTTTCACATCCTCTGCCGGATATCCGAGGAAGAGCCCGATCTCATGGGGAAAGGCCTTCGAACGGGCCAGACGACAGATCAGCTGAACTACATAGGCATCTGCCGAGGTACCGGAATAGCCACACTGCTGCAGAATTTTCTGCGCATCCGGCTGAAACAGAATCTCCGGCAGCAGTGCCGGCCGGTAGACATAGATGAGAGTCGAACGATCCGCCTTCCGAATGGGAATCATGCGGATGCCCCTGGGCACCAGCCGCCGGTTCAGGGCTCCGATCTCCCGGATCAGCTCCGGACCTGCCTCTCCAATGCAGGAAAAAATATTCCCGACCTTGAGCCCGGCCAGCGTCGGCGCACACTGCCGGACGAGCACTTCCTCTGACAAAAATTTCCTCCCTGCTGTCGTTTTTTAACAAGTTGAATAATGCAGGTTCCGGTGGAACCGAATTCCTTACCGGGAACCCTATCGTAACCGGAAAACTTCCGGATTGTTGGCGGAACCGGCCGTTTGCTGAAGTTCCGGGTAGGCATAGCAGAAAGCCCTACACACAAAGCTCCCTACCCCGAAGCCTCCGGTCGGTTCTGAAAGAGGTTTAGGTGTTTGACTTGACTAACTTAAAATAGCAAGGTTTAACTAGTCTGTCAACTGATTTGTCAAAAAAATCGGGCAGGAAATTCCTGCCCGCCGTCTTTATGAAAAAGTGCTTTTTTAATTCTGCTCTTCTTCCGGAAGCAGATTCGTAAGGCTCCTCAGACCGATCAGTATGGTTGACGTATTGTGGAGGAGTGAGGCCGTGGCAGGTGTCAGAACGCCTAAGGCCCCAAGCAGAATCAGGAGGCTGTTGAAGCCCATGATGAAGCGGTAGTGGCCATTGATGCGCTTCTGCATGGCCATGGCAATACGCCGCAGCATGACGAGCTGATACAGGTTTTCGCCTGAAAGCGTCACGTCGGCGACTTCCCGGGCGATGGCCGCCCCGTCGGAAACAGCGATGCCTACGTCCGCTTCGGAAAGGGCCGGCGTATCGTTGATGCCGTCGCCCACCATCATGACGCCGCGGCCTAAGGCCCGCTGCAGCCTCACGTACTCTGCCTTGTCTTCAGGCAGGACTTCCGCCCGGAAGTCATCGAGAGAAAGCATGCGGGCAACGGCACGCGCTGTCGTCCGGGAGTCCCCGGTCATCATGCAGATCCGGCCCACACCGAGTTCATGCATCTCATTGATGACAGAAGCCGCTTCCTCCCTTAAAGGATCAAAGATTGCGATGACAAGCGTGAGCTTTCCGTCAATGGCCAGGTATAGCGTTGAATACTCTTCCGGAATGGAATTGAAACGCTTTCGGGCCCTGGGCAGAGGAACACCCTCATCCTCGAAGACGAAATGGTAGCTGCCGATCACTGCCCGCTTGCCGCCGACCGTCGAGGCAATGCCGTGAGCCACGATGTAGTCGACCTTCGTATGCATTTCTTCATGATCAATGCCACGGGCTTCCGCTTCCGCGACAACGGCGTTTGCCACGCTATGGGGGAAGTGTTCCTCCAGGCAGGCAGCAATCCGCAGGGATTCCGTCTCATCCGCCCCGTTGAAGGGATAGAGGGCGACGACCTTGGGGCAGGCGTGCGTCAGGGTGCCGGTCTTGTCGAGGACCAGTGTCTCGGCCCGGGCAGCTGCCTCCAGGTACTTTCCGCCTTTGACGGTAATATTATTCCTGCCGGCCTCCCGCATGGCGGAAATCACGGTCAGCGGCATGGAGAGCTTCAGAGCACAGGAAAAGTCCACCATCAGAAAAGCCATAGCCCGTGTCAGGTTTCCGGTCAGGGCATAGGTCACGCCCATGCCCACGAAGGCCCAGGGGACAAAGGAATCCGCCAGATGGTAGGCCGCAGTTTCCGTCTGTGACTTCAGCTTCTCCGAGTCTTCGATCATCTTTGCAATCTGGTCGTAGCGGCCGGATCCGGATGTCTTTGTAACCCGGTAAACAAGTTCGCCTTCATCGACGACGGTACCCGCAAAGACAGGAGTTCCTTCCTCTTTCATGACAGGCACGGCTTCCCCGGTCATGGAGGACTGGTTGACTGCCCCTTCGCCGGATACGACGATGCCGTCCAATGGAATGATATTCGATGTCCGGACGACTACCCGGTCGCCGGCGGAAATCGTATTGACGGGAACGAGGACGTCCTCACCGGAAGCACTCCGCACCCAGACCTTGTCGACGTGAAGAGACAGGGCGTCCGTCAGGGAATCGACAGCCTGCTGGTGGGTCCAGTCCTCGAGGAGGTCGCCGACGTGCAGAAGGAACATGATGTTTCCGGCCGTACCGAAATCTCCCTGCAGGATGGAGGCCCAGATGGCAGCCCCGTCAAGCACAGGCACCGTCACCCTTCCGTGAATGAGTTCGTTCAGGGCACGCAGCAGGTAGGGAATGGCCTTCACCGTATTCCAGACCATCTTGAGCGCCGACGGGAAAAAGAAGGTTCGGAAGAGCTTCCCCAGAATCGTGAATGTCAGCCTTTCCTCAAACTGCCGATTCGCCAGGCGCCCGGTGTGCTCCGGCACAAGCGCCTTCTGCTCTTCATCCTCATAATCGAGCGTCGAAAGGGCGGATATGACTTCCGCCCTCCGCCCTCTTTCATAGGTGATCACAGCGTCCCCGGTCCGTTCATAGACAGTCACCGCCGTCACTGCTTCATTATTTTTGAGATAATATTCAACAATATCGGCCTGCGGGAGTGTCATCCGGAAGCGGTCGATATGAATCCGCATCTTTCCGTGGGATTCGTGAAGAATTTTGCACTGCATGAATCAGTCCTTCGAAGCCTTGTCCTTCCTGTCCGCTTCCTTCGCCTTTCTGATCCGGTCGAGCTTGTCCTGAGCCTCTTCAATCGTCCGCTTTGCGTCCTCGATTTCCCTTGCTTCGGCTTCCTCTGCCCGCTTTTCATTGATATCGCAGGCATCGGAATAGATGTCGTCGCAGTTCTCCTTCAGGGTGCTGCCGCACTTCATGACAGCGTCCTTACCGCGGAGTACGGCCGCTGTGCAGTGGGTATAGGCCTTCTTCATGTCCTGACTCTTCAGAATCGAAATGCCGGCTGTGCCGAAAAGCACGCCGCCTGCAAAAAGTCCGAGTTTGCCCCATCCGTTCATGTCATTTACCTCCTATGGCTAATGTAGTGCCGTTTCTCAGCACGAATTCTTATTCTTCCTGCCCGTATTGAAACAGTCTGAAAAAAAGCCCTCGGGCAGGATAAGTACAACTATGCCCCATTAAACAGCCCGTTTCTATAGCCTCCCGTCCTTTTTGTCCCAAATGTCAGTTTTTGTCCAATGTTCTATGCCGGTAACTTATGGATAGAATGACTAACCGCAAAAAGACTCAGCTATTATTTATTAGTTGCATTTAACTTTCGGGGAAGGTAAAATATGTGACGGTTAAGAAGCAAGGAGACCTGGAGATATGACTGCCAGCGAAAACATTTTTGAACAAAAGAGCATGACCAGCGTGAAAGAGAAGGAACGCCTGATTCACACGCTTACCGGACCCGATGGATCCGGCCGGATTGATTCCCTTTCCATTCTTCCCGGTATCGATCTCTCTTACATCGAAATGAATACCCATACCTGGCCTGCGCCAAAAAGAAGCAGTGGAAAATCCCTTTTGGAAATCAACTATTGCCTTCGCGGCGCCCGCCATCTGCACTATTCAGACGGCCATGAAGACTGTCAGTCCAGCGGAGAAGCTGCAGTCTCAGTCAGCAGCGGTTGCGACCACGCCTGCTTCCACTGTCTTCCCTATAAAGGAATAGAATTCATTATCGATCTGTCCCGTCTTGAGAACCTGCCGGACTATGTGCTCTCTCTCTTTTCAGAAAGTCCGAACGCGTTGCGCGGTCGTTTCCTGTCCGGAGAAACGCCTATTATCATCAGCGAGCGGCCGGCTGCAGAGCGAAAAATGGCGGAAACCCTTTGGAACCTCTACAAAGAAGCAGCTTCTGATGAAGTTTCTTCCCTGGCGCAGATCCGCACCCTGTCCATCCACCTGATTTCCACCTTTCAGAGCAACAATTCCGAAGGACGCCACCGGAATTCAACGAAGCTGACACCCCTGCAGAAAAGAATCGCCGAAGAGACGGAAGCCGCGATTACAGCCGACCTCTCCGATCCTGTTTCCATACGGGAACTTTCCGCCCGCTTCAAGACAAGCGAAACTTCCCTCAAAACCTACTTTTCCTGCGTCTACGGCTGCGGCATTTCCGACTATATGAAGGAGAAGCGTTTAGAAATGGCAAAGAAGCTTCTGGAAACCACTTCTCTGCCCATTTCAGAAATTGCTGCCCGTGTCGGCTACCAGAGCCAATCCAAGTTTTCCGCCTTCTTCAAAAAGCAGACAGGAACTACTCCCCTCAACTACAGAAGGCAGCAGGCCGTAGCTGTGTCCCGGTCCTAATCCATCAGTCTCCATGGCACAGCACTTTTTCAAGCCTGACCGACTCTCCTATATCAACTCCCTCATGTTCCGACATCTTTAGCTTTCGCTCAGAATGCAATTCCTCTCCTTGCCTTTTCTCCAAAAAAGCACTATAAAAGAGAAAACTATTGAAAGTGAGGCAAATGATGGAATTGCACGATGGAAGACCGGAAAGCATGGAAGGCCGCACGGAGGCTGAAGTACGGACCTATGATTTTCTGGATCGCTGCGGTATTCATTACTGGCAGACGGACCACGAAAAGGCCGCCTATACGATGGAAGACTGCAAAGACGTAGACGCCATTCTCGAGGCCACAATCTGCAAGAACCTCTTCCTCTGCAATCGGCAGAAGACACATTATTATCTGCTGATGATGCCGGAAGACAAAACCTTCCATACGAAGGAGGTTTCAAAAGAAATCGGCTCGCCCCGCCTCAGCTTTGCCCCGGAAGAGGATATGCTTTCCTTCCTTGACATCCATCCCGGTGCCGTCTCCGTCATGGGCCTCATGAACGACACGGAAAACCATGTGCAGCTCCTGATCGACGAGGACGTCCTGAAGGGAGAATACTTAGGCTGTCACCCCTGCGTCAACACAGCAAGCCTGAAAATCCTCACAAAAGACATCACAGACATCTTTCTGCCGGCCGTCCACCACGACTTCATCACCGTCCATATGTCCGGAGAAGAAGAAAGCAAAGGAGAATAATATGGAACCCGTCATCACAAGCCTGCTTGAAGCCGACCTCTACAAATTCA
>OMTX01000146.1 GCA_900314085.1 uncultured Lachnospiraceae bacterium | reverse complement strand
CAGCCCCACACCTCGGCCGGCCGGATTCCTTCCGACAAGGGCTACCGCTTCTACGTCGACCACCTTCTCGACATCAATGAATCCGAGGGAGACGACGCGAAGGACATTCTCTTGAAGAAGACGGAAAAGCTGGAGGAGCTCTTAAAGCAGGTCGTTCAGCTTCTTGCCAAGACGACCCAGTATCCTTCGGTTGTGTCGGCGCCGTCGATGGCTACAAACCGGGTGAAATTCGTCCAGCTTTCGAATGTGTCGGACGATCAGCTTCTCTGCGTCGTCGTCATGGGCGGAAATCTCGTGAAGAACCGCATCATCGAAGTGGACGAGCCACTCGACAATGAAAACCTGCTGAAGATGAACATGCTCCTGAATACAAACCTGAACGGCCTCACCGTTTCGGAGATCAATCTCGAGCTGATCCAGAAGATGAAGTTGCAGGCGGGCGACAAGGAAGACATCGTCGAGGCCGTCATGAAAACGGTGGCGGAGACCATCAACGATTCCGAGGACCTTGAGGTCTACACCTCCGGCGCGACCAATATTTTCAAGTATCCGGAGCTCTCGGACAATAAGCAGCAGGCGTCGGAAATCCTTTCCAAGCTTGAAAACAAGGAAGAGCTGCAGGAATTCATCCGCGAGACCGAGGACGACGAGGAGCTGAAGAAGAACGGGATCCGCGTAATGATCGGGTCCGAGAATGAAATGTCAAATATGGAGGACTGCTCCGTCGTCACCGCCACCTACGAGCTGGCGGACGGCGTGAAGGGTACCATCGGCATCATCGGTCCCAAGCGGATGGATTACCGCAAGGTCGTCGAAACGATGTCCCGTATCAAGTCCGGCCTTGACCGGGCCCTGCGGCATTCGGACGAGTAGAATAATATTAATCCCGTCCTTCGTACAAACGGAGGACTTGCAGTACAGATACAGAAAGGCGGAGCGTGCAGCATGTCGCACAGCAAACACAATGCCGAAGGGCAGCAGGAGAAGAAGGAAAACTTCGATACTGAAAAGAAAACTTCTGAAGTGAAAACAGAGGAAGGGAAGCCCGAAGCTGAAGAGAAGGCGGATGCTTCAGAGAAAGACAAGGCTTCTGAGAAGGCGGACGAGAAGGCCGCTGAAAAGGCAGAAGACAAGGCATCTGAGAAGACCGATGAAAAGACAGTCGACAAGGCTTCTGAAGAGGCAGAGGACAAGGCCGAAGAAAAGAAGCCTTCTCCCGAGCAGCAGAAAATCGACGACCTGACCGACCGCCTCAAGCGGCAGATGGCCGAGTTTGAAAATTTCAGAAAGCGCACCGAGAAGGAAAAGGCGGACATGTTTGATGCCGGGGCACGGAGCGTGCTTGAGAAAATCCTTCCCGTCGTGGACAATTTCGAGCGGGGCCTCGCGAATGCTCCCGCTGAGGGCGATGCCTTCGGCGACGGCGTCCGCATGATCTACAAGCAGATGACGAAAACTTTGAGTGATATCGGACTCGAAAAAATTGATGCCAAGGGAAAGACCTTCGACCCGAATCTTCACAATGCTGTCATGCATGTGGATGACGAGCAGTACGGCGAGAACGAGGTCGTTGAGGAGCTGCAGAAGGGCTACACCTTCCACGACACGGTTGTCCGCCATTCCATGGTGAAGGTAGCGAACTAAGCGCTCTGAATTATTCATAAGCATGAACCGGGAAAATCCCGTTCACATATATGCAGGCAGGCTCCGCAAGGGGCGGCCGCAGACAAATCAGTATATACAAATTTTTCTTTCACAGGAGGAAAAAATTATGGGCAAGATCATAGGTATCGATCTCGGTACAACAAACAGCTGCGTAGCGGTCATGGAAGGCGGAAAGCCGACCGTCATCGCCAACCAGGAGGGCTCCCGCACGACTCCTTCCATCGTGGCTTTCACAAAGAACGGCGAGCGTCTCGTCGGCGATCCGGCAAAACGTCAGGCAGTTACGAATGCGGATCACACCATCTCTTCCATCAAGCGGCAGATGGGCAAGGATTACCATGTCACGATTGACGGCAAGCAGTATTCTCCCCAGCAGATTTCAGCGATGATCCTGCAGAAGCTGAAGGGCGATGCAGAGAGCTACCTGGGTGAAAAGGTTACAGAGGCCGTCATCACGGTTCCCGCTTACTTCAACGATGCCCAGCGGCAGGCCACGAAGGATGCCGGCAAGATCGCAGGACTCGATGTAAAGCGTATCATCAACGAGCCTACGGCAGCAGCCTTGGCCTACGGCCTTGACAATGAAAAAGAGCAGAAGATCCTCGTATACGACCTCGGCGGCGGTACCTTCGATGTATCTGTCATTGAGATCGGCGACGGCGTCATCGAAGTTCTTGCGACAAACGGTGATACCCATCTCGGCGGCGATGACTTCGACAACAAGATCATCGACTGGATGGTTTCCGAGTTCAAGGCAAAGGAAGGCGTAGATCTTTCCACCGACAAGATGGCCATGCAGCGGCTGAAGGAAGCTGCCGAGAAGGCCAAGAAGGAGCTTTCTTCCGCAACGACTACAAATATCAACCTGCCTTTCATCACGGCTACGGCAGACGGCCCCAAGCACTTCGACATGGATCTCAGTCGCGCAAAGTTCGACGAGCTGACGAGAGACCTCGTTGAGAAGACCGCAATCCCCGTTCAGAACGCCCTGAAGGATGCCGGCATCACAACAGCCGATCTTGGCAAGGTTCTGCTCGTCGGCGGTTCCACCCGTATCCCTGCCGTACAGGACAAGGTACAGCAGCTGACCGGCCATGAGCCTTCGAAGACTCTGAACCCCGATGAGTGCGTAGCCATCGGCGCTTCCATCCAGGGCGGCAAGCTCGCCGGCGACGCCGGCGCAGGGGAAATTCTCCTGCTCGATGTCACACCCCTTTCTCTCTCCATCGAGACCATGGGTGGCATTGCTACCCGCCTGATCGAGCGGAATACGACCATCCCTACGAAGAAGTCCCAGATCTTCT
>OMTX01000071.1 GCA_900314085.1 uncultured Lachnospiraceae bacterium | reverse complement strand
AGTGGATCTTCAAGACCTTCGTGGCGGTCATGCTGATCACGAACACGTTCAATATTGTGATGGCGGTTTTTGATGTGGCCCAGCAGGTCATCGCAAGCAGTGCCGGCATAATCTCCGGCTCTACAGCGGTCAGCAGCGATGCGCTCTCGCAGATGGAAGATACGCTGATGGCGATGGAACTTGGACCACTGCTTGGCGTCTTTCTGCAGTCACTCTTGCTGCATGTTGCCATGTGGATCATGTCGATCATTATCTTTGTCATCATTTACGGACGCATGATCGAGATCTACCTGATGACAAGCCTTGCCCCGATTCCGTTTGCGACCTTTGCAAACCGGGAACAGAGTCAGATCGGTCAGAACTATTTCCGTTCCATCTGTGCGCTGGGCTTTCAGGGATTCCTGATCATGATCTGTGTCGGCATCTATGCAGTGCTGATTCAGAACATTGCATTCTCCAATGACATCATAGCTTCGGTCTGGGGAGTTCTTGGCTATACCGTTCTTCTCTGCTTTACGCTCTTCAAGACGGGAAGCCTTGCAAAATCTGTGTTCAATGCACACTGAGAAGGGAGGAATATCACTTGGATCCTTATGTTTCGGTACCAAGAGATCTTACCCGTGTGAAGTCAAAAGTGCTTTTCAATCTGACGAAGAGACAACTGATTTGTTTTTCTGTGGCGGCGCTCATCGGAGTACCGTCTTTCTTTTTGATCAGAAGAACCGGAAACATGAGTCTGGCTTCCATGGGGATGATTCTGACGATGCTGCCGTTCTTTTTCCTCGCCATGTACGAGAGAGACGGCATGCCGCCGGAAGTGCTCTTGCAGCATTTCATAGAGGCAAAATTCGTGCGGCCGAAAGTGCGGCCATACAAGACAGACAACTATTATTCCGCATTGATGCGGATGACAGAAGCGCAGAAGGAGGTGAATGAGATTGTTCTGGAAGCGGAAAAAAGACAGAGAGGCAGAAAGCGTAAAGCTGCCCGAAAACCTGACACGAAAGGAAAGGCGAAAGATCGAAAAGATCTGGAAAGAAGCAAAGCGTGATGACGGAATCCCGAGGACTGCACAGCAGTCCATTCCATTTGAGCGGATGTTTCAGGATGGCATCTGCCGGGTGGACGGCAGCTATTACACCAAGACGATTCAGTTTCAGGATATCAATTACCGGCTGGCGCAGGATGAGGATAAGACCGCCATCTTTGAAGAGTGGTGCGGTTTCCTGAATTTCTTTGACAGCTCGGTACGTTTTGAAATTTCGTTCATGAATCTTTGCACAGGTACGGAGAGCTTTGAAAAAAGCATCTGTATTCCGGAAAAGAATGATGGATTCAATGAAGTGCGGGACGAGTACAGCAGAATGCTGCGGACGCAGCTGGCGCAGGGCAACAATGGCCTGACCAAAACCAAGTATCTTACGTTTGGCATCAAGGCGGAGTCGATAAAGCAGGCAAAACCGCGCCTGATTCACATCCAGACGGACCTCTTAAATAACTTTCGTAGACTAGGAGTCGCTGCGATAGTCCTGAATGGCAAGGAGCGCCTTCGGGTTATGCACGACATGTTTCATATGGGAGACAAAGACCGGTTTTACTTTGACTGGAACTGGCTCCCGGAGTCTGGACTCTCCGTTAAGGACTTTATTGCTCCGACTTCATTTGAATTCCCCGGCGGGCGCATGTTCCGGATGGGAGATCTGTATGGTGCAATGTCATACCTGTCCATAACAGCTTCAAATCTTTCTGACCGGCTGCTGAAGGATCTTCTGGAGATGGAGTCCTCACAGGTGATCACGATGCATATTCGGTCGGTCGATCAGACAGAGGCAATCAAGAAGATCAAACATACGATTACGGATCTGGACCGTTCCAAGATCGAGGAGCAGAAAAAAGCAGTTCGTGCAGGATACGACATGGATATCATTCCGTCCGATCTTGCAACGTATGGGAAGGACGCCAAAAGTCTTCTGCAGGAGCTGCAGAGTCAGAACGAGCGCATGTTCATGGTAACGTTCCTGATCCTCAATACAGGGAAGACGAAGCAGGAACTGGACAACAACATTTTTCAGGCATTGAGCATTGCGCAGCAGAACAACTGCAACCTGCGAAGACTGGACTTCCAGCAGGAGCAGGGACTGATGAGTTCGCTGCCGCTGGCACACAATGAGATCGAGATCGAACGTGGACTGACGACATCCAGTACGGCGATCTTTGTTCCATTCACGACGCAGGAATTGTTCCAGAGCGGCAGGGAGGCTCTCTACTACGGCCTCAATGCGCTTTCCAACAACCTGATCATGGTGGATCGGAAGATGCTGAAGAACCCGAATGGGCTGATCCTTGGTACACCGGGATCCGGCAAGTCATTCAGTGCCAAGCGGGAGATCGCCAATGCCTTTCTGGTCACGGACGACGACATCATCATCTGCGATCCGGAGGCAGAATATGCACCGCTGGTGGAACGGTTAAAGGGACAGGTGATCAGGATCTCACCAACCAGCAACCAGTACATCAATCCGATGGACATCAATGCAAATTACTCAGAAGAAGACAACCCGATTGCGCTGAAGGCGGATTATATCCTGTCGCTGTGTGAACTCGTGGTAGGAGGCAAAGAGGGACTGCAGCCAGTGGAGAAGACTGTGATCGATCGTTGCGTGCATCAGATTTATCAGAAGTACTTCGATGATCCGGTGCCGGAGAACATGCCGATCCTGGAAGATCTGTATTACGTGCTGCTGTCGCAGGAAGAGAAGGAAGCGCATCATGTGGCAACCGCTCTTGAGATCTACGTCAAAGGATCGCTGAATCTATTCAATCACCGCACCAATGTTGACATCAGCAACCGGCTGGTCTGCTACAACATCAAGGAACTTGGCAAGCAATTGAAAAAGCTTGGAATGCTCGTGGTACAGGATCAGGTCTGGGGCAGAGTGACGGCGAACCGGGAGGCAGGAAAGGCTACCCGCTACTACATGGATGAGTTTCATCTGCTCCTCAAGGAAGAGCAGACAGCAGCCTATTCTGTAGAGATCTGGAAGCGATTCCGCAAGTGGGGAGGCATTCCGACCGGGATTACCCAGAACATCAAGGATCTTCTCTCCAGTCGGGAAGTTGAGAACATCTTCGAGAACTCAGACTTCATCTATATGCTCAACCAGGCATCCGGTGACCGTGCCATTCTTGCCAGACAGCTCAACATTTCCCCGCATCAGCTCTCCTATGTAACCCAATCCGGTGCAGGGGAAGGGCTTCTGTTTTATGGGAATGTCATTCTGCCGTTTGTGGATCACTTCCCGACGGATCTGGAACTGTACCGGATCATGACAACCAAACCGGGTGAGGTTTCCCGTCAGAAGCAGGAGGTGTCGTGATTGTCAAAAAGGAAAAGCACCATCCGCTTCCGGGAGGACATGACAGAGGGAACAGCCAGAGATGCTCCGGAAGCAAAAGGAATCAAGCTCCCTTCTGAGAAAGGGTATACCAGAACCAAGAAGAAATCCCGGTTCCAAGGGAACACGGAGTACGGTAAGAAGCTGCGATTCGGAAAGAAGGCGCTGGAAAAGCCAAAGGCTTCGAGAAACCGTGCAGCATCTGCGGCACTGTCCGCAAGAATGCACTCTGCCGCCGCATCGGAGAATCAGGATGATAACGCCGGCGGAAAGGCATTAAACCGTGGAAGTGAGATGGCAGAAGGCGCCGGAAGATCCGTAAGCAGCTTTGCTGGTAAGACACGGTACTCCAAAAAGCTGAAGGCTTATAAGAATGCAGAGAAGCTTCAATCGGAGGGCGTATATGCTTCGCGGAGGGGAAATCCGGAAAAGGAAGCGGGCCCGGCAGGACAGAGTGCAGGAGAGCACTCCGGTAATGCCAGTTTCTATTCACGCTGGCGGCAGAAACAGGACCTTAAGAAGCAGTATGCCGCAGCACGAAAATCCGGAGCGGGGACAGGAAATTCAGCTTCTCAGATTTTCCAATCAGTGTCTGGAAAATCTTCGGAATCCGGCACGTTATCCAAGGGACTTCAGGACATCGGGGCAAGCATTCAGAAGTTTGTGACAGAACATCCGGGGATGCTGCTGACATGCAGCATTCTGGGACTGGTCTTTCTGCTGATCACCAGTTCGTTCTCTTCCTGTTCTATGCTCGGGGCAGGAACCGGCAATGGTATTCTCAGTGGCACATATACAGCAGAGGATGCAGATATCCGGGGTGCTAACAGTGACTATCAGGCGATGGAAGCAGACCTGCAGGCAGAGATTGACCGCGTAAAGACGACGCATCCCGGCTATGACGAATATCAGTTTGATCTTGCCAATATTAACCATAATCCCTATGTTCTGACTTCCTATCTGACGGTTCTCTATGAGGACTATTCGAGGGAGGAAGTCCGGGACAGACTGCGGGAATTGTTTTCGGCGCAGTACAAGCTGACGTACCGGGAGGAGATTCAGATCCGAACACGGAAAGAAGAGCGGACAGGACACCGGATAGTGACAGATCCAAAGACCGGTGAAACCACGACGGAGGAATACACCTATGAGGTCGAGGTGGAATACGAATACCGGATTCTGCATGTGAAGCTCGTCAACAACACGCTGGAGGCATGCATCGACCAGAGCAGTCTGAGTGAGGTGCAGAAGGAGCGGTATCTGCTCCTGAATCAGACCAGAGGAAACCGGGAGTATCTGTTTGAAAATGATATCTACGCGAATCCTTCTGCAGGGGAATACACGGATTATGACATCCCGACGGAGGCGCTCAGCGATACGAAGTTTGCCAACATGATGCAGGAGGCAGAGAAGTATCTTGGCTATCCCTATGTCTGGGGCGGATCCAGTCCTTCCACGAGCTTTGACTGTTCCGGTTTTGTCTGCTGGGTGATCAATCACTGCGGCAATGGCTGGAATGTCGGCAGAACAACAGCGGAAGGGCTTAGACAGCAGCTGAATATCATCCCGGCAAGTGAGGCACAACCGGGAGACATCATCTTTTTTCAGGGAACGTATGACACACCGGGTGCCAGCCACGTTGGCATCTATGTCGGTAACGGCATGATGATCCACTGCGGCAACCCGATCCAGTACGCTTCCGTCAATTCATCGTATTTCAGACAGCATTTCTACTGCTACGGCAGAC
>OMTX01000026.1 GCA_900314085.1 uncultured Lachnospiraceae bacterium | reverse complement strand
AAGAACATCCGCGTCTCCATCTTGTCAAAGACGCATCTGCCGACCTCATCGATGATGAGGCAGGAGGGCTTGACCAGCCCGGTGATCGTGGACGCTTCCTTGCCGAGCTTCAGGGCGTCCCTGAACTTTTCGTGGAGCTGGGTAGCCTTTAAGAAGTAGGCCTTATACCCGGCCTCACAGCAGGCCCTGCCAAATGCCATTGCCAGATGCGTCTTTCCGACGCCCTGCGGGCCTATGAATGCCAGGTTTCTATGGGCATACAGCGGGGCAAGCTGCGAAAGCTCTTTCAGGGCGTCCATCTGCTCGCTCTTCAGCTGGCCGAAGTCAAAGTTCTCAAATGTCTTCGGATCCTTGAGCGGCAGCCGGCTGAGCCTGAGCAGGGTAGCCACGGTCTTCAGCCGTTTCTGCTCCTTGACATAGAGCAGGGTATCACGGACAGCCTCTACCTGTTCGTCCGACCAGGCCTTCTGCATGGCAAGCGCTGCCGCACCTTCAGGGGTGAGCTCAAGCTTCATGTCCTGTGCGTTCTGGGCGATCTGTTCAAAGATGGAACCGTTCATCGCATTCCACCTCCGAAGTTAAACCGGGCATAGCTGGAGTCATACTCGGGCGGATCCAGCTGCTGGTATGCGTATTGACCGGCATGGTAGGCTGTTCTTCCGGCTGCTCTGTGCGGTACTGGTCCCGGCACATGGAATCCCTTTTCTGCCAGGTGACGTTGTGTGTGACCAGAAGGCGCCGCAGGTCCGTATCATAGATCTTGAGTTCATAGCCGTCCCGGCAGACACGGCAGGTCTTTTCGGTGTACCAGTAGGGAACGCCGAACCGGCGGCCCTCATAGTTTACGAAGCCGTCAAAGGAGATGATCCTTTCCGGGCAGAGATAATAGTTCAGCTCGGGTGTCATCTCAAGCACGCTGGCCGTCTGCATGCAGGCTGCCTGATGCTTGACGTCGGGCGTGCAGTCGGTCGACTTCTGATAGTCAGAGTTCATCCGGTCACACCAGTGGAGGGCATCATAATTCAGATCCGTCAGCTCCGTGAACGTGCGGCCGGCCAGGAAGTTGTCCTTCACAAACCGGACGAGGCGTTCCACCTTGCCCTTCGTAAAAGGGTGATACGGCTTGCAGAGCTTTGTTTCAAAACAGAGGTTGCCCATGAACAGTTCATAGTCACGCTGCTAGACCGGCTTTCCTTTGGAATCCCTGCGGATGACGATGCTCTTCATGTTGTCCGTCAGGACATACCTGGGAACGCCCATGTACATGAAGGCGTGAATCATCCCGATGAAGAGGCTCTCCTGCCGGGCGTTGGGAAAGAATTCCACGTACTTTTTTCCGCAGCAGTGGCAGACCATCACAAAGCATGCGATCCGGTAGCTGTTTCCGCTGCGATCGGTGACCGTGACAAAGCCCCAGTCCATCTGATAGCATTCGCCGGGCGGCGTCTGATATCTGCGTCCGCGGTTCCCCTGAGGAGAAACAACACGGCGCTTCGGCGGGAGGAGATATCTGTGGGCACGGATGTAATCCTTCAGGATCGTCTTGCCGCCCTGATAGCCCTTCTCCCGGATGCGGTCATAGATGGCGTTTGAATTGGTCACTCCCTTCCCGATAAGGCTGTTGATGAGTTCCGTATAGCCGGTAAGCTTGGTCGCCTTCTTCGGCTGTCCCTTACGGGGGTCAGCCTTGACGGTGAAGCCGTTGTCTTTAAGCCTGCGCAGCCTGGCACGCGAGATGCCTGTCCTGCACCCGAGTTCAGCAAGATTGACTTCACTGAGATCAAAATCAGGTCCTGCCTCATTCTTCATTTCATCAAGGGCTTGTGCTATGATTTCAGCGAAGCCATTGAGGTCATTGCTCATTGTGTTCACCGGCTGATGCATTGGTCATACATCAGTTTAGCCCAGTGAAGATGAATCTCAATGGCGATTTTTGTCCGGCGGTTCTTTCGTCCGTCCCGCAGTGGCGAATTTCATCCGCCGCTAGATTGGCTGTTTTCGCCCGCCACTAACAACGCCCGGCATTTTTGCAGGAGTAATGCTGCATACGGAAGATCATCTCTTGGAAC
>OMTX01000043.1 GCA_900314085.1 uncultured Lachnospiraceae bacterium | reverse complement strand
GACTTTATTTGAGTATATCATATAAGACAATTAATAGCATCCAAAAAGGCTGTGAAAAACAAAAGATTATTATGTGTGTTGGCTTATTCCTATGTTGCGATTCTATACTTCTTTACAAAATCGAAAATACGTTCCGCAATATCTTCAGGAGAGGTGAAGGTATTATGGCAGCAGAACTAAAACCCATTGATGTTATATGCCAGCCTTCCCGTGATGGGAAGATAACCCCGATGAAAATAAGGGTTATTGATGAGGATGGCGAATATCAGGAATACAAGATAAAAGGATATAACATCATTATGAGGAATAACATAGGATTAAATAAAAAAAGAATACTGGCCGCTCGCTACGCAACGCGGCCGTTTAGCTCCGCAAAAGTGGCCGAAGCAGGGCGCCATATGCAGTATATGAGTGTAGTGTATTTCATTCTATGGGTGAAATGCATGAGAATATAGAATCAGTGGATGAAGCAATCAAAATCTGGGAAGGAATCCCGGCAACAAGGATGAATGGCATAAAGTCCATTTCTGTAGTTGTTGGTGAAGGCTGGGATTCTACGGAATTTGAGGCGGTAGTTGGGAAAAGGATGGATTTGGAGATGCTTAATTATTATTCGGAAGTCACAGCAAATCACCGAGCTATGGATATGATTAAGGAGCTACAGGAAAAGATTGCTGATTTAGAGGTGATTGGAGAGATGCCAAATCAACAGGAAGCCCCTACTGTAAGACCAAGACGCCACAGATAGTTTTTGTAGAGTTCCCCCTGGGAGATGGGAAGGGGGCTAGGGGGTAGGAATGGTACCATGATAAAAACAGAATAAAAATTGCAGCTTAAACGCCTGCGAAAGCAAATCCTTCAGGAAGAAATCTTCTTGGAGGATTTTTTTTGAAAAAAATTTAGTAATCAGTTCTGACTCGTTCCAAATAGTAGGTAGAAAGAAAAAATTTTTGCCTTGATTTAGTAATGAGACAATCTGTGACCCAAATGTATTAGTAAAGGGATAAAAAAATTTTTTCTTCCCGGTTTAGTAATGGGACCGAAAGCACCCCAAATGTATTACAAAGGAATTTTTATTTTTCAAAAATTTTTTCGGATTAGGGGCTTATGTGTCCCACATACTTAACAGAAGCAAAAGTAAAGCACCTTGACAAGTGAATATTGGTATTTGGAATTGTTGGACGAGTTTTAAGAAAAGGAAGGAGGTGATCTGCATGAACAAAGACCTAACAAAACCGGCTGGCGATGATCTTAGTATTGAGCTTCAGCAGTTGAGAATGCAGATCGCCGCCTTGAAAAAATCCAAAGATGAAGGTACACTTACAGAAGCCGGCTCTACGTATTTAGACGAAATGACTAAGAAGCAGTTTAAATTAATAGAGCAAAAAGTATTATTGGTTCACGATAATGCTATCCAGACCGGCACTCTCAAGAAACGAGGGAAAGAAAAGACTTACTATCAGACGAGGCTTAAGAACGATAACTCTGTTCCACGTTCTTACTCTTACGAAGGACTAATCGAAAAGTTATACGCTTATTACTTTGGCGGAGATATCTTAAATGATTATTCCTTTAAGTCACTCTTTGAGTTGGCACTTGATGAAAAGGTAAGAACCGAGGCTCCGAAGGAAAAGACCATCCGTGATTATGAAAGTTCATATAAAGCTTTTATCACAGATGAGTTCGGTTCCAAGGACATCCGCTATATGACAAAGGCGGAACTTATGGAGTACATGCAGGTTATCACTCAGACAATGCATCTGACCAAGAAGCGGTTTTATAAGTTCAAAGGAGTATTAAATCTGGCTTTCCGATATGCTGCAAGTGATGATCACGGAATTATCCAACGCAATATCATTCCGGAGGACAATACACCTTTCATCAGAAACTGCAACGTGGGCAATGACAGACCTGAGGAGAAAGCTTTTCAGCCTCACGAGATAGAACGAATCCGTACATACCTTTGGAAGCGCGTTAACACGCTCAAATACGATGTAAACGGATACGCCATACTATTTTCCTCACATACAGGAGTAAGGCAGGGAGAGATACCTTCTCTGCGTTGGGAAGACATTACCGACAAGATGATACATATCCATTCTCAACAGAATGATCATATCACCGAAAACGGTAAAGAATATTACTACAACCCAACCACAAAGAATGAGAAGGGCGATAGCAAGAACGGACGATACATTCCTCTTACAAAGGATGTAAAGTACATCTTAAGTGAACTAAAGAAAAAGCAGGAAGCCTTAGGCATTCATTCCGAATGGGTATTCTGCAAAGAAGATGGTACTTGGACTACTACCGTAGCCTACTATGAAAGTCTTTATAAGATTTGCATAGAAAAGCTCGGACTTGGTCTTAGCAACAATCATGCTTTCAGAATCGCACTCAACTCTTATGTATTAATACCTATGGGATTGAATCCGGCTGAACGTGCCAGAATACTTGGACATTCTGTAAAGACAAATCTAGAGAATTACACCTTTTCAAGAGACAAAGAATACCTTAATGAGATTGGTGACATTTGGGACGCTTTTAACGAAAACGCAGGAATATCAAGGGTTTCGTAGGGGTCAACCGGGGTCAACCACTTTTCATTAAAAAAGCAAAACCCCTGAAAGCCAATACTTTCAAGGGTTTCACCAAAAAAATCTTAATGCGGAAGATGGGATTGACGCCCATCAGGTTTTCGAGCATCTGGCCGAGGGGCAGGATCTTCGTGGGAAGGAGCTCCTTCGTATTCTTGGAAGCTGCATCGAAGAGATCCTGCTCGCTGACACCCCAGGCCTGCTGCATGGTGTCCGAGATCTTTGCAGATGCGATGCCGCCATCGTCCCGGTCAAAGAGCAGGCGGTAGACAATGGAGAGATCCTCAACATCTCTATGCGGCGTGCGTTTCAGGCCTTCCGCGTTCATCTCCGTGTTCACGACCTGCATCACGACCATGTCCTTCACCTGCTCAAAACCGCCCGGCTGCAGTGAGTTGGCCACGATGTCGCCGATGGAGTCGGCGCCTCGGACGTTGTCCACATAGAGCTGGGCGATGTGGTCGAGGACCTGGTCAACGGTCACGGAATCTTCTTCGAGTCCCTTTACATAAGGATCCAGGTAGATCGTCGGCGTCACGTTCTGCCCGTCCTTCTGGATGAGGACAGCGTTCCGCTTCTCATCATTATTCTTGGTGACCTCTACGAACTTGAGCTCGGCGTCCTGGAATTCCTCCGGGAGCTTCCCGAGGATCCGGTCGCTGATCGTCGCCTTGAGATCTTCCAAAACCTTGTTTTCTGCTGCATTCATCTCCGGCATTTCTTTTTCCTCCGTTTTCTAAAAGCCAAGTTTTCTTTCTCGAAGCCAGCTGTTTTCGGCATAAGAAAAGGAACCCTCCGGCTGCTGAAGCCTTTGCTTCAACAGCCTTCGGATTCCTAACTCTTGCAAGTCTAATGTATCACCGCCCTGATAACCGCGAAAGGGTCAGTGGGGGCAGGGGGAGGGAGACGGAATTACCAATTTCGCCAGAAACTATACAGATTTCGCCAGTTCAAAAGAAAAGCTTACTTTTTGTGCTATGTTTTATAGGAACAGGTTTCAATATTGTATCTGATACTGTACAATGAAATCATAAGCGGCAGGGAGTAATTTTCCCTGTTCGTATGTTTCATAAATAGAATCCCTTGGGGGAAGGAGGACTCTATGGAATACAGAAAACTCTGCAATACCGCTGATGAATTAGAAGGCAACCGCCTGCTCGGCGTTCTCTCAGCAGCCGGCATCCCGGCTTACCGCATGGACAGCGGCAGCGGGCAATACCTGAAGATCGTCATGGGCTACAATGTCTACGGGCAGGACATTTACGTGGATGCCGATCAGTTCGACAAGGCTCAGGCGCTGGCATCTGAATACATTACTAATGAAGAGCCCTCCACTCCCCACCGGTCGAAGTCGTCCATCATCATCGCAAGGATTGTGCTCGTGATCGTAATAGCATGCGCTGTTGCCAGTGTTTTATACAACCTGCTGTAATAGTGATGAATCCAACTGAAGGGATGAAGGTGCATTATGAAGGAGAAATTTGATCTGATAGGAAATGCACTTCTGCTGATTGCCTGCACGGTGCTCCTGTCGGCCGGTCCTGTCATGGCAGATACGGGCCCCAAACCTGCAGTCTTTATTACTTTTAATGACCTGCCCGAAATTCCCTGCTATGGGACGCTTCTTTCTGAAGAGTCTACAACCGGTCCGGCCTCCGCCTGGGATGGAACTGCGGAAGGAAAACAGCACTATTCCGATACAGGAGATGAAATCTGGCAGAAATTTGTGGAATACAAGGATCCCGATGGATTTTATTATCTTCAGGAAGACTGGAAAATAAGTGAGGACGAACCTCTTGAATGGACATATTACGCTCCGGCAACTTTCAAAGTTCTTCTTTATTACCCGGAAACAGATACCTTTGAAGCCAGCGGCATCATAAAAAGGGAAACCCTTCAGGCTCACTTCACTGCATCTGCAGGAGACAATGACGATGAAGGATTGATTGTCACCAGGCAGATTGAATTAACACGCCATCTGCCCGACGCTATCCGGCGGCTGCTTCTTACGCTTTTAATCGAGATGGCCGTCATTCTCCTTTTCCGTTTCCGCCAAATGGGAGAGCTGGTCTTTGCATTTGTAATGAATGTGATCACCCAGACTGCACTGAACGCAGTCCTGCTGGCTCAGGATATCTATCACTTTTCCTTTGCCGATATTTTTGTCCTGATTGGTACGGAGGTCCTTATTTTTGCTGCTGAAATAATTACTTTCTCCCTGTTCATCAGGAAGCGACATGCAGAAGAGCATCCGAAATGGGCTCCGCCGGTATGTATGCTCGTTGCAAACACGGCTTCCCTGGTGATAGGCCTACTGCTGCCGTGAGAAAACAACAAGAAATCCGCCAAGCTTTAATTCACTTGGCGGATTTCCTTCTTTTTCTTTAAATAGCAACTTTCAGGAATTCAACCACCTTCTTCTTTTCCGGCAGCTCCACCGCGCAGATATCGCGGAAGTCCACTTCGACGATAATGCCGAGAAAGGTGAAAGCCTCTAACAATGTATATTCTTAAGTAGTACAGTAAACTCATTTCAATGAAAGGGCTTTACAAAAAAGCCCGGCATCGCAAAAGCGAAAACTCATGGCTTTGCAGATACCGGGCTTTGACTTTTTGTAACGCCAAATAATACTCATGCAGCCGGTTGCCTAAAGAATTAACTGCGAGTAAAATAATAAAAGATATTTTCTATTTTGCAATAGAGGGACAGACTATGAGTGACATTGAAATTTACCACGGAAGTTTAGAAACTGTCCAGTTCCCTGAAATCCGTAAGACCAAATATGCAAAAGATTTTTCGTGGGGTTTTTACTGCACAAAAGATTATGAACAGGCAAAACGATGGGCGCTTCGAAGAAATGAGACCGGTATAGTCAATGTCTACCGGTATTCCGAAAACAGCAGCCTTCGGATCTTAAGATTTTCCGAAATGTCGGACGAGTGGCTCGATTTCATTGCGTCCTGCCGTGCCGGAAATGTACACGATTATGATATCGTTGAAGGACCAATGGCTGATGATCAGATCTGGAACTTCGTTAACGACTTCATTAATGGTGATATTTCACGCGAGGTATTCTGGCAGCAGGCCAGATTTAAACGCCCTACTCATCAGATCAGTTTCCATACACTTCAGGCATTGAACTGTCTGACTTTTGAAAGGAGTGTGGAAGAGCATGAATGATTTTACAAGAGATGATGTGTACTATGTCTGCACTATGATTGAATATACCGCAAGAAAGACAAAGAATCACAGAGGTTATCTGGTCAGCCGGCTCGGGATCGACGGCATCCGGAAACAGCTGAAATATGCCTCTACAAATCATTCTCTGTCTTTTGAACAGGTCGCGGACGAATGGGTTGAAGATTATTCCATTGAAGAAGGCACCTTTGACACAGTTTCCGAATGCAGGTATGAATTGCCTTCAGAGACTTCTATTGGC
>OMTX01000009.1 GCA_900314085.1 uncultured Lachnospiraceae bacterium | reverse complement strand
GATACTTGCTTTGTTCCTATGAAGAGGGAAAGCTGCTTGCATAATGCAGGTACCTCCTTTGGGGATAGTTTTCTACTTTTTACGCTTACTGAATTACACGGCTCCTGTTCATCAATCTGTCTTTTACCGATGCTGCATTTTACCGCTCATAGCAGGACCTCCAGATATGTCCTCAGGATCGCCTCTGAACCCAGCTTCTCTGAATATCGGTGCAGTTTGTTCAGATCACGGCCCGGAAGTTGAAGATAATTCCTCAGGACTTCTTTTGTTTCTTCAATCCCGACTTTGTTTCGATAACTCAGAATATCTGCTACCGTCTTTTCCATGTCATAAATACGAAATACAGCTGCCTCCTCAGAGCCCTCAACAACTCCTGTTTCATATCTTTCCTGTGAAAAGTAATATACATGAAACGAGGGCCAGTCCGGAATCGAAGAAACTTTCATCGAGTTCCCCACTGCTATGTCCACAGCGTCCGGAAGATATGTCGTAAGATGATAATATCGCGCCGCACTCATGAGGCCGATCACTGCGCGGGGAGCAAAGACGTTGACATACGCAAAATCAGAAGTATCGCCATCATACAGCTGATTTTCATATACACTTTTTGTCATCTTCCGCAGCATGCCTTTTTCAACCATCCGGTTGATCAGATAATAGGAATATCCCCTCTTGTTGAGGTCAGCTACAGAAAAAAACTGTATGTCTTTTGGAAGCTCCAGCCGTGTCATCGTTTCCCTCACTTTGCAAATCGCATAATGAGTATACCATGAAGTCGTCGTTTGTTAAATATTTTTCTGTTTATTTTTCTATTTACGGAATTTTATATAAATATTGAGCCGGGATTCGTCTCAACCAGGCTGCTTAAATATGCTCTCTTGGGGATAGTTTTGAGGGTAGTTTTGGGGGTAGTCAACTAACCATGACAGCGAAAAGAATCGACAATCTGTATTTCTCATATAGTTTCTCGTTCTCACTTCTCTTTCCGAAGAAGTGGTCTTTTCGTTGTGCAGAAAATGAGAGATGCGGATTGCACGGCTAGTCCGTAAAATCACATACAAGAAGCACTGAAGACCACTTTGTAAGAAATTACAGAGTGGTCTTTTTCTATGCATCTGCCGTGTTTTTCAGTATAGTACATCCTGCACAGCAAAAATAATTTTTTCTTCTGCAACATTTCCTCTCTCCCGCCTGTATATAGAGTGAAGGGGCAAGGAAAGGAACTTCCTTCCAAGCCGAAACAAGAGCATCTCACAAAAAGAAAGAAGGAAATCATTATGAAGAACATGAACGCAAAGAAAATCATCGCAGCAGCCATCACCGCAACCCTCCTCATCGGGGCAGGCGCTTTCGCCTACAACACCCACAAGGTCAGCGCAGCATCTGAGAATGAGAATAATGAGGAAGCCATGAATATCGACGGCGGGTGGGAGAGCAGCACGAATTACAAACTGGACGATGAAGCAAAGGCCGCGTTTGAAAAGGCCACCAAAGACCTGATGGGAGTCGATTACGAAGCCATCGCCCTCCTAGGCAAGCAGGTTGTAGCCGGCACAAATTATTCCATCCTGGTCCGCAAAACCGTAGTCGTTCCTGATGCAGAGCCCACATACTCCGTCATCACAATCTATGAAGACCTCGAAGGCAACGCAGAGATTACGGACGACAAGGAGATCATCGGAGAGCAGACTGCCGGCAGCTTCACCGCAAACGCGGGCGACGTAGATATGGCAAAGAACGCAGACATCCAGGCAAAATTCGAGAAGGCAAACGAAGGTCTTGTCGGTGCAGCCATTGAGCCCATCGCCTATCTTGGCAGCCAGGTCGTAGCCGGCACGAACTATATGGTTCTCTGCAAATCCACTCCTGCCTATCCGGATGCCATTCCCGAATATGAACTGATCACCGTCTATGAAGACCTCGCCGGAAACATCTCCCTTGGCAATATGGAAACCCTTGAACTCGGAGCTTCCGATGAGGCTACAGTAGAAAATACAGAAGGAGTCGGAACCGCTGACGGTCAGGAGATCGTCGGCAGCAGCCTCGCAGACTGAAAAGCAAAAATCTGCCATTACCGATAAAGTCAGAACAGGCGCGGTCCGGGAAGGGGGCCGCGCCTGTCCTGGCTATTTCCAAGTTGTAATTTTCCAAAGTTCTTTGCGTTTTGTCGATTAGGCCTTGAAAAAATAAAGATATCTTTACGCCGCCTGTACCATCTCCGCCAGCAGATTCGCCGCATCCTCTTTGATAAGCAGCGTTCCGTGTTCCTCAAGGATTTCAACACTTTCCATCGTCTGCACCGGCAGCGTCATGTATTCCCTAATCGTGCCAACGACCTTTGCAACGTCCTTCATTCCTGCACTCTGGAGTTCTCCAGGAATTGTATCCACTGGAAAGAGAGAGAGAAAGACATAATACTGGTCCTTCATCCGATAAAGCCGTGATTCCCGGATCCGGCCTTTCGGCAGGTACCGGCAAAATGTGATGGTCTCATCCATTGAGGCAAAGGGGATGGCAACGCCCTGCGCAAATACATTATTCTGAGTTCGGACGATCTGCTGCAGGTTTTCTTCTTCTGCCTTCTCCAGATCCTCACCGTCATAGTCATAGATATCCATGCCGTGGATACGGAGAAACATCCGCAGGTCATCCGTAATCCTGACGTTCACATCTCCACCCTTGTTGACCAGCTTGTAGCCGACCAGGTCCTCCTCAATCTGAACTACGGCTGGAATCAGGACCTTTGGAATAGCCTCCAGTTCAAACTTTTTCCACCCGTTCTGACGGAGCAGTTCGCCGATCTCGTCCGTTGACAGCTCTACTTCCATTGTTTCTTTGTTTAGTGCTCTGAATTCCATGTGCGCCCTTCCTTCTAAAAATCCTGTTTCCGAAAAAGGTTGACAAGGTACTGAGCGTGCAGGTATATCTGCATACTCCCCATTGAGAATGATGGATTATCTGATTCTAATGCCGGATTACTGTATGGAAATGACGGGTTACGCACCGCACGAAGCGGAAAAAAAGAAACGGATATGAGTTCTGCGCCTCATCCGGTATCCCGGATGAATAGATGCATTATACTCCCTGAATCAGGAAAGGTCTAGGAAAGCCTGACAAAAAAGAGACAACAAAAGACCGGGGCGGCTGTCAATACCGCTCCGGCCCTCGACTTTGCGGAGTCTTTTATTATCCTTCGATCGCAATCAAGTGCTTCTCCGGAACTTCCTTCTTTTCTTCCTTCTTCGGAACGCATACCGAAAGGGTGCCGTTCTTGAAAGCTGCCTTGATGTCATCTTCCGTCATGTCGTCGCCGACATAGAAGGATCTCGACATGGAGCCGACGTAACGTTCGCGACGCAGGTACTTGCCGTCGTCGTCTTTCTCGTCCTTATCTTCCGTCTTGTTCGCGGAGATGGTAAGATAGCCATCTTTAATCTCTGCGGAAACGTCGTCTTTGTCGTAACCGGGCATATCAATATCCAGCTCGTAGTGGTCGCCGTCTTCCTTGATATCCGTCTTCATGTAAGAATTCATGTTGCCGGTCAGGAAGTGGTTCCAGTCATCTTTGCTCTGCCGAACGGTAGGGAAATCCATGAAATCATCAAAAAGTCCATCATCAAATACACTCGGGAATAACA
>OMTX01000085.1 GCA_900314085.1 uncultured Lachnospiraceae bacterium | reverse complement strand
GGCCCCCGGTGCGCCGCTCACCCATTTTCCTGCACAGCAGGTAACAATTCCAGGCTCCCGGTGCGCCGCTCACCCATTCGCCGGTGCGCCTCACTTTTCTGCCAACGCCAGCAGCGGTTTGTTCAAGTCCTCCGTCCCCGGCACCACGAAGAGGCCGTCTTCTATGACGGGAATCTCTTCCCCATCTGCTGTAACTGCCCAGATACCGGCGAGTTCCTCAAAGGGAATGGTAATATCCGTGTGGCAGCCGAAATAAGCGCTTTCAGGATCCTCCTTCCGCTTGTCTGAAATTTCATTCGACCGGGCAATGAGGGCCTTGCCGTCAGGGTTGTACGTCATCCGGTCCTCTTCGTGGGAATAGCATGTATCGCCAAAGGCGAAGTGGGGACCGGTCTTCTCTGCAATGAGAATCGGGAGTTTTCCTTCAATCCCGAAATCGCGGCCCATCTTGTAGGCTTTTGTATTCGTCCCGATGGCAAACTCGCCCATGGGAAGCGTCTCATGAAAATTCATGATGTTTTCATAAACCAGGTGTTTCCCGTCGGCCGGATCAGGGAAATTGCTGCAGCCGTAATCAACAGCCATTCCGTCCTTCACATCAATGAAAAGGTCTTTGTACTCGAGGCCGTCGATGAAGACGTGTCCGACGAAGAGGCGGCCGTTCGTCCCGGCAAGGACGGGCGTTGTAAAGCACTCCCCGACCGGAATATTGACATCCGCCAGGCAGTTCTCGAAGTTCGTCTCCTTCGCCCTGTCCTTCAGGGTATGAAGGGAAATCGTCAGGTCAGTGGTATTCTTTCCCCTCCCGCGGATGCGGGCCGTCTGTCCCCGGTCGAGGACGTCAATGATGGCAGCCTGCATCTTCTCATATACCCCGTTGTCCATGGTGTTGAGGCGCATCGTCGCATCCATGATGGCGGGGAAATCTTTTCCGATCTCCGGGACAGGGAAAGCGATGATCGTGAAAGAGCGTTCTTCCGGCTTGATATAACGATTTATCAGCAAGGTGGCCCTGGTACGCCGCTCGGAGATTACCTCCGACTGTTTTTTCGTAAACGTGTAGCACTCGGGCTTTTTTTCAGGACTGAAGTCCGCCTGCCCGAAGGTCTGGATCACCGCCGGTCCGCCGTAGGCCGCTGCCTCTGCCTTCCGGACTTCATAAGCTGCCCCGGAAACCTCCAGCATCCTCTCGGCATATTTTTTGTCCATGAATAATGCCGTATCGTTCCGATGGTCGAAATTCATCTGGGGATTCACGGGAACCACAAAGGCGCCGAAATCTGCCGAAGGCTTTCTATTGAACGAGAATTCCGGACTGCGGCGGAAGAGAGTCGTAAAGCCGAACTCCTTGAAAATCTCCACTGCCCTGCGGACCACCCTCTCAAGACCTACGGAATAGTCGATGAGGACTGTGCTCTTCTTCCGATAATCCTTCCCCATCATGGAAAAGCCACGAATATAGCCTTCGACATAAGTCCGCGCCGCCTTCTCAATGAAGCCGTCGTCCGCATCCGCCATATAAGCCTGCATGGCCGATTCATTATCAGTGAGGCATAGACCGTATTTTTTCAGGTAGGCAGGATCCGACAGATCAGAGTGCATGACGATGTCCCGTATATAGGCATTCCCGGTCAGCATCTCATCAACAGAATCCGTCCCGAAGATTTCCACATTGTCGAGGTAGAAGGACCGCATGTCGGCAAGGACGTCGTCCGTCGCATCGGGCACGCCTTCCTCACATCCGCCCCCGTCAGCGCCGGCAAAGCGGACATCGCATTCAATCTGGATGAAGAGCTCGGCAAAAAGCGTGAGGTAGTCCTTCCGCCCCTCCAGCACGCAGGGAATCAGGCCGATGATGTCGCGATAGAGTAATGAAAGCGCCCTTCCCAGGTCGCCGCCAAGTACAGAAACCGCATAGGAAGGATTTAAGAAACTCATGGGGTAGGCGTCAGGAAGCGCATCTGCGTACAGTCCCTGCGTGTCCTCCGACGGATCGGCGCTCAGGGCAAAACAATGTTCCAGAATTTCCGCCACCCGGCGAAAGTACGGCCGCTCCTCTTCCTCCGCGATCTGCCGGACCTTGTCCTCTGCCAGGTCAAACCGCTCGTCTATCGTTTCATCCAACTCTCTCATTACTCTTCTTTCCAAAAACACTGTACCGCAAAGCTCAGATCAGGGGGACTTTCTCCCTGCATCCTCGCACGATATGCGCGAGGCAAAGGGGCCTGTCTCCCCTTAAACAAACTCCAACTATCCGACAAGTATCCCCGCCATATAGACGAGGATGTACGCTGCAAAGGCAACCCCCGGCACGAGAACCGCCAGGATACGGACCGCCGTATTGAAGGTGTTGTCACCGAAGTCGCGGACGCCGATCACGAAGAAGGCCAAATCCATGAACATCAGGAGAAAGGAGATGACGCCGGTCCAGCGGAGGGCAGTGCCTGCCGGCAGGACGCCGAGAAGGACGATTGCCAGGAAGGCCATCGACAGGGCTGCAGTCGCCGCCATCACGACGGACCGCCGCCGCACCGGACTTTTTCTTCTTCTTCTGTGCGAAATATCAGCCAAAACAAAACCTCAAAAAAACTGCATGAATAATATAAAGCCCGAAAACAGCTGCTGTTCTTCCAAAATGGCAGCACCGCGTTCACCCGTTCCCGGAATTATTCTCCCGTTCTTCCTTCGGGACCTTCACAAAGATTCCGGCGAAGAGGAGGAAGCCTATCATCCCGCCGACCGTATTCAAAATCACATCGTCGACGTCACAGGAGCCCGTCGCGGACAAAAGCTGGATGACCTCCACCATCAAAGACAGGGCACAGGAAACGCCTGTCACGATGGTTCCCCCGTGGGGCAGGGGGTAGCGAAAGAGCGACGCAAAGAGAAATCCGAAGGGGATGAAGCAGACGATATTTCCGACGAAGTTCAGCAGGAAATACCGGACACCCAGCCTGTCAAAGCGGACAAAGCCGCGGATGATCTCCCGGAAGGGGATGAAGTTGTTGGCAAAGCCCCCGCCCGTGCGGCCTAAGCCCTCTGCAAAAAAGAGGAAGTAGGTCAGCATCACGAGATAGAAGATCAGAAGCAGCAGCCTCCAGGTAAAAGGCAGGGGAAATGTGTTTCTCTTTTTCACTTCCCTGCTCCGTACTGCCGGTAATAGTCGTCGATCCGGCTCTTCAGTTCATCATCTATAATAGTCTGTCCCTGGTATGGCTTGTTCCAGAGGACTTCAACGACTTCCTCCATCGTGACGATGGCAGATGTCTTCATGCCAAAGGTCTCTCCGATTTCATCGAGGGCGCCCTTCTCTCCGGTGCCCCGCTCCTGCCGGTCGACAGAGACGATGAGGCCTTTGACTTCGCAGTCCGCCTGGGCCTTGATCAGGGGATAGGTCTCCCGGATGGAGGTCCCGGCTGTCGTCACGTCTTCAATGATAATGACACGGTCGCCGTCCTTAATGGGAGTCCCGAGGAGTTTGCCGCCCTCCCCGTGGTCCTTCTCTTCCTTCCGGTTTGCGCAGTAGCCGACGTCCACCCCGTCCCGCTCGGACAGGGCAATGGCTGCGGCAACGGAAAGGGGAATGCCCTTGTAGGCCGGACCGAAGAGAATGTCAAAGTCCGTCCCAAAAGTGCTTTCAATCGCCTTCGCGTAGTACTCGCCGAGCTTCTTCAGCTGCGAACCCGTGCGGTAAAAGCCGGTATTGATGAAGAAGGGCGTCTTGCGTCCGCTCTTCGTCACGAAGTCGCCGAATTTCAGGACCTCGGCGTCGACCATGAAGTGGATGAAATCTGTTTTGTATTGTTCCATTGTTCTCTCCCGAACGGGATGCGATGCGACTAAGTTCTGGCTTCGCCTTCGGCTCGCCAGTCACTAAGTCGCCCTGCATCCACAGGTGTAAGTTTCTCACTTCGCGCTACGCGCTTGTGACAAACTAACGCCTGTGGACAGGCACCCCCTAATTTACTGCACCAATTAGTTCCCTGATATCTGTGATGCCATTTTCCTGCATGTAGGCAAGCATTCCGTCGAGGATGTCCGTCGTGGCGGTCGGGTGGCGGAAGTTGGCGCTTCCGACGGCAATGGCGGTGGCGCCGGCCAGCATCATCTCTACAGCATCCTCTGCCGTTTCGATGCCGCCCATGCCGATGATGGGAAGCTTTACTGCGTGGGCCGCCTCATAGACCATGCGGACGGCAACAGGATGAACGGCAGGTCCGGACAGACCGCCTGTCCGGTTGGCAAGGACGAAGCGCCGCGTTTTCACGTCGATCTTCATTCCCGTGATCGTATTGATGAGGGACAGGGCATCTGCCCCGCCGGCCTCGCAGGCCTTCGCCATGTCGGGAATGCTCGTCACATTCGGGGAAAGCTTCATGATAATGGGCTTCGATGACACCGCTTTCACTTCCCGCGTGACCTTTTCTGCCTGCTTCGGGTCCGTCCCGAAGGCGATGCCGCCCTGCTTTACATTCGGGCAGGAGATATTGATTTCAAGGGCATCGACGGCTGCCTCATTCGAAAGCCGCTCCACGACATCCTTGTACTCGCCGATACTGTGGCCGCAGACATTTACAATGACGCGGGTGCCGGCCTTCGCAAGGAAGGGAAGGTCTCTCGCCGTGAAGGTGTCGACGCCGGGGTTTTGAAGGCCGATGGCGTTTAACATCCCTGCAGGCGTCTCCGCGAGGCGCGGCGTAGGATTTCCTTCCCAGGGATCCCGGGAGACGCCCTTCGTCACGACCGCGCCGAGCCGACTGAGGTCCACGAATTCCCCGTACTCCGCCCCGCTTCCGAAGGTCCCGGAGCAGGTCATCACGGGGTTCTGAAAATTCACGCCCGCGACTGTGACCTCCGTATGCAGGGATAAATTTTTGCCTTTTCCAATCATGTCAGGTCTACCTCCGCGGCGTTGAATACCGGCCCGTCCGCGCAGACTCTCGCATTCTTCACCTTGCTGTGACCGTCCACAGAAGCCGTCTTCACGACGCAGCCCAGGCAGGCCCCGATGCCGCAGGCCATCCGCTCTTCCATGGAGATGTAGCAGGGAATGCCCTTCTCCTCCGCGAAGGCCTTGACAGCGGCAAGCATGGGTTTCGGCCCGCACGCATAGATAATATCAGGATCAAGGTCGTTTGCCCGAATGGCGTCCAGCACATTGCCGCGGGTTCCTGTCCGGCCGGACTCCGTCGCGACATAAGTCTTTCCGCCTGCTGCTTCGAATTCATCAAGCAGGAAGGGACAGTCGAGGTAACCCATCACCGCAGTCTTCTCTCCGGAAAGCTTCTGAAAGAGCCCCAGCATGGGCGGAACGCCGATGCCGCCGCCGATCACCATGGGACGGCCCGCTTTCACATCAAGCGGAAAGCCGTTGCCGAGGGGGCCCATGACGTCGATCGTGTCGCCGGGAAGCAGCTTTGAAATCTCCTTCGTTCCTTCGCCCTTGAGGCGGAAAACGAGGCGCAGCGTACTGTTTGTCCGGTCGATTTCGCAGATACTGATGGGGCGGGGCAGGCGGCGGGCAGCGTCATTTAAGTAGAGATTGACGAACTGTCCCGGCACAGCGGCCCCCGCCGCCGGCGTACGAAGCGTCAGAGAAAATATATTTTCCTGCAGCATCTCCTGCGCCACAACTTCTGCTTTTCCAAATGTCTTTTCTGTCATGCTGCGTTCCAATCCAAACGGATTCTCAGAAATTCCGGTGCTTTCCTGCCTTTATGCGGGCGCACGGTCTATTGCGGCTGCCGCCCGAATGAAAGGGGGCGTGCAGTCCGTGGTTTTATATTAGTCATAAACCGACCGCCGACGTGATGTCCTGCTTCATATCGAGGACCGCCCGGCGGGAAGCCTCAGCGAAGTGATACTCGTCGAAGGTGTCCTTGTAGGGTGCCTTCTGCCAGGCCGCAATGATGCCGCGGGAGGAGTTTACGATGGCGCCGAGTCCATCGCTATTGAAGAAGGCCTTTAGGTCCTTCCCCTTGCCGCCCTGGGCTCCGTAGCCGGGCACGAGGATATAGGCCTTGGGCATGACCTTCCGCAGCTTCTCGCCGACCTCCGGATACGTGGCGCCGACAACGGCGCCGATGTCGGAATAGCTGCCGTGCAGAGATTCACTGCCCCAGAGATTTACCATATCCGCGACGTACTGATAGAGGGGCTTCTTCACGTCCTCCGCCTCGTTCGAAAGGTGGCCGGCATAGACAGAAGCGCCGCTCACGGGCATCCCCGCAACGCCCTCGTCGCCGAAGAGCATCCGGTCCTGGAACTCGCCGGAGGAGGGGTTCGAGGTTTTGACCAGGACGAAGATGCCCTTGTCATGCGCCTTTGCAACGTCAACAAAGGGCTTCACCCCGTCACTTCCCAGATAGGGATTCACGGTCGCGAAGTCCGCATTGAAGGGGGCAAATTCCGTATTTCCCACCTTCACCTTGCCGAGATGCCCGTCCGCATAGGCTTCCGATGTGGAGCCGATGTCGCCCCGCTTCACGTCGGCGATGACGATGAGCCCCTTGTAGTGGCAGTAGTCAATGGTCTTCTTGTAAGCGGCAAGGCCGGGCAGGCCGTAGCGCTCATACATGGCGGACTGGGGCTTGACTGCGGGGATCAGGTCCTCCGTCGCGTCGACGATTGCCTTGTTGAATTCAAAGATTGCCTCGCCTGCTGCCTCGAGCGTCTCCCCGTGCTTTTCAATCGCCTCATCCATGATGTGCTGCGGAATCATCGAAAGGGCGGGATCCAGACCGACAACGATCGGCGCCTTCTTCTTTTCAATCGCATCAATCAGCTTTTCAATCATGTTTCTCTCCTCCGAAAGTGTATGCGCTTACAATATGCGGTTCTTCACAGGGCACAAAACGAATTTCCCAACCCCGCTCTTCTATTTCAAATCCCGGTTCCGGTCGAAGACGACCTTGCCGTCATGCACTGTCAAAAGAACTTTGCCGTAGACCTCCATCCCGCCGAAGGGGGTGTTCTTCCCCTTGCTGAAAAATAGGGCCGGATCGATGGTGTAGGGATTGTCGATGTCGGCAAGGACGAGATCCGCCGTCTTCCCGACGGAAATGTCGCCGGCGTCGACTTTCAGTATCCGCGCGGGGTTCACGCTCATCTTTTCGATGAGCTGCGGCAGTGTCAGAAGGCCTTTGCGCACGAGATAGGTATAGGACAGGGCAAAGGAGGTCTCCAGGCCGACAATGCCGAAGGGCGACTCCATGAAGCCCTTGGATTTCTCTGCTGCCGTATGGGGAGCGTGATCTGTGGAGATGACGTCAAAGGTCCCGTCTGTGAGTCCTTTCAGCAGGGCGTCACGGTCCCGGCGGCTGCGGACGGGCGGATTCATCTTGTAGTTCGCGTCATCTGCGGTCCGGATGTCCTCCTCCGTCAGAATGAAGTGGTGGGGGCAGACCTCCGCCGTCACGCGGATACCCTTTTCCTTTGCCATCTTCACAAGCTCATAGGACTCCGCTGTCGAGCAATGGCAGAGATGAAGGGGTGCCCAGGTTTCCCGGGAAAGCTCGATGTCCCTGTATTCAATAATATTTTCCACCGCGTTCGTGATGCCGGGAAGTCCCAGATCCCGTGCCCGGTCGCCGGCATTCATGACGCCGCGAACGAGATTGGCCTCCTCGCAGTGGGCCAGGATTGGCACCTGGTTTTCCGCTGTCAGCCGCATGGCGTCGCGGACAAGGCCGGAGTCCATGACGGACTTTCCGTCCTCGGAAAAGGCCCTGCAGCCGGCGTCCATGAGCTGCACGATATCGGAGAGCTCCTGTCCCTTCATGCCCCGGGTGATGGAGCCCGCCTGCAGGACATTCACGAGACCGATCTTTTTCGCCCGCTCTGTGACATCCCGGTATTTCTCCACGGAGTCAATCGGAGGTGTCGTATTCGGCATCGCCACAAGCGTGGTCACCCCGCCTGCTGCCGCTGCCCGGCTTCCGGAGAGGAGGTCTTCCTTCTCTGTCTGCCCCGGATCCCGGAGATGGACATGCATGTCGACGAGACCGGGGAAGGCGACAAGCCCCGTGCCGTCAATCTCCGTCGCGTCTGTCGACACATCGGAAGCGGCAGCCATCTTTCCCTCATGGATGAAGAGGTCGCCGACGGACCTGCTCTCCCCTGCCGGATTGACGATATTCACGTTCCGGATCACGATGTCCGCATCCGTCTTCTCTTTTCTGTGAAAAAGCCCCATGGGTTTCCTCCCTTTGAGTTTTTACATAAGCCTCTTTACTTTACCATAAATAGAGGGTGAAAAGAATGCCCTGAGGAAATTTTCCTCAGGGCAAAAATGAATTCTTTTGACGGGTACAGGCGCCTCAACCAACTGTCCCGAGAAGTTCTATTTTCTGAGAGGAGCCAGTCCCCTGTTTCCACTTACGCCATCACGGCTTCCTTCTGGGAGTCCGCATACTTCTTGATGTTCGAGGCGTTGACGTACTTCTCAATCTGATCGCCGTTCTTCACGATCAGCGTCGGCGCCTGCATGATGCCGTACTTCTCGGTGAGCTCCGTCTCCTTCTCGGCATCAATAATGACGTATTCGAGGTCGGAGAGGATTTCCTTCGCCTTGGCGCAGTTCGGGCAGGTCGACGTCGTAAATAAGCAGCGGACAGGCTCATTGTCGGTATTCTCCGCCTCGTCTGCATTCATGCGGACAGAGAGGATGGCATTCGAAAGATCGGGAACCGCCGCATCGACGGCTTTTTCAGGAACGAAGGTTTCATAGCCGGCCTCTGCAAGGCTGCCGAAATCGGCTTCCGCGGCACTCACATTATTCTCAATCACCAGAGTCTCCGTACTCTCCTGCTGCCCCATTATGTCGCGGGCCGTCACATTGTCCCGGACGACAGGGATTTTTTTGTAAGCGCTTCCACTGACGTCATAGAGCTTTCTGTTCTTGTACTCCTGTGTCTTGCCTTCGTTCCAGTTCTGGACAGGCCGGTAGTAGCCGGTGATGCGGGAGTAGACCTCCGTCGGCTTGCCGCAGTGGGGGCAGGTCTTCTGCTCGCCGGCGAGGTAGCCGTGCTCGCGGCAGACGGAATACGTCGGGGAGATTGTGTAGTAGGGCAGGCGGTAGTTTTCCGCAATCGTCCGCACGAGCTTCGCTGCGCTCTGCCAGCTGGGAAGTTTTTCTCCGAGGAACGTGTGGAAGACCGTGCCGGAGGTGTACAGCGTCTGCAGCTCATCCTGGATGTCGAGGGCATCGAAGACGTCCGCGGTGTAGCCGACAGGCAGGTGGGAGGAGTTCGTGTAGTAAGGCGTGTCGCCGGGGTTTCCCGCCGTGATGATGTCGGGGAAGCGCTCCTTGTCGTGCTTTGCCAGCCGATAGGTCGTGGACTCGGCGGGCGTCGCCTCGAGATTGTAGAGGTCGCCGTACTCTTCCTGGTAGTCCTTCAGGCGCTCGCGCATATGATTGAGGACGTCTTTCGCGAAGTCCTGGGTTTCCTTGTGCGTGAGATCCTTCCGCAGCCACTTGGCATTCAGGCCGACCTCGTTCATGCCGATGAGGCCGATGGTGCTGAAGTGATTGTTGAAGGTGCCGAGGTAGCGCTTCGTGTACGGATAGAGCCCCTCGTCAAGGAGCTTGCTGATGACCGTCCGCTTGATCTTCAGGGACCGGGCCGCGATATCCATCAGGTGGTCGAGTCGCTTGTAGAAGTCGTCTGCGTCCGTCGCGAGGTAGGCGATTCGCGGAAGGTTGATGGTGACAACGCCGACAGATCCTGTCGACTCGCCGCTTCCGAAGAAGCCGCCGGACTTCTTACGAAGTTCACGGAGATCCAGGCGCAGGCGGCAGCACATGGAGCGGACGTCGGAGGGCTCCATATCCGAATTGATGTAATTCGAGAAATACGGGGTGCCGTACTTGGCCGTCATTTCAAAGAGTAATTTATTATTCTCCGTCTCCGACCAGTCGAAGTCCTTCGTGATGGAGTAGGTCGGGATCGGGTACTGGAAGCCGCGGCCGTTGGCGTCGCCCTCAATCATAACTTCGAGGAAGGCCTTGTTCACCATGTCCATCTCGCGCTTGCAGTCCTTGTAGCAGAAGTCCTGCTCCTTGCCGCCTACGATGGCGGGAAGCTCCGCGAGGTCGTTCGGGACAGTCCAGTCCAGGGTGATGTTTGTGAAAGGCGCCTGGGATCCCCAGCGGGAAGGCGTATTCACGCCGTAAATGAAACTCTCGATGCACTTCTTCGTCTCTTCATATGTGAGGTTGTCCGCCTTGACGAAGGGGGCAAGGTAGGTGTCGAAGGACGAAAACGCCTGAGCGCCGGCCCACTCGTTCTGCATGATGCCAAGGAAATTCACCATCTGGTTGCAAAGGACGGACAGGTGCTTGGCGGGGGCGCTTGTAATCTTTCCTGTGACGCCGCCGAGGCCGTCGGTGATGAGCTGCTTTAAGGACCAGCCCGCGCAGTAGCCCGTCAGCATGGAAAGGTCGTGGATGTGCAGGTCGCAAGATCGGTGCGCGTCCGCAATTTCCTGGTCGTAGATTTCAGAGAGCCAGTAGTTTGCCGTGATGGCGCCGGAGTTTGAAAGGATGAGGCCGCCGACGGAATACGTCACGGTGGAATTTTCCTTCACGCGCCAGTCCTCGGTCTTCAGATAGGAATTCACGACGTCGCGGTAGTCGAGGATCGTCGACTTCATATTTCGCATCTTTTCCCGCTGCTTGCGGTAGAGGATGTAGGCCTTCGCGACCTCCGTGTAGCCGGTGTTTTCGAGCACGCGCTCGGCGGAGTCCTGGATGTCCTCGACGCCGATCTTGTCATCTGCCACCTTCTTCTGGAAGTCACTCGTCACGCGCAGCGAGATCATCTCGAGGATGTCCTTCGTATACGCATTCCCCGTCGCGACAAACGCCTTCTCAATCGCCCCTTCAATCTTCGAAAGGTCGAAATCCCTGACTTCTCCGTCCCTCTTCACTACTTCGAGCATTGCTTTCCTCTTTCTATGACTAATGTAGAACACAACAGTTTCTGAATTATTTTTTTGTTCTCTGGCCGGCGGTCTGCTGCAAACTTCCACCAACATTGAGCCTTGCTTTAGGCCTGTGCGGCGCAGCCGGTACAAACTTCCACCAAACCGGGGCCTGTGTCCGTGCCTGTGCGGTGCAGCCGATACAAACTTCCACCAAACCGGGGCCTGTGTCCGGGCCTGTGCAGGGAAAGTGCTGCAAACTTCCACCACTGCGGGCCACACGCATTGCGTAGCACTCACCGCGTGCCGAGGATTATGATACAAAAGATGTTGGGGGAAAGCAAGCAAAAATTCACAAGATATGGGTGTTGAGCGGAAATGGTTTCCACATTTTGTGGTAAAAATTCTGCCGCTTTTTTCGGGAGCAAAGGTCGCCCCCTCCGACGCAACCGACAATTCTCAGGTGTTTTTCTTTCGACGGGTGGCAGAATTTTTCGTGCAAATTGCCTAGCACATTCTGTGGTTTTGTAAGCCGGCTTCTACCATATCCTGTGGAAAGTCAGGTCTCGCAAGCAGGATTCAAGCCCCGGGACAGGCGTGTGGTGCAAATACCGCCCATGGCCTGCGACCTCAGAGGGTGGCAAGTCGCCGGTGCGGGGGTGTGGAGGCAAATACCGCCCATCCTCACAAACTGCCACTATCTCACACGGAATATGCTATACTTACTGCGCATTGTATTTTGTTGCATTAGAAAGACAGGAGGCTGCGCTGCTGCCTTC
>OMTX01000176.1 GCA_900314085.1 uncultured Lachnospiraceae bacterium | reverse complement strand
AGCAGTAACTACCCTACCACTAGTCTTAGATTGCGTCAAGGAAAAATATTCGTCCTACACCTTTCCTCCTGATTTTTGTCATCCGTCCCACTTTTTCGTCCTTATTTTTGTCATCTGTGACATTTTTTCGGACGAATTTCTGTCACTCGACAAAAGATTCAAAAGGTCTTCCAAAGAAAGGCTGAAAAAGGATGCCCGTGCGGGCATCCCATGATTATGCAAAAGAAATATCACTCCCGGATAAAGGAATTTCATTTTGAAATAAGGTCCTTCAACAGATCATAGGCTGCATTGATCTTCTGGGAATAGATCTCGTTGTCTTCGCTATTGTCCGGGTGGAAGGCCTTGATCAGGGCATTCCGCTGCTTCTTCAGGTTCTCCTCCGTCACGTCGCTCATGCTGTCGAACATGAAGAGGGCCATGGCCTTCTGAATGTCGTCGATCTGCGAGCGGTCGATGCGCGCGCCGTTCGCATTCTCCCTGCGCTGCTGTTCGAGAGAAAACAAACATCAAATACCTTGATGATATGCTCGAACGCATCCGTAAGATCGTATTCGTACTTGCGATTGATGCGACCCTTCGGAGTCGTACTGTAGCCGGCTGCAGCATTCAGCACCCTTTCCAAATACACCTTCGGCCGGACCAGGTCGACGGAGATATATTCTTTCCCCAGGACCTTTGACTCCAGGAGTCCGTCGTCCACCACTTCCTCTTTGAAATTGATGGTATAGTCGGTCAGATCGGCAAAGCGGAATACCTGCCGGTTTCCCTCCGTCATCAAGGAGAAGAGTCCGTGATCGGCGTCCACGGCAAGTTTGGTCTCAAAGCCGTAGCTATCCGTTTCATGAAACTGCGCCCGTTCTTCCTTCGTCTCCTCTTCCCAGACCAGGTAGTCTGCGTAATCCTCATAGCTCCAATCGGCGGAGGCTTCATCAAAAATCACCGGACTGATCTTCGCCGCGCAGTCCCGGCAGAGAATATATTGGGACGCTCCCGCCCCCATCACTACCTGCTCCGTTCCTTTAAGAACCTTCCCGCAGTGCCGGCAGACAGCGGTTTTTCTGAATACTCCCTTATGCTTCATGACAATCAGCACAATGATTGCGATGATGATGACCAGAGCCATACGGCTTTCTCCTCTCTCCTTTTCGCGATTTTTTCGATTCTATTATTTTCAGGCAAAGTTTACAAGCATTTCCCAGAACAGGCAAAATGCAGGAACCGGATTACAAAAAAATCCCCGAAAGCCTTCGCCTTCGGGAATTTCATGTGATGCGGAAGATGAGACTTGAACTCACACGACATTGCTGCCACAAGATCCTTAGTCTTGCTCGTCTGCCAATTCCGACACTTCCGCACGTCTTTTGTTCGCGGGGCGCTGCCCCGTTCAGACGACTTGCCTATAATATCAAAAGCACTTTCCGATGTCAAACACTTTCGGAATATTTTTTTGTTTTTTTAGGGGCGGCTGTTTTTCATGCGTTCCCGCGTGACGCCCTCCTTGTTGACACAAGGTCTCTGCGTCATCCCCTGTCCACGCGGATCCGGCAGTGGCAGTTTGCGTCGACGCCGGAAACAAAGGCCTTGAACATGCGGATGATGTCCTCATCAGAATCCTTGTCGCTATAGGGAACGTCGACATCAAAGTCGATGTCGTGCCTGCCGTTCTTGCATGCCGCGATTTGGATGTCGTGCACCGTGATGTCCTTCTTCAGGCCGTCCGCGAACTTTTTGATGCGGCTTTTCATGTCTTCCGCGTAAGGGTCGTCCTCTTCGACGGGATCCATATGAATGACGGCGTCGAGCCCGTATTCGCCGAGCAGGCGGCGCTCAATCGTATCGACAACAGTGTGCACCTCGGAAAGAGTCATATCCCCGGGCATCTCGACGTGGCATGTCACCATGTCCTTGCCCGGTCCGTAGCTGTGCACGACGATATCGTGGACGCCGAGGACGCCGCGGTTTTTGTACTCGGCGACCGTGGCGCGAATCTTCGCGATCTGGTCCGGATCCGGCGGATTGCCGAGCAGGGGCGAAACGGCGTCGCGCACAGACTTCAGCCCCTGTCCGATGATGAAGGCAGACACGATGAGTCCCGCCCAGCCGTCGATATTGATATTCCATGAATAATAAAAAACCGCAGACAGGAGAACCACAAAGGTGGTGACGACATCCGACACAGAGTCGAGGGCGACGGCGTTAAGTGAAACACTCCCGATCTTTTTCGCCAGCGACCGATTCGCAAAGTACATGTAGAGCTTGACTGCAATGGAGACAATCAGGATGGCGATCGTCACGAGGTCGATGGCCGGGCTCTTCGGATGGCGGATGCGGGAGATGGACGTATTCAGGAACTCAAAGCCGATTACCATGACGATGAGGCCGACGATGAGGCCGGAGACGTACTCGGCGCGGCCGTGGCCGAAGGGGTGCTCCTCATCGGCTCTTCGCGTGGCGACGCGGAAGCCCATGATGGAAATGATGTCGGAGAAGGCGTCAGAAAGGTTGTTGAAGGCATCGGATATGATAGAAAGGGCGCCGGAAAGCAGGCCGATTATGAGCTTCATCACAAAGAGCCCGGCATTCAGGATGATCCCGACAAGTCCCGCTATAACGCCATACGACGTCCTTACCTGCGGGGAACTGTAATTTTTCCTGTCTTCCTTTTTTATGAATAGCTTAGCAAACAGTGTGATCATAACGTATTTCCCTGCCGCCGGCTTTTTACAGAAACCGCAATGGCTTCCCTGCTGCTGCCGACCGTCTTCCCTTGTATAGTATTCTCCCTAATCTAGCAGATTTCACGAGAAAATCAATTGCCCCGAAGCCGCTTTTTTGTCCTGTATTTGAAGCAATGCCTATAAAGTGCTACTATCACTACGGCTTTTTGAAATCCGTACAGAGAAACGCTGCCCGGAAGTGTGAAAGCAGGCAGCGGATGAAAGGAAAAATATTCGTCATGACATTAAAAGACCTGGCAGTAGGCAAAACGGGCATCATCACAGCTGTCGGCGGCGAAGGCGCCCTGCGGCAGCACTTCCTCGACATGGGCGTCATCCCCGGTTCCTATGTCACCGTCACGAAGCTCGCCCCCATGGGGGATCCCATTGAAGTCACGATCCACGGCTACGAGCTGACGCTCCGCCTTGCTGACGCCGCCATGATCGACCTTGTCGAGGCGACGGAGGAGGAAGCGACGGAGCGGGCAAAGACCTACCTCCGCCCTGAAGACGATCCCCGGAATAAGGCGCCGCACAAGCATGAGAAACACCCCGGACTCGGCGAGGCCGGCATTTACCACGACCGGAAGACGGAGACACCGCTGCCCGAGGGCACCACGCTGACCTTTGCCCTGGCCGGCAACCAGAACTCGGGAAAGACTACCCTCTTCAACCAGCTGACCGGCGCAAACCAGCACGTCGGCAACTTTCCCGGCGTCACGGTCGACAGGAAGGACGGGGTCATCCGCGGGCAGAAGAATACAGTCGTCACCGACCTGCCCGGCATCTACTCCCTCTCCCCCTACTCGGCGGAAGAAATCGTCACGCGGGAGTTCATACTTAATGAAAAGCCCAAGGGCATCATCAATATCGTCGACGCCACGAATATCGAGCGGAACCTCCTGCTCACGATGCAGCTCATAGAGCTCGACGTCCCCATGGTCGTCGCCCTCAATATGATGGACGAGGTCCGGGACAACGGCGGCACTATCAATATCAACGCCCTCGAGAAGTCTCTGGGCGTTCCTGTCGTGCCCATTTCCGCCGCGAAGAACGAGGGTATCGACGAGCTGATCCACCACCTCATGCATGTCGCCCACTACCAGGAAAAACCCGAGCGGCTGGACTTCTGCGACGAGACAGCCCACGGGGGCGCCGTTCACCGAGCCATCCACTCCGTCATGGAGCTGATCGCAGACAAGGCAGACACCTCGGGCATCCCCATCCGCTTCGCCGCGACGAAGCTCCTGGAGGGGGACCACCTCGTCATTGAGAAACTCGGCCTCGACTCCGGCGAAACGGATGAAGTCAACGCCATCGTCCGGCAGATGGAGAAGGAGCGCGGGCTCGACCGGGCGGCCGCCATCGCGGACATGCGCTTCGCCTTCATCAAGAAGCTGACGGCGGCTGCTGTCGTAAAGCCCCACGAATCAAAGGAACACCTGATGAGCCGGCGGGCGGACAAAATTCTGACCGGCAAATACACGGCCATTCCCTGCTTCGTCGGGATCATGGCCCTCATATTTTTCCTGACCTTCAATGTCATCGGTCCCTTCCTGCAGGACCTTCTGCAGCAGGGAATCGACGCGCTGGCTTCTCTTGTATCGGCAGGCCTGAATGCCCTTGGGGTCAATCAGGTCATCCATTCGCTCATTGTTGACGCGGTCTTCGGCGGGGTCGGCTCTGTCGTCTCCTTCGTACCCATCATCGTCCTCCTCTTCATCTTCCTTTCGATTCTCGAGGACTCGGGCTATATGGCGCGCGTCGCCTTCTTCATGGACAAGCTCCTCCGGAAGATTGGCCTTTCCGGCCGCTCCATCGTGCCTATGCTTTTAGGCTTCGGCTGCTCCGTACCCGCTGTCATGTCGACGCGGACCCTGCCGTCGTCCCGCGACCGGCGGCTGACCATGCTGCTGATTTCCTTCATGTCCTGCTCCGCAAAAATATTAGTATACGGCTTCATCACAGCAGCCTTCTTCCCGAAGCACGGGGGCCTCATCATGACACTTCTCTACTTCCTCGGCATCGTCCTCGGAATCCTGACTGCCCTGGTGCTGAAAAAGACGGCCTTCACGGGCGAGGCCGTGCCCTTCGTAATGGAGCTGCCCAACTACCGCCTGCCGTCGCTCAAAACAGTTGTGATTCTCATGTGGGAAAAGACGAAGGACTTCCTCTCGAAAGCCTTTTCCATCATCTTCATTGCGACCCTTGTCGTCTGGTTCTTCCAGTCCTTTGACACCCACTTCTTCTATGTCACGGACGCCGGGGAATCCATGATGGCGGACTTCGCGCGGCTCATCGCTCCCGTCTTCGCTCCTGTAGGCTTCGGAGACTGGCGCATCGTCACGGGTCTCATCGCAGGCCTCATGGCAAAGGAGAATGTCGTCGCCACCCTTTCCATGCTGACTGGCACGACCGCGATTACGAGCCTCATCTCCCCGCTCGGTGCAGCCTCGCTCCTCGTCTTCACCCTGATCTATCCGCCCTGCGTCGCCGCCATGGCGTCCATCCGCAGGGAAGACGGGACGAAGAATATGCTCCTGATCTTTGCCTACCAGATGGTTCTCGCCTGGGTCTGCGCATTCGTCGTCCGCCTCATCGGAATGGCCTTCGGTCTGGGATAAGCAGCATCTGCAGGCTGTTTCATTGAGTGGAATCCGCTTGAAATTCTCGTTTTCGGACGTCTTTAAAAAACAGTTGACTTCGCAGAATGAAACAAATATAATACATAACTGTTCGGCACGCGAAAGCGAACCGTACGATGCAGGAGTGGCGGAATTGGCAGACGCGCAAGCTTCAGGTGCTTGTGACCGCAAGGCCGTGTGGGTTCAAGTCCCATCTCCTGCATTTTTTATGCGTTGCTTTATTTTTCAAAAAGCCTTGAAAACCTTACCGGACGATGATAAAGTAACAATATAAAAAGGCACTGCCGATAGACGGTGGCCCTTTAAATTCCAGCAAAAATAGCCGCTAGTCTTGTCAGGGATGGCGGCTATTTCTGTGTCTTATGAATATCTTTCCCAATCATGTATCCGAATGAGAAACACCCCAGCCCGAAAGCCAGAACATTGATCAAATCCATCACATTCATGGTACAGCCTCTCCGCTTCGCTCCGGTCGGCGCGAAAACGTGCGTCCACTGGACGCACCGCGCCCTTTCTACTCTTTCGAGAGAACTTGCAGGAGGGTCACAGTCCCTCCTGTTACGGAGGACCAACCGCCTACCATCTTGGCAGTGCCAAAAACATTATACCAAACTAATGTTCTATTTGCAACACATACCTTCTCACATCTGATGCTTCACGACCTCGTATTCGTTGTTGCTCTGGTAGAAGGGACAGACCTTCTGCTCTGAGAGCATGAATCGGGCGAACTCATCCTCGTCCATCTCCACATCGCAGACGTAGTCCTCTTCCTCGTCATCGTAGACGCAGTTGTTGCAGAACTGGCACAAAACGTCATCCATCGTTTTTCTCCTTAACGGGTACAGGCACCGCAGCCCGCTCAACTATTTTTGACGGGTACAGACGCCGCGGGCACGATTTCCAAAGCATATATTCCACTTTGAAAATCGTGCCAAAAGCCAGTCTCCTATATCCCCAGCAGTGTCCGCACGCCCCACGCGATCAGCACCGCGGCGAGGAGGGCGGCCAGCATGATGGCCCACTGAAAATTCATATGCTTCTGTCCCCACCCGGTCTTCAGGACGCCGAGGTAGATGGCGAGGCCGACGAAGACGGATACGACGTTTATGATGAGACCGCCCCAGTCGAGGTCAGCCGCAGTCAAAAGAATTCCCATGAATATCACACTCCTGTATCAGAATTTCCCACAGGGTAACAGAAAAGCGGGATCCCGTGAATACACACTTTTCCTGCATTTGTTTACTTCTTCAGATAGTCCTTCAGAAAAGCGAGCAGCCTGTCCATCTCCTCATCCGTTCCGATTGTGATGCGGAGGCTGTCCCTTGTCCGCCCCTTCGGGAAGTAGCGGACAAAGATGCCGGCTGCCTTCAGGTCCGCAAAAAGCTGCGCTGCGTCTACGTCCGGATGGGAGGCAAAAATGAAGTTCGCAGAGGACTCCGGAAAAGTGAAGCCAAGCTCCTTCATCTCAGAGGCGAACCGCGTGCGGGTTTTGATTATCTTCGCACACGTATCGTTGAAGTAGGCGCTGTCCGCAAGGGCTGCCGCCCCGACTGCCTGCGTCACGGAATCCATCGTGTAGGAATTGAAGGAATTCCGCACGTCCCAGAGATATCTGATGAGCTCCGGATTCCCGAAGGCGAAGCCGATGCGGCTTCCGGCAAGGGAGCGGGATTTGCTCATCGTGCGGACGACAAGAAGGTTTTCATATTTCGAAAGCAGGGGCAGGGCCGATTCCCCGCCGAAGTCGATATAGGCCTCGTCGATGATCACGACGGAGGCAGGATTTGCCGCAAGAATTTTTTCAATCTCCGAAAGCGGAAGAAGCAGGCCGGTCGGCGCATTGGGGTTCGGGATCACGACGCCGCCGTTTTCCCGGCAGAAGGCATCCGTATCCACAGACCAGTCGTCCTGCAGGGGCACGCGCTTATAGGGGATTTTGAAGAGGTCCGCCCAGACGTCGTAGAAGGAATATGTGACATCCGGAAAGAGAATCGGCTTCTCTGAATTGAAAAACGTGAGGAAGCTCATGGCCAGGACATCATCCGATCCGACACCGACGAAGATGTCTTCCTTCGGAAGCCCATAGGCCTTCGAAAGCGCTTCAACAAGTTCCCTCGCATCCGGCGTCGGGTATTTCCGCAGGCGCCCGGCATCAAAGGCGGCAAGAGCCTCCGCAACGCCCCGGGCAGGCGGATAGGGATTCTCATTCGTATTGAGCTTGATGATGTCCTTCACCTGCGGCTGCTCGCCCGGGGTGTAGGGCTCTACTGCCCGTACATTGTCCTTCCACGAAGCCATAATCCTCTCCTTTATTGAAGTTGCAATTATTTTCCACACCAGGCGCCCATGAAATGGCGCGAAAAACAGCCGCGCCAGTGCGCGGCTGAGTGGTCACTGTCCCGGGCCTGCAGCTACCGCCGTTCCGCCTGTCTGGGGGATTTCCGCATAGGCGGTCTCTGCTGCCGTCAGCGTTTTCAGGTTCATGATGGCCTTCTTCGAATCACCGTCCAGGGCATCGTAAGCGGAACGGGCCGCGCTGATGGCGGGGCCGGAAGATGCCGTCACGGTTCCGATGGAATTGATGAGATTCGTGACATTCGCTGCCCCTGCCGCGTCATAGGTCTCCGTTCCGGGCAGCGTATAGACAAGGACGGGGAAGCCGGCAGACACGTATTTGAAAAGCTTCGGAGCGAAAGACGTCGGCAGGTTCACACAGCCGTGGGAGCCCTTCGTCAGATAGTCCGCCCCGCCGAAGTGGGACCGCCAGGCGGCGTCGTGCAGGCCGATGTTTCCGTTGAAGGGCATCCAGTAGTCGACGTGGCTCTCGCCCTTCAGCATGACGTCCCGGGCGCAGTAGTTGATGAAGTAGGCGCCGGCAGGCGTCATCCACTCTTTCGACACATTTCCGGTGACAGCAGGGGAATCGAGCACCCGCTGCCCGTTTACAATGAGGAAGACATGCTGGGCCGTGAGATTGACCTCCACATAGGAATTGCCATAGTCATTCTCCCCGTGGGATGCGGCAGTCCGCGACCAGGTGATGTCCCGGCTGACGTCCTCGCCCTTTTCAATCTCCTCCGTGAGCTTTGCCGCCTCTTCCGACCGGTTCACCTGCCACCCGTAGCTGCCGCCGGGCACCGTCACGGTCGTCCCGTACTGGGTAGTAAGCGTCTTCGACCGCCCTGCCGTATTGTACTTCTTTGCCAGGGAGGAAACGTACTCCGAAACGGCGTCCGCGTTCACGGTAAGCTTCATATTTTCATCGGCGGAAAGAAATCCGGCCATCGTATCTTTGTCGATGACGTCGCCCGTCGTATAGGCGACCTTCATGGAAAGGCGCTTATTGAGCTCATCCACGAGGGAAACAAGCTCCGGCGTGTCCTTCGTGACAGCAGGCTGGATATAGATCCGGTCTTCGTCGAGGTCGATGGCGTCATCAAAGTGCTCCATTGCCGTCCGGACCGCGGAAAGCAGGGTGTCCGGATCGAGCTTCGTTCCGTATACCTCGTCAGAAATGGAATAGGCCCCGTTTGCGTACGCATACGTCGCATCAAGAGACTCAGTCGGCTCCGGATCCGTCACGCAGGAAAGGGCGTCCACAGCGGATTTCAGCTTTGCCCCGTCCACCTCGGACAGGGTATCCGACGTATATGCCTTCTTCTGAAAGATGGCCGCCGGCCAGGCGAAGGCATTCTGATCCGCGAGGAGCTTCTCCACCTGTCCCTGAGAAAGATCCAGCGTGAGCCCGGCGTCTGCGCTTGATATCATCTCCCGCTTTCCGCCCCTCTCATTGATGGCGAGGATATAGTTCGCAGCCTGTTTCTGCAGGCCTGCTTTCACTGTTTCCGCGGTTGCCCCGGACGAGCTGATCCCGTTCACGGTGCTGCCGGGGAAGAAGTGCCCCTTGAAGTAGAGGGCAGTGCAGAGGTAGGCCGCAAGAACCGCCGCTGCTATGATGAAAAGAATTGTCAGGCTTTTGTGTTTCATGGATCAAACCTTTGATATTTTTTATGACTAATATAAAGCACCCCGGGCGGGCATCCGTCCGCCTTTCCGGGTTCACGTTTTCTTTGCGACGGAAGCCCTCCGCTTCGACTTGTCGTCATAGAGGCGGGCATCTGCGCTCCGCGTCAGGGCGCCGATATCCGGCTCCCCCTTGCAGGCAAAGGAAGTAATGCCGGCAGAGAGCTCAACGTAGTACGGTTTTTCAGATGCCGCATTGAATTCTGCTGCCGCATCCTTCAGTTTTTTCAGAACTGTCTTCCCGTCTTCCCCCGTTTCCGCGCTCTGCGGAAAAACAGCCAGGAATTCGTCTCCGCCGATCCGTCCGATGATGGCATTCTTCCCGAGAATATCGCGCAGGGTGTCCGCGCACTTTTTGATGGCGAAGTCCCCTTCGATATGACCGTAGTGGTCATTGATCTGCTTCAGGTGGTCGAGGTCGGCAATCAGCATGAAAGCCGTCTGTCCGGTATGTGCCTTTGCATAGACAGGAATGCCGTCCATGACGCCGCGCCGGTTCAGAATCCCGGTCAGCTCGTCATTGACAGCCGAATACTGAAGCTGCTCATTCTGCTTCCGCAGCTGTTCCCGGTAATCCTGCTCCGCCATTGCCATCTCACGGAAGTGGAGGGCCGTGCCGATCTGCAGGGAAATCATGCAGAAGAACTGTACCTGGTCCGGCGTCGTCTCCACGCAGAGGATGCCGTACTGGCGCGGTCCGTCGAAAAGGAGGTACGTGAAGTACATCCGCGGCAGCCCGTCGTCTTTTGAAAAGCGGCAGAGGCCGTCTCCCGGCCGGACGGGTTTCACCTTCGTCCGGTCGTAGGAGTAGATGGTGTCGCCCCTCTGCTTCATGGCCGGAAGGAGCTCATCCGGCAGTGAAAATGTCCCGTCGCCCTCATTTTCAGCCACCTCCGGCAGGAGATAGATGAAGGAGGACTTCGCTCCCAGATCCCGCATCGTCGAGCCGACCTTGTAGAAGAATAATGTCGCGTCCGTCGAAAGCCGGTTCAGGTCGCGGATCAGGAAGGGCCCCATCAGAGCCTTGTGGAGGAGCTGACGGAGGGAATCCGCAGAATCCGCCAGAGACCGGTTTTCCCGGTCACTGACTTCCGGCTCTGCTTCTTCGCAGCCGCAGGATTTCCGCACCGTGAAGCCGGCAGGAATACGCACCGGTGTCCGGTGCTCCCCCCTGGCCAGGGAAAGGGTCACTCCTGCTGCCTCGTAGCCCAGCTCAAATGACCGCTGGCGGACGGTAGTGAGCGGCGGCGTCATCGTGGCAGCAAAGGGAATATTGTCAAAACCGGTCACGGCGATGTCTTTGCCGACAATGAGGCCGCGATAGGTCAGTACCCGGTAGATAGAGTAGCACATCTCGTCATTGGCGGATGCGATGGCCTCCGCATCCGGATTGGCATCCAGAAGCTCTTCCACCACTTCATCGACATATTCGGAATAATCCCCGTGCAGAATCATCTCGTCCGTGACGGGCAGCCCGTGGGCCTTCATGCAGTCCCGGTAGGCATGCTCCCTCTCTTCCGAATCGCGGTTGTGCAGGGGGCCGGACAGGTAGACGATCTTTTTGTAGCCGTGAACCTCGATCAGGTGATTGATGGTGGAAAACATCCCCTGGTAGTTGTCGGCGATCATATAGGTCGAATCCGGCAGAAGGACGGTATCCTCAAGGATGACATTCTTCTCCCCCCGGAAGCTGTCGACAAAGCCCTGCTTCCGCGCCTTGTCCTGTACAATCATCACACTGCCGAGGGCAACGCAGTTCGCATCGAGCCTGTCGAACTTCCGGTAGTCGTAGACGGACATGTACTGGTAATCGAAGTCGTTCTCCACGTGGAAAGCGCCCCGCGAAACGTACGAAGCCTCCGTCCCCAGAAAATAGTGGACGTCGCACCCGAGATCGATACAGCCCGAATAGAAGCCGTTGATGATTTTTGAAGGATGGTCCGTATTCGTGTTTCCGATGAAACAGCCGAGGACCTTTTTCTCAGCATTCATAATCTATGTATTGTACTGCATCTTCCACACTTTTGAAAGATGCGCAAAAAGGCTGCATTCTCCTGCTGCAAAAGAGAAAAACTGCAGCCTGAAAAGCGCCCCTGACTTATGCTACAGCTCTTCGAGCTCGGACAGCCACAGGTCTGCCGCCGCGTCGGTGGGCATCCGCCAGTCGCCGCGGGGAGAAAGGGAAACGGAGCCCACCTTCGGTCCGTCCGGCAGGCACGACCTCTTGAACTGCTGGGCAAAGAAGCGGCGGTAAAAATTCTTCTCCCACTTCACGATCGTCACGCGGTCGTATTTCCCGACAAAAGCTGCTTCTGCGAGGCGCAATATCTTCTTCGGCGGGAAGCCGCACCGCATCACGTAGTAGAGGAAGAAGTCGTGCAGCTCATAGGGGCCGACAAGGTCCTCCGTCTTCTGGGCGATCTCCCCGTTTTCATCTGCAGGAAGCAGCTCCGGGGAAATCGGGGTGTCAAGGATGTCATAGAGAATGGCGGAGAGCTTTTCGTCACTGCCTTCCGTATCGGCATAGAAGCGGACCAGGTGCTTCACCAGTGTCTTCGGAACGGAGGCATTCACGCCGTACATCGACATATGGTCCCCGTTGTAGGTCGCCCAGCCGAGGGCGAGTTCGGACAGGTCTCCTGTTCCGATGACGAGCCCGCCCTTCTCGTTGGCGAGATCCATGAGGATCTGGGTACGCTCACGGGCCTGGCAGTTCTCGTACGTCGTGTCCCGCCCCTCCGGATCGTAGCCGATGTCCTTGAAGTGGCGCTTCACGGCGGGGCCTATATTGATCTCGAGGAAAGAAGCCCCGAGGCATTTGATCATCTGCACCGCATTCTGATAGGTCCGGTCCGTCGTCCCGAATCCGGGCATCGTGACGGCAACGATCTCCGACCGGTCCTTTCCCAGCGCATCAAAAGCCCGCACCGTCACAAGCAATGCAAGCGTCGAGTCAAGGCCGCCGGAGATGCCGATGACGGCGGTCTTCGCCCGGGTGTGGGCGAGACGCTTGGTAAGCCCCCGTGTCTGGATGTCGAGGATCTCGGACAGACGCTCCTTCAGTGTCGTCGCGTTTGCCGGCACGAAGGGAAGGGGGGAAATTTCCCGGGTGAAGCGCGTCTCCGTCACATTGAGGTGAAAGGGAACGATGCGGTAGCTTTTGTCCCTCTGCATCCGGTAGGTCGTCATCCGCCGCCGCTCTTCAACAAGGCGGGCGACATCAATATCCCCGAATGTAATACCTTCCGAAAAGAGATCCGATTCAGAGACGATGGTACCCCCGTCAGCGATGAGATTGTGGCCGGCAAAGACGACGTCCTGGGTGGACTCGTCCGGTCCGCTGCACGAATAAATATAGGCGCTGTAGAGGCGGGCGGACTGGTTTTCCACGAGGGACCGGCGGTAGGCCGTCTTTCCTACGATCTCATTCGAGCCGGAAAGGTTGACAATGACCGTCGCCCCGTTCACGGCGTGCCGTGTCGAGGGCGGATCTGGCACCCAGAGGTCTTCGCAGATTTCTGCTGACACAGCCAGATCCTTCATCGAGTCGCAGAAAAAGAGGATGTCCGTCCCGAAGGGCACGGTCTCCCCGTCAGGCAGCGTTACGTCGACAGGCTCCCGGAAGCCTTTTTCAAACTGCCGCGCCTCGTAGAATTCCCGGTAGTTGGGAAGATACGTCTTCGGCACGATCCCGAGCACCTTTCCGCCGGCCAGGGCAGCTGCTGCATTGTAGAGCTTTCCCCTGTATTCGAAGGGAAGGCCGACGAAGAAAACCGCATCGTAGAGAGCCGACTCCTCCGCCAGGGAAAGCAGCGCCTCTTCGCTCTTTTCAAGCAGGAGGTCCTGACCGAAGAGGTCGCCTGCAGTATAGGAGGAGATGGTAAGCTCCGGGAAAACGACGGCCTTCGCCCCGCCGGAGACCGCCTCCTTCATCGCCCGCTTGATCTCAAGCGTATTTTCATCGACATCGCATACCGTCACGCGCGGCGTCACCGCGGCGACGCGGAGTATTCCGTCCTTCATCGCAGCTCCTCCATCTTTTCAGCAAGCTCCGCCGTTTCAAACGTATAGGCGGTCTGGCAGAACGAGCACTTCACTTCAATCGGTTCTCCATCGGCGATCATCTCATCGAGATCCTTCTTTCCGATGGAAAGGATAGACTTCAGAACGTGCTCGCGGGAGCAGTCACAGCGGAAGGAAGCCGGATGGGAATCGTTCAAAGTAATGTCAAGGCCGGAAAGCACGCGCCCCACAATGTCTTCCGGCGTCATCCCCTCCTTCAGGAGATCTGTTACCGAAGTGACGGAAGAAACATTATTCTCAATCGTCGAAATGACCTCGTCCGGGCAGTCCGGCATGAGCTGGACGATGAAGCCGCCGGCGACGTCCACTGTGTTTTCGGGCGTGAGAAGGACACCAAGCCCCACGGACGACGGCGTCTGCTCCGATACGGCGAAGTAATACGTCAGGTCGTCCGCTATCTCTCCCGTACGCAGGGGGACGATGCCGGAATATGGCCGGCTCATTCCAAGATCCTTCATCACGGTAAGTGTCCCGTTGCCGACCGCCCCGCCGACATTGAGCTTGCCGTTCTTCGGCGGCATCGTCGCAACCGCCACCCGGGGAAAGCCCTTGACATGGCCGTGGCTGTCTGCCGTCACGGTAAGCCCCTTCATGGGGCCGTCGCCCTGGATCTGGATGGTGAGCACATCGTCCGCGTCCTTCATCATATAGCCCATCATCGCTGCGGCAGAAAGCGTCCGTCCCAGGGCCGCCGTCACCTCCGGCGACGTATTGTGCGTCTTTCTCGCCGTCTCCACGAGTTCCCGCGACGTGATGGCAAAGGCCCGCACGCGCTCGTCCGCAGCCGCTGCCCGCACCATATAGTCATTTCCCGCCATACCCAAAAATCCTTTCCGCTCCGGGGGTTTATATTAGTAATAATGAAAGCACATCAACTTCAAAAGATACCATAGAACGGATAAAAAAGGAACCGCTGCGCGGGGCAAAAGTCTTCCGCCGCCCCTTGAAAGTTCCCGCCGCCTTCATTAGAATTGAACATATCGGTGCAGAAAGGAGGAAAGCAGAATGGCCGGCGAACTCAAAGACCACATCAAAAATGCAATCAGCCGCTACTATATGCGGCGGATTCCCGCGCCTGCTGCCTGCCTCCTCTTCATCATCATATTGTCCTTCGTCTTTCCCCTGCGGTCCTTCATCAATCCGGCCGCCTTCACGACAGGCGACTCTCCCAAGGCCTTCGCGGAATCCGACCGGGCCTATGTCTCCTGCAGCCTTGACAAGCTCTACTTCACGGGCTACAGGAAGCAGGTCTTCGGCAGCACCCTCGGCTACTACTACTATTCCCTGTCCGGCGACCGCCTGCTCATCGTCCTCCTCACCGGAAAGACCTGCGAACAGGGCATTCCCACCCTGGAGAATGCTTTTTTCACGGCAAAGCTCACGCCCTACGGGCAGGCGGAAACAGACCTGCTGGCGCGGCTTTCCGCCGACCTCTCCTGGTCCGGAGCCGGGCTCTCGAAGAACATTCCCGCCTATCTGGTGTCGGAGCCTGCTGCCGGCGGCGCCCTGGCCGTGATTCTGAAGGTCTTTATGTTCTTCGTCCTGATCTACGCTGCAGCCAGCCTGGTCTTGAATATCGTCTATACCCTGCTGCCGGAGCTCGCGCCGCCCGTCCAGCGGCTCTCTGTCTACGGGCACCCGCGGCGGCTTCTCGCCCGGGCAGAGATTGAGCTTTCCACCCTGCCCCAGCTTGCGACGGAGGACATGTACATCACGCAGCACTTCTTCATTGAGACGTCGAAGTACGGCATCGCCATCGTCCCGATTTCCGCCATTACCTGGATCTACAAGTACTCGACCCTCCACCGCTTCCTCTGGCACATATCGGCGATCTCGTATACGCTCTACATCACGACGAATCACCACCAGATCATCAAGTGCCCGAAGAATATCAAGTCGGACATCGACGGCGTCATGGACTACCTCTCCGAGGCCAACCACAATATCCTCGTGGGCTTCAACGAGAAAAACCGTGAGGCTGCCCGCCGGATGGAGGACAGCGACACGGTCATTGAACGCATACGGAAATTCATGGGACAGAAACTGTAGCCCGGCAGGAGCCTGTTCCCGAAAATAATCCGGCGTATCTGCTGACGGACACAGCCCCGTGAACAGGTACACCGGATTTTTTCACTTCTGCTGAGCTTTCAGAAGGTCGCGGATCTCCGTCAGGAGAACTTCCTCATTGGACGGGGCAGGAGCCTCTTCTGCTGCCTCTTCCTTCTTGATATGCGCCATCTTCTCCGCCGCTTCCCGCGCCCGGTTCATGAGCTTCACCATGAGGAAAAGGACGAGGGCAAGAATCAGGAAGTTGATGACGGCAGCGATGAAGTTGCCGATCGTAATATTCGCCGCGCCAACCTTGATGGCGACGGATGTCAGGGAGTCCGTCTTCACAAAGATGCCGATGATGGGCATCAGAATGTCGTTCACAAGGGAGTCGACAATGGCCTTGAAGGCAGCGCCGATGATGATGCCGACAGCCATGTCCATGACGTTCCCCTTCGTAATGAACTCCCGGAATTCGCCCCAGAAGCCCCTGCTTTTCTTCACCACATCTTCTGTTTTCATACGTCTCCTCCTTCAGAATAATATAAAGCCTTTACGCGGATTCATGCGGAAACTTTTGCAGCTCACGGCAGCTTTTTCCGCGAACAATTATACACCAGAAAAACCCGGCTGGGCATATTATCTTCATAATACGCAATGCGTATTTTCGTGTGAAGCAAACGCGGGCGGTTGTCTATTGAAGTGACTGGCAGCAAGGCTTATATTTATGATACGTGCAGTTAAATCCGTACAGAAATTACGACACATTTCCTCTTTTGCTGAAAACCGCTTCCGGGCGCCCCGAAAGCAGCAGGAATATTATTTATGAAACTCATCGGAAAAATATTCAAAGATGATGTGAAGCAGTTCTTCACAAGCTTCTTCATCATCGTCATCATCCTCGGCATCACGGTCATCCCCGCCCTCTACGCCTGGCTCAATATCTACTCGAACTGGGATCCCTACGGAAATACGGCAGGGCTGAAAATCGCCTTCTACTCTGCGGACGAGGGCTACACGGCGGACGGCGTCTCGGAAAACGTCGGGGCAAGTCTCGAAGACGAGCTCAAAGAAAACGACGCCGTCACCTGGGTCTTCACGAAGTCAGAGGACGCCGCCGTGAGAGGCGTCCGCTCCGGCAAATACTACGCCGCCATCGTCATTGAAAAGGACTTCACCTACCGGATCCTGAACTTCTTCATGGACGGCGTCGACAAGCCCTCCATCCTCTTCTACCAGAACCAGAAGAAGAATCCCGTCGCGACAAAGATTTCAGACGCCGTCATCACAAAGGTTCATAAGTCCCTGAACAAGAAGCTGACGGGCGTCATCGTCGAGCAGGTCTTCGACACCGCAAATGCCGTTGAGAACAATATAAATGCTGCCGGCGGAATCGAAGGCGTTGTCACCGACATGAACGATCTGAATGACCAGATCAAAGACTATCAGAAGACCATAGAGACCGTCATCCGCGGAAATGAGGTCCTTCTCTCCGCCATTCAGGAGGGAAAGATTGACGCCGCAAAAACGGGCGACGACATTTCGAATGCGAAGGCCGCCCTCGACGACACAGAGGGGCAGATCTCCGCAACGGAGCTGACGCTCGACTTCTATATGGACAATGTGAAACAGACGCTGGACTCCGCCCAGGGCCACCTCTATTCCGCGGAGCAGACCCTGCGCCAGGGAAAGGTCTCGGATGACGTCACCACTATGGGAAAGGCCGTTTCAAACGCGGCCACGGATATGAACGCCCTGATGGACGATATCGACGTCCTGAACAAAACCATCGGCCAGCAGTATATGCCGGACACGGGGAAGTACTTCCCGACAAAGGACGAGGTGAAAAACAGCCGGGATGCGGCCTATGCGACAAGTGATGCCCTGCAGAAGTCCTCTGAACAGATGGCAAAAAATGCTTCCGACCTCCGGGACTATGCCAACAATGAGGACAATGTCGAAAACCTCTACAATGCAGAGGTCCGCGCTCTGGAGATTTCCGCTGCCAGCGCCGATCAGGCGGTGACCGATGCCCAGAAGCAGCTGACTGAGGATGAACTGAAATACGGGGCAAATCCGGCGGAAGGCACGGAAGGCTACAACATCATCCAGGCCGACAAGGAAGCCCTCGCCAAGGCCGAGGATGCCCAGACATCTGCACACACTGCCTTAGAGAAGGCGCAAAAAGACCCGGAAGGCGAGAAGAAAAATATCAAGGCGAATATCGATAACGCCGCAACGGTAATGGAGACCGGATCCGCCTCTCTCGCTGATGCTTCGACCTACTCGAAGAAAGCCGGCGATGCCTTCGACAATATCTACCAGCACTACGACCAGTACAAGGCCGCTGCGGAAAACATCGGAAGTGTCATTGGTGCTTACTACGACAGTCTCGCCGCCATCCGCACCCAGCTCAACAATATGGTCGCCCAGACCGCCGGCGACACGGCCGTCACGGATACCGTCCTCACGGAGAAGGCCCTGGCCGATGAAATCGACGCCGTCCTGAAGGAGCTCTCCACGACGGAATACACCTTTGAATACAGCATCCGCCCCGGCGTCGACATGACGCTTGAAAGCCTGGCGAAGACCGTCGGTGACATCGGCGACATGCTCGACTCCCTCTCGAAGACCGTCTACGGTATGGGCAATGTCTTCGACGCCCTGTCCGTCTCCCTCACATCCGCCCAGGACTCTCTCGGAAAGACGGACGACCTCCTCGGCATCATCTCGGACCGCCTGACGACAGTGACAGGGAAAGTCGAAGACATCGAAAACTCAGACGAGCTGCAGATACTGATGAATACCCTTGCCGGCGATCCGGAAAAATACAGCGACTTCTTCTCCGAGCCCGTGCAGATCAATGACAATGTCATCTACCCGGTAGCGAACTACGGCTCCGCCGTCACCCCCTTCTACACGATTCTTTCCATCTGGGTAGGCGCCCTCGTCATTGCCGCCATCCTGAAGGCGAAGGTGAAGAGCGGCAAGTACCCCGGCGCGACGCAGGCTCAGCTCTACTTCGGCCGCTACCTCTCCTTCCTCCTGATTGCCGAGCTTCAGACACTCGTGACCGTGATCGGCGACCTCTTCGTCTTCAAGGTCCAGTGCCTCCACCCCTTCCTCTTCTGGTTCGGGTGCGCCTATACGGGGATGGTATTTTCATTACTGATATATTCGCTCGTTCTGGCTTTCGGTGATGTCGGTAAGGCAATAGCCGTCGTTGCCGTCGTCATCCAGATTGCGGGATCGTCAGGCACCTACCCCATCGAGCTCCTGCCGGACTTCTTCCAGAAGGTTTATCTCTTCTTCCCCTTCCCCTATGCGATCAACGCCCTGCGGGAAACGATCGGCGGCCTCTACGACGGCTACTTCGCCCTCTATCTCCTGCAGCTTTCCATCTTCATCCCCGTGTCGCTCGTGATCGGGCTCCTGATCCGTCGCCCCTTCCGCGGCTTCAACAAGTTCATGTACAAGAGGATGGAGGACAGCTCGCTGTTCTAGGTTTACAAGGACAAGCCAAATGTGTGCAGGAGGCGTTTCTCCGGCGGAGCGGATCTCTGAAAAAGGTACTGAAATTATGGACGAAAAAATCGACGCAAAACAATATGAGGAAAAATACAAGGCCATCCTCGCCTACGAGGAGGAGCAGCACCGGGCGAACCAGCACCGCATCCGGGTGGGCATCCGCCTGAACCCCATCATCCCCCTTGTGTTCCTTATATTATCCTTTCTGAATTCGGACTCGAAGCTCATCTTCCTGATCCTGTGGATCGTCTCCCTCTTCGGCATCGCCTTCTACCTGATGTACGTCGAATACAGCGACTACATCCTGCAGGAAAAGATGCGGGAATTCGGCTTCAGGCATGAGGACGAAAAGACGGACACCCTCGTCGGCCACAGCCTTTCCGCCGCTTCCGACGCCGCCCTTGACCGGGCGGACGAGATTGACGAAAAGATCACGGAAACGCGGGCAGACATCCGGGAGCGGATCGATACCCGCCGGGATGCCGCAAAAGATGCCATTGAAGCCGGCGCCCAGGCAACAAAGGAAATCCTCGAGGACGGCAAAAACAAGGCGAAGGTCGCCCTGAAAAAAGGGAAGCGCCGGACAAAGAAAGCCCTGTTGAATGGAAAAACACTGGCTCAGGAACTGATTGAAAAAATCAGGAAAACGGATGAAGATCCAGATACAGATATGAAAGACAAAAAATCGGATGCGGAGTCCGGAAAGAGGGACGACGGCAATGCTTAATATCTTCCGCATATTCGCGACGGATGCGAAAAAAATATTCACGAATGTCGTGGCCCTCGTCGTCATCATGGGGCTCACGGTCATCCCCTGCCTCTACGCCTGGTTCAATATCCTCTCGAACTGGGATCCCTACGGGACGGAATCCACGGGCAGGCTCCCCGTAGCGGTATGCTCCGAGGACAAGGGCACGACGGTCGACTCCATCGAGATCAATATCGGAGACAATGTCATCGACAATCTGAAGGCGAACAAGTCCATCAACTGGGTTTTCACGGACACCACCGCCGACGCCGTCGAGGGCGTGAAGAAGGGAACCTACTACGCAGCTATCTGCCTGGACGAGGACTTCTCCCGGGACATGATCTCATTTCTAGGCGGGGAGCCTGCCCATCCCCATATGGAGTACTACGAGAACGAGAAAAAGAACGCCATTGCCCCGAAGATTACCACCACAGTCAAGACCACTGTCCAGGGGGAGGTCAACAATGCCTTCGTCGGGACGCTGGCCGACACGGTCCTCGAGATTTCCTCCTACGTCGCTTCCGGCGACCGGCAGAAAGGCATGGCAGACTCCGCCATCGAACGCATGCAGACGCTCGATACGGATCTCGCTACGATCGAAGCGATATTAAACTCCTACATCAGCCTGATTCAGACGACGAACTCCCTGATGGATGCCGCCTCCTCAATGACGGATGAAATGGACTCGATCATCGAGTCCGGCAGCAAGGCGATCGATTCGGCGCAGAGCGCGACAGAAGCAGCTTCAAGCACGGCGGACACTGCTTCCACCATGGTGACGGGAGCCCTCAGGAAGGCAGCAAAGGAACTCCGTGCCCTGTCCGACGCCGTCACAGATACCGCAATTGCCACGGAAAGTGCCTCGGCAACGACGTCCGCAAATATCACGGGAATGAAGACGGCACTCACCGCCATCCAGACGGCCGTCAACCAGTCCGTCAACACCGCCCAGCAGGTGAACGACAGCGATTATTCAAAGACCATTGCCTCCATATCTGACGACTTCGACAAGCTCTACGCCGACCTCGACGCCATCGACAAGGCGGCCACAAAGACAAACTATGACGCGGCCGCAGAATTCCATACCCTGGCAAAGGACTTAGACGACACGGCAGACCAGGTCGAGTTCCTCGCCGACGCCTACGAAGAGGTGGTCGATCCCCAGCTCAACACCATGTTTTCTTCCCTCCGGACTTCCCTCGACGAGGCTGAGGACCTTCTCAATATGTCCGGCTCCTCCATCGATTCCGTGAAGAGCATCCTGGGCTCCTACCCGGACATGATGGGCATCGGCAGTGAGTCGCTTGAAAAGTCGAGAGACCAGGTCGTTGAAATGAAGACAGCTCTCGAGGAGCTCATCGGAAAGATGAACTCCGCCACGGCAAACGAGCAGTATCAGAACTTCCTCGCCCTCCTGCAGGAGGATCCGTCCGTCATCTCCGGCTTCATCACGTCCCCGGTCGACGTGACGGAGAAGCCCGTCTTTGCTGTCGCGAACAACGGCTCCGCCACGGCCCCCTTCTATGTCGTTCTCTCCATCTGGGTCGGCGGCCTCATCCTCATCGCCCTCATCCATACGAACGTCACCCACGTCCACGGGGCGGAGAAGATCTACACCTACCAGGAATACTTCGGCCGCTATCTCGTCTTTTTCGTGATCGGTCAGATGCAGACACTGCTCACGGTATTCGGCGCCATCTTCTTCTGCGGCATCCAGATGAAGCACGCCTTCCTCTTCTGGTTTGCCTGCTCCGTGACGTCGTTTACCTTCACGCTTTTGAATTATTCTTTGAAATATGCCTTCGGCGTCGTCGGCGAGGCCGCCTCCATCATCCTGATGGTAATCCAGGTTGCCGGATCCGGCGGCACCTTCCCCGTGGAGGTCCTGCCGAAGATCTACCAGGTCCTCTACACCTACATGCCCTTCGCCTACGGCATGAACGCCTGCCGCGAATGCATCGGCGGCATGTACGACGGCGCCTACTGGATCTACCTCTCCGGCCTCGGCACCTGGGTCGGCGCCTCCCTCTTCATGGGGCTCGTCCTCTCCATCCCCATGAAGGGGCTGAACCGGAAGATCGAAGAGGCGAAAGAAAAAGCGGATATCATGGTATGAGAAAGGGGCGGCCTGCAGCCGCCCCCTTTTCTCATGCCACGTCAATTATAGAAAGCCAAAAGCGGCGGGAAATTGTCCTGTGTGGGCAATTTCCCGCCGCTTTTAAAATTTGTCCCCCGCCGCGGCACTCCGCCCGGGTAAAAACCTGCCTGTCCTGAACTTTGTCCCCCGCCGCGACGCTTACTTCTCTGTCCACACCGACGCAAATCCGTCGCGCGCGGTGAAGGTTCCGTTTCCGTCAGCGTCAATCACCACTTCTTCTGTCCTATTGCCAAGAGCATCCACGAAAGTCTTGTCTGCGAACTGCTTTCCAATGTACATCTGCACGGACTGGTCGTACTTCGTCGAGAGGACGACGGCGAAGCCGCCCTCGTTCGTCCACCCGATGCCGTGGGCGTCGTAGAAGTAGTCGTGGCGGGCGCCGGACATCTTTTTGTGGCGGATCGTCAGGAGTTTGTCGATTGTCTCCTTCATCGGGGCGATATTATCATGGGGAATACCATAATAGTCGCCGTAGAAGACGCACGGGTAGCCTTCCTCACGGAGAAGGAGGAGGCAGTATGCGTGCGGCTTGAACCAGGTGCTGACAAAAGATGAAAGCGCCTGCCCCGGCTGGGTGTCGTGGTTGTCGACGAAGGTCACGGCGTGACAGCTATCCCGCTGCACGAGGCTTCCGTCGAATACCTGCCTCAGATCCGTGTGCTCCCCGTCGCAGGAAATGCGATTCAGGTTCATGTGGAGCGGCACGTCGAAGAGGTCCATCTCCCCGTCGACTTCCGAAAGATAGTTGGAAAGCGCATTCACATCCGGGTTCCAGTATTCACCAACGGCAAAAGCATCCGGTGAACCCATGGCCTCCCGCATGGCCGGCAGCCAGTTCCGGTAAAAGTCCGCCTTGATATGCTTCACGGCATCGAGGCGGAAGCCCGTGACCTTTGTGGTCTTCACATACCACTTTCCCCAACTTGTCAGCTCGTCGATGACCTTCTGCTGGTCGAAGTCGATGTCCGCCCCCATCAGGTAGTCATAATTTCCGTTCTCGGCATCGACCTCATCCTGCCAGCCGTGCCCCTTCAGGAGGTAGACCGCGCTCTTCTTCCGGTCGTCATCCCAGTCCACGCCGTCAAAGCAGGACGAGTCCCATACGAAATCCGAATACTTTCCCTTCCGGCCGGGAAAGGAGAAGACGGTCCATGCCTTGATAGTTTCCTCGCCGGACACCGGCAGGGTGCGGTTGTTCCCGGCATACTCCGTCGCCGTCAGCTCTTCGTACCCGTCCGCTCCGATCATGTGGTTCAAGACGATGTCCGCGTAGACGTCGAGTCCGGCCTTCTTTGCTGCCGTCACTGCCTTCACGTACTGACTTTTCGTTCCGTACTTCGTCGGCACCGACCCCTTCTGGTCAAACTCGCCCAGGTCGTACTTGTCATACACGGCGTAGCCCACGCCCTGGTCTCCGAAGGCGCCCTTCGTCGCGGGCGGGAGCCAGAGAGCGGTGAAACCGCTCGCTGCGAGCGCCGCCGCCTCCCCGTCAATGAGCCGCTGCCAGAAGCTGTGGTCCGCAGGCAGGTACCACTCGAAGAACTGCATCATCACGCCATGAGCTTTCTTTTTCATACTCTCATCCTCCAAGGAGCCGCTCCCTCTCTCATCCTGGTTCAAAAGTCGAGATTATTACATTTCTCCCCTACCGTCCCCCGGCTTTTTTCCCGCCACACGATACTATTTGGAAATATACAGGGATTTTTTTCATTTGGCCCCTACCCGTGCCGGGATTTCTCTCCACTAGCAAGGCTTTCTGGAACTATATCCCGGATTTTTACATTTCTCCCCTATGGAACAAGCTTCTCCGCTCCGCGGCCGCCGGGAAACGGAAACATACGCGGGAATTTTGCATTTGTCCCCTACATGGGCGGCATTTGCCTTCCAGGCTGAGGTGTACGCAGGAGAACCGTCCCCATGCACTCACCCGTGCGTTCACACCTTCCCCGTCGATCCGAAGCCGCCGGTACTGCGGGCGGTATCCGTGAGTTCATCAGCTTCTTCAAAATCCACCGCCAGGAAGGGCATGATGACAAGCTGGGCGATCCGCTCGCCGGCCACTACGTGGCGCTCGCTTGCCGAATCGTTGTGCAGGGGCACCTTCAGCTCGCCCCGGTAGTCCGCATCAATGACGCCGACGCAGTTGGCGGGGCGAAGGCCTTCCTTCGTGGCAAGTCCGCTCCGCGCGAAGACCGCACCAAAGTACCCTTCCGGAATTTCCATGGCAAGCCCCGTGCCCACAAGAACCGTCTCGCCCGGGGCAATTGTCACCTCATCCGTCGTATAGAGGTCATAGCCGGCCGCAGAACTGCTGCCCCGGGAGGGGATGATGGCATTGTCATTCAGTTTCTTGATTTTCATTTTGTCTCCTCTGCTTCTTTTCTTCCTGCCATATATTTCAGCCTGTGCCTGAAAAAATCTTTTCACTTCTCATGTTCTTCAATCTGTGCCTGAAAAATCCTTTCACTTCTCATGTTCTTCAATCTGTGTCTGAGAAGATGCTCTTTTCACTTCTTCTTCCGCTTCCCTTTCGCCGGCTTTTTCACGCTGTACCCGAAACTTCCGAGCTTCTTTCCAAGCACGAAGTAGGTTCCGTGGGAGTAGACGATCGGACGGGCCTCCTCCAGGTGAAAGCTTCCGTCTTCATCGAGGTAGGCGTTGTCGCAGTGGACCGCGACGACGTCCGCCAAAAATAATGTATGGGACCCCAGCGGCCTCTTTTCCGCCACCCGGCACTCGATGGAAACCGGCGCCTCGAGGATATAAGGCGCAGCAACCTCACTTCCGCGAACCGGCGTGAGATGACATTCCCTCCACTTGTCCGTGTCCCGCCCGCTCTTCACGCCGCAGAAATCAACGGCTTTCGCCAGGGCTTCATTTGTGAGGTTCACCGTAAAGACGCCGGTCTCTTCTATCATATGATAGGAATAGCGCTCCGGACGTACGGAAATCGACAGCATCGGCGGGTTCGTGCAGACGGTTCCCGTCCAGGCCACCGTGAAGAGATTGGCATGCTGAACTTCTGATCTTCTCTGTACGGAATTTCCATGGGTATCCTGGCCATTCCTACCACCTTGTCTGCCAGCCGCCTGTCCGCCATTTCCGGAAGCGGCGGCCCACTCCCTGTCCGCGCATCCGACGAGGACGACAGGCAGGGGGTACAGCATGTTCCCGGGCTTGAAGTCAATCTTTCTTTCCGCCATACCATTCTCCTTTTTGCGGCAGAGCCGAAGCCCATTATAGACGAAACACCTATGCGAGGCAAATCAGGCGCACTTTCTGCCGCCTCTGCAAAAAAGGAGCAGGTCCTGCGAGACCTGCCCTTTTTACATTATCTTTCTGCTTTCATTTCCCGCTTCCGCTCGTACATGGCACTGTCCGCCCGCCGCATGACGTCGTCGAAGCTCGTGTCGCCCGGCGGCGTATAGGCTGCCATTCCGGCAGCGATCGTCAGATGCCCCTGCGTCGTCTTCGCGGGATTCGCGTCATAGGAAGCTGTCCGGTCGTCAAGGGCCTTCAAAAGCTCCTGACCCTTGTAAGCATCGCTCCCCCGCAGAATGACAGCAAACTCGTCGCCGCCCGTCCGGTAGCAGCGCCCGTAGCGCTCGAAGACAGAGGAAATCATGTCGGCGGCCGCGCATATATACCTGTCACCTTCCTGGTGGCCGTAGCCGTCGTTCACGCCCTTCAGGCCGTTTAAGTCCATGGAGATGACGGCGTATGGTTCCTTCCCTGTCAGTTCCTCCGCATCTTCAATATAGGCCTTGCGGCTGCCAATGCCGGTCAGGGCATCCGTCAGGGCCAGGCGCTTGTAATACTCCGCTTTCTGCCCTTCCTCAATGGCGGCTGTCAGGTCGCTCATACTGATATAGGCGGCAATGACGAGGTAGGCGGTAAAGCCCCACATGGAGATGAGGTCGGACCGGTTCTGCCCGTCACTTCTGTAGATCAGGATATCCGCAATGCCGGCACCTCCGACGACGCCGAACCCTACGAGGTTCAGATACGCCTTCGGTCCCCTCCGCCCGCGGACGAATTCATTGATGATAGCAATCACCATATAGAGAATGGCGGAAAGGATGGCAATGTGGGTGAAGGTCAGCGTCTCCTTGAAATCGGCAAGTCCCGTGAAGCTTGCCGCCAGGCAGAAGGCGATATTGAAGAAATAATACGCTGTCAGAATGCGGTAGAGATACCGGTCTTCTTTGAACATGGATTCCTTTACATAGACGACATAGGGGTACGAAAGAATCATGAGCATAATGAAGGACACGGCGCTTGCTACAACGTGATTGTGTACGAGCACCTCCGACGCATCCGTCTCGAAATAGGACCAGATGCCGACGATGATGGAATCGAAACCGGCATAAAACAGGGGATTGGCCACGGTTGTCTTCGTCCGGATCCGCATGATGGCGAAATAGAAGATCAGGAAAAGCCCCAGCATACAGTCGAAGATGGCGGCAAAGCAGTTCGCCATGGACTCATAGACCAGGTTGGTGACAATGGATGCTCCGGAGCCCGCAAGGAAATACGGGGCATCATCGCGGACATTGTCATAAAGGGGCATAATCCGCACCTGTACGGTTTTCACATCATCCGGCAGATCGACGATATTCCACCGGGAACCCGTTGTCGTTCCGAGGATTGTCCTCCGGGCCGTGGCGGCATAGATGAGTTCGTCATCCGCATAGATTTTCACATTGTGATGGCGGGTGTGAAAGCCGAAGCTGTCGCCGTACTGGAGAATGACATCTCCGGGGAAACGATAGATCTTCGTTCCGTCCGAAGTCACTTCGTCCGGGTCCGTATAGATGACGGCAGGAAATTCCTCTTCATCCGGTCCCAGGCAGGGCTTCATGTAAAAAAGCTCGCCAAAAAAGCAGACAAAGAGCAGGGCAGCCAGTGCGGCCGCCAATACCAGATAGATGGTATTCATCGCTACCCTTTCCCTGCGTGCTTTCATCTGTCTTTCCTCACTCCCCGGTTTCCCCGTCCGAAGAATCCTCTGTATCTGTCGAAGCAGTATCCGTCTTCTCAGCCGGCTGCACTTCCGTACCGGTTGTTTCTGCAGGTACTGCCATTTCTGCCGGAGCTGCCGGCGTCACCGGAGGCGCAGCGTTCATCGTCACATTTCCGGCGGCCGCCTGCTGCTGCATCTGGGCATCGCCCTTCTGCCGCTCCTCTTCGAGCTTTGCAGCCGCCTGCTTGGACTTCGCAATGGACCGGATCAGGATGATCACGAAGATAATGACGACAATGACGATGATTCCGATGATGACAGCCGTCCGTCGACTGCTTCCGTCGTCCGTCACAGACATAATCCGGTCAGCAGAATCCTGGAAGACCGTCGACAGGTATTCCGTATCCGTCAGGTCCGAGCCATTATAATAATCAAAATAGTCGGCCATGATCTCAATGGCCTGGGCATCCATCAGGACCTTCGCCTTGTTGCCGACCTGGTACCAGGTGCCCCAGTTTCCGTTTCCGTCGTCGAAGAAGAGGACAAGAAGGTGCTGCTCATCCGTGAAGAGCTCTTCGTACCGCTTCGCCAGGTAATTGTCGAAGTCCGTCGTCGTCGGGGCGGTATTCCCCTCAATATTGTCAGCGATGATGAGGTAGGGCTGAACGCCGGTCGCATCATAGAAATATTGCATGCCGTAGTTCACGTCATACGTCTGCAGATCCCAGTTCGCGTCGTTCTCAAAGAAGGCCGTCTCATTGACGTTCGACTTCGAAAGCTTCTCCCGCTTCTCCGTCGAAATCTGCACCTCTTCCGCCGTGGGACCGCTGCCCCAGCCCGACTGAGCCGGCGCGTCCACCATATCTGCAGAAATCGCCAGGCCGAGAAACAGAATGATCAGGAAAGCAACGATGATGGTCGACAGGCAGCCGCCACCCGTCACCCTGTGACTGTAGCGCCGTCTCGGATAGCCGTAATCATAGTCGTAGTCGTCGTAGTAGCGGCGCCTTCTCCACCAGTGCCGCCGCGGCGGCGGAGGCGGGGGCATTCCGGGACCGGGACCATAACCGGGACCGTAGCCGGGACCTCCCGGACGCGGTCCGCCATATCCCGGGCCTCCCGGCCGGGCGCCGCCGTAGCTGTTCCTCGAGCCGCCGGTAGAACTTCCCCTGTAGGAGCCGCGACCGCCGCCCGTTGAATAGCTGCTTCCGGAACTGCGCCCGCTCCGGCTGCCGGAATTTGAAGAGTGATAGTGGCCGCCGCCCGATGAGGAATGACTTCCCCCTGACGAATGAAAGCTGCCGCCGGACGAGTGCCCGCCGCCGCTGCCTGCACCGCTTCTTCCCATATTATCTTTACCTCCTCAAAAAAGACTGTTGGAAAATAAACGATTTCGATGTGACAATTTCAGAAAACTATATATTAATATAATTCTTTATGAGATACCATACAAGTAAAAAATCCACCACAAAAGAGATACAAAGGAAAATCACGCCCGTATACTTCCCGAACTTCGCATTGGCATTCGCCAGCACATCCACCCGCTTACCCGTGCCGTGAACCATGGCGGACAGATTTTTGAAGTGGGCGATGAACATGAGAACAGTCAGGATGATGAAGGACCACATGACGTACGGGCCGAAGAAAAAAGCAGAAAATACGGCAAACGTTCCCGGGATGAGGACGGCTCCCGCAGAGAGGTATTTCGCCGCAAACGTCACGTACATGCCGCAAATCATGGATAGAAGCCCTGCCGCCGGCTGCACCATAAACATGGCTGCGCAGGTCGCAGATACTCCCATGCCGCCGCGGAAGCGGTGCCAGACGGGAAAATTGTGGCCGAGAACCGCCCCGAGGCCGGCCCAGGCCGCTGCCGCCATCCCCGCTTCAGGAAGGATGAGGAAACGGGCGATGAGGCAGGGAATCACGGTCTTTAAGAGGTCTCCGGTGAGCGTCGCCGCTCCCGGGCCGAAGCCCAGCTCCGTCATGACATTTGCCATGCCGGGATTGCCGGAACCGATGGTGAATACGGACTTCTTTGCAACAGTGCGGGAAACGATTTCCGCCGTCAGGATGTTCCCGAAAGCGTAGCCCAGAAGCAGGCAGATGATGAGACGGACAGTCATACAAATTTCCTCCTGCTGCTGTTTACAGGACTTTTGCTCCGTAGACAGCAGCCTCCTCCCAATTTGACAAGTGAACTGCAGGGCAAAGTGTGCTATAGTAAATAGCCGCCGGATACCTAATTACCGCAGGACTTCAAGGCTGCTCAATGTCCGGCCGGCTTTCATAAGCGCCGCTTCACTGCTCCTGCAAAACCGTATTTCCATTATATCCTTTTCACTGTGCAAAGTAAAAGAAAGAGTGCCCCATGGAAGATTTGAAAAAAGAACTCTTAGACCGCTTCACGTCCTACATTTCCTTCTATACGACGAGTGAAGACGGTGTGGAAAAAATCCCCTCCACCGCCCGTCAGTTCAACCTGGCCCGCCATCTCGCAGATGAGCTGAAGGAAATGGGCGTCGTCGATGCGGAGGTAAGCCACCACTGCTATGTCTATGGCACCCTGCCCGCCACACCCGATATGGAAGACCGGATGACGACGGGATTTATTTCCCATATGGATACAGCGCCCTCCTTTTCCGGAGAAAATGTAAAGCCCCAGATTATCGAAAACTATGACGGCTGCGACGTCGTCCTGAAGGGAACCGGCGCCGTCCTTTCTCCCGGGGACTTTCCGGAGCTTCCTTCCCTTGCCGGCCGAACCCTCATCACGACAGACGGCACCACGCTTCTCGGCGCCGACGACAAGGCCGGCATTGCCGAAATCATGACGGCTGTCGCCTATCTCCTCCGCCACCCGGAAGTAAGCCACGGAAAGATCCGCATCGGCTTCACTCCCGACGAAGAAGTCGGCCACGGTCCTGTCCGCTTCGACGTCAAGGGCTTTGGCGCAGACTACGCCTACACGGTTGACGGCGATTACGAAGGCGAAGTTGCCTACGAAAACTTCAATGCTGCTTCTGCCCACATTTCAATCGATGGCGTCAATGTCCACACAGGCTCTGCCAAGGGCATCATGGTAAACGCCTGCCTGCTTGCTGCCGCTTTTGCCGCCGACCTTCCGAGAAATATGACGCCCGCAGAAACAGACGGCCGCGAGGGCTTCTTCCATCTTGAGAACATCACCGGCGACGTCAACCACGCCGAGATGGACTTCCTGATTCGCGACCACGACGCGCAGAAGTTTGCTGACAAGAAAGAATTGCTCACCCGCCGCATCAATGAACTGAAAGAGAAATATCCGACCGGAAAGTTCGAACTCACGATTTCCGATACCTACAAGAATATGCGGGACATCATGGAACAGCACCCGAAGGTCGTCGCCCTGGCGAAGAACGCCATCACCCTTTCCGGCATGGATCCCCTCTCACGCCCTGTCCGCGGCGGCACTGACGGCGCCCAGCTCACCTATATGGGGCTCCCCTGCCCCAACCTCGGCACCGGCGGCTACGGCTTCCACGGTCCCTTCGAGCACATCACCCTTGAGGGTATGGAGAAGGCGACCGAAGTCATCATCTATATAGCAAGTCACCCGCTGGAGAGGGAGGGTTAAAACCGGCCGCTTTTCAGGGACTATTCCTGCTTTTGCTGCATTTAGCCCCTACACTCCGGCTCTGCAGCCGCCGCGATGCAGCCGTTTTGGAACTATAGCCCGGAATTTTGCATTTGACCACTACCAAACAAACTTCTCCGCTCAGCGGCCGCCAGGGGATGGAACTATTGCCCTGGAATTTTACATTTGACACCTACGCACGGCTCATATGTGCCCTGCCGCCGCCGGAATTTGGAACTATAGCCAGCGGTTTTGCATTTGGCACCTATAAAACAAACTTCTCCGCTCCGCTGCCGCCGAAATATGGATATATAGTCTAGGATTTTGCATTTGACCACTATAAAAGCAAAGCCCCGCCCACATGCAGGTAGCTGCATAGTGGGCGGGGCTTTAATATGCGCATAATGCACTCGAATTACTGTACCTTCGGCTGCGATACGACGATCTCCACCTTGTAGGCCGGGGAGACGCTCTCGATGACAGGCTCGAGAAGGTCGTGGATGCTGAGCTTTGCAAACTTCACGGCTTCCTCATAGCAGTCCGCCTGGTTCAGCCGCTCCTGCAGCTTCTGCCGGGCCTCGATTTCAAAGGACTGCTGCTGCTCCGCTGTCAGCTTGATATCGCCGAAAGAGAGCCAGCCCTTGTCCGTGTCGCCGATGACGGTCTTGGACGGATCCATGGCAATTGTGTCCGTATTGAGCTCCGGATAGGGAACAGTGACGGTCACCGTGAAATTGTCCTCATTCAGCTGGATGTCGTCCTGTGTCAGCTGCGACAGATCAATCGTGTATTCCCCGACGCCGTAGATTGTCTCGTTCTGGGACTTGGAAAAGACGCCGAGGTTGAAGAGACCGGCCTGGGTGATGACCGTGGGAACGGACACTTCCTTCTTGTCCACGATCAGCTTGGCCTCCCGGGTGGACTTCTCGATGACGACCTTGCCGAAATCCGCTGCAGTATAGCCGAAGATGCCCTTGTTCTCAAGCGTCAGGTCGTGGTCCTCCACCTGTCCCACGCTTCCGAGATTCTTGTGAAAGCTGACGTACTGCTGGTAGCCGAACCAGGCGATGCAGACGATCAGGATGATGGAAAGGATGGTCGACAGGCGGAAATGACCGCGGCCGCCCTTCTTCACCCCCTTCGCCACTGCGTCGGTGATGAGCTGCTTCAGCTCCTTTTCAGAAGCGGTGACTGTCTTTCCGCCTTCCTGCAGGTCTCTTGTTTCTTCAACTGTTTCTTCATTTTCCATGCCTCGCTCCTTATCGTGTTTCAGAAAAATGAGCAGGGGAAAACTCCCCTACTCAAAAATTCATCTGTCACAAGTCCCCCGTCCTCCCTTCAACGCAAAGAGGGCAGGGCTTTATATTATTCATAAAAGAACAATCACTCGTTCACAGGAACTTCGTTCATGAGGTCGAGGGAGTGGTCTTCAACCATCTCGTCGCACATCTCGAGGAAGACGTCGAGGGGTACGTCGTGAAGGACCTTGTTCTCGCCGCGGAGGTTGATGGAAACGGTGCGGTTTTCTACCTCCTGGTCACCGAGGACGAGGATATACGGGTCCTTGTAGTTCTTGAAGTGCTTGATCTTCTCCTTCATATTTGTCTCGGAGTAGTCGTACTCGACGCGGATGCCGTTGGCGCGGAGCAGGGATACCACTTCCTTTGCGTACTCGACGTGGTCCTGACGGATCGGGATGACTGCTACCTGGTAGGGAGACAGCCAGAAGGGGAAGGAGCCCTTGAAGTTCTCGATCAGGATACCGATGAAACGCTCCATGGAGCCGAAGATAGCGCGATGGATCATGACGGGGCGCTTAAGTGACCCGTCGCTTGCTGTATACTTCATGTCGAAGTTCAGAGGCAGCTGGAAGTCGAGCTGGATGGTGCCCATCTGCCACTCGCGGCCGAGGGCGTCCTTCATCTTGAGGTCGATCTTGGGGCCGTAGAAGGCGCCGTCGCCTTCGTTGATCTCGTAGCCGCCTTCGCCGTACTTCTTGTCGAGGATGGCTTTTAAGTCCTTCTCTGCCTGGTTCCAGACTTCTATGTCGCCCATGTAGTCATCGGGACGGGTGGAAAGCTCCGCCTTATAGGTAAGGCCGAAGATGCCGTAGATCTCGCCGGCGATATCCATGATGTCGGAAATCTCGTCTGCGATCTGCTCCTCCGATACCAGGATGTGGGCGTCGTCCTGGCGGAACTGCTGTACACGGAAGAGACCGTTCAGCTCACCGGACTTTTCCTTCCGGTGAATGACGTCGACCTGGGACACACGGAAGGGAAGCTCACGGTAGGAGCGGCCTTTGCGCATAAAGACCTTGATGGCGTTCGGGCAGTTCATGGGCTTCAGCGCGTAGGTATCGCTGTCCTCTTCGCCGGGGATTACGAACATGCCGTCCTGATAATGTGCCCAGTGACCGCTTGTCACCCAGAGTTCCTTCTTCGAAACGACAGGGCCGGAGATTTCCTGATAGCCGTGCTCCTCGTGTACGCCGCGCCAGTAGTCAAGAAGGGCGTTAAAGACCTTCCAGCCCCGGGGCAGCCAGTAGGGCATGCCGGGTGCGGTTTCGTCCAGCATGAAGAGGTCGAGCGCCGGACCGATCTTCTTATGATCGCGCTCCTTTGCCTCCTTGATCAGGGCCTTGTGGTCCTTCAGCTGCTTCTTGTCAGGGAAGGCGTAGGCATAGATACG
>OMTX01000048.1 GCA_900314085.1 uncultured Lachnospiraceae bacterium | reverse complement strand
AAAAGGCAAAAATAGAGGGGCCGTGGAAAATGCATTAAGCATTTTTCACAGCCCCATTTTGCATTTCAAGTCGAAATTTTCTTTCAGTCCACGGGCTTAAAGTCTTCCTTGCCTACGCCGCAGAGGGGGCACGTCCAGTCGTCGGGCAGGTCCTCGAAGGCTGTGCCGGGCGCGATGCCGTTGTCGGGATCGCCGACCTCGGGGTCATAGATATAGCCGCAGGTGGTGCATTCATACTTCTTCATAGCGAGTCCTCCTTAATGGAATTCATCTGTGTTTTTCAGTCCCTTGATGACACCGGAAATGAGGACAGCGAGAAAAGCAGCTACGGCAATGATTTTGCCCAGGGTGTCTGCTTTTTTCCCTATACCGTCAAGACCGTTTCGGAGACCGGCAGGCAGGGCGCGGGCGGATGCCCCGAAGAACTGCTCCGACAATGGAATTTTTTTCGTTCGGGCCATGGCGGACCTCCCTTCCTGATTAATTGTATTATATTATTTTTTTGATGCAGAGTGCAACAAAATAGTGGTACTCTGACACTATACCTATGAAGCCCAAGTTTCCCCCGGGAGGAAGCCATGGAAATAGACCTGGAAACTGTGAAAAAAGCCATCGCCGGCGACGCGGATGCCTTCACCTACCTGTATAGTACGATGTACAAAGCTATGTATAGCTATGCGTACTTCCTGCTGGGCCGGACGGCGGATGCGGAGGACGCCGTGGCGGATACGGTCGTCGATGCCTGGGAGGGGATCGGCTCCCTCCGGGAGCCCGCCGCTTTCCGCGTGTGGATTTACCGCATACTCTCCGCAAAGTGCATGCGGCGGCGCGCTTACTACGCGAATGAGCCGGCGTCCCTGAACGAGCGGTCAGGGACGGACGATAGGACTGACGGCAGCTTCGCAGATGCGTCCGGGAAAGTGGATGAAGCCTTGAAGACACGCGGCATAGAGTCTCCGGAGGAGGTGCTCGCCCTTCTTTCCGGAATAGATGAGCAGGACAGAAATATTATTCTCCTGCACGTGCTTGGTGGCTTCAAAACGCGGGAGATTGCAGCGATGCTGGGTCTCCGGGCAGCGACGGTGCGGTCGCGGGAATCGAGGGCGTATGCGAAGCTGCGGCGGATGATCAATTAGGAGAAAAGCTATGAGTGACATAGAAGAGAGGCTGAAAAAAGCGGCAGAGCAAGTTGAAGTTCCCGATATGCTCGATCCGGATGTCATGCGCCTGCGGCTCGATGCCCGCGAGCGGCGGTCGGAGAAGGAAGCCGGACGGATTGAGGATCTCGTAAGCGAGGGCGGGCGGACCGCGAAGATCTCCGGGTACGACGAAGCCGATGCGGCAGCGGCAGCCCGGGAGCTTTCGGATGCGGCCGATATAGAGAAGGCGCGGAAGAAGCGGCGCGGCAGGATGCTGGCGACGGCAGCCGCGGCGGTCCTTCTCGTTGGAGCGTCCTCCTTCCTGACGTACGAGCACTTCGAGAAACAGCTCGAGAAGGCGGGGACGAGCCTCGACGAGGTCTCAAAGGAGACGAAGACCGACGCGATGCCGACGGTAGAAGAGACCTTCGAACGCCACAATGCCGGGACGATGTACACGGTGGCGAAGACAGACAGTGTCTACAAGTCCTACGTCAAGACACAGCTGAGGGACCGGACTTCCCTGCTGGACAGAATGAAGTCGGATACGGGCGTGACAGAAGGCGCTACTGAGGATTCCGCCGCTCAGAATTCGGGGGAATACTCCGGACCGGCGAAGGGCGGCGACTATTCGGAGACGAATACCGTTGTCGAAGGAGTGGACGAGGCAGACATCGTAAAGACGGACGGGAAATACATCTACCGCCTGGCCGGCGAATCCGTGAAGGTCACAAAGGCGGACGGAACCACTCTTTCCCGCTGTGACGACATCAATGTGACAAGTGATACGATTGCGGCAGTGCGGAACAGTGACACCGTAGGAAACGGCTCAAAGGAAGGGACGGCCGGTGTCACGGTTCCGAAGGAGGTCGCGGACTGCATCGAGACGTGCGCTGTCAATGTGTCGGAGATGTTCGTGCAGGACGGAAAGCTCATTGTGCTCGGAAACCTCTACAAGTACGGCGGCGGGATCAATAGCGGCGCGACGGAGGACGTTGTTTTTCAGGAGGGAAGCTACGACAGCGATACGAAGCTTCTCGGTATCTTCACCTATGATATAAAAGACCCTGAAAACGCAAGGCTTCTCTCCGTGAACTGCATCGACGGGGAATATTCCTCGGCACGCATCACTTCGGACGGCCTGCTCGTCATCTTTGCGAACAACTGGATTGAGGAGGAGGACACAGCCTGGCCGGCTGTCGATGGGCAGAAACTTTCCGCAGAGGACATCTACCTGCCGCGGCGCGGGACAGGGCAGACCATCATCGCAACCTACGACATCGGGGTGACCGGCTTTTCCCGGATTGACTGCTGTATGATCGTAAACAATTATTGTACACAATATGTAACGGACAATGCTATCTACCTCTACGGGGGCGATTACACATCCGGCGTGGATGCCACGAACGTCGCCCGTTTCACCCTGACGGACGGGAAGGTGGACGCTGCGGGAGCGGCGACGGTGTCCGGCTCTGTCATGGATGACTTCGCCCTGCGGACCGTGGACGACAACCTCTTCATCCTGACGACGACCTACGGCAGCAGCGGGGATACGTCAAACGGCCTCTATGTCTACGATGCGGATATGAAGCGGAGGGGCGCTCTCACAGGGCTCGCGCCCGGCGAGCAGATCTACTCCGCCCGCTACATCGGAAATATTTCCTACTTCGTCACCTACCGGCAGATAGATCCTCTCTTTGCAGTGGATATTTCGGATCCGGATAAGCCGAAGCTCTTAGGCTACCTGAAGATTACAGGCTTCTCCGACTACCTGCATCCCTGGGGAGCCGGCCGCCTCGTCGGCATCGGCTATGAGACGGATCCGGAGACGGGAAGGCAGAAGGGCGTGAAGCTCACGATGTTTGATATCTCGAATCCCGCGAACCCGGCGGAGGTCGGCAGTACGGTGATCCCGCTTGTGTACAGCGATCTCTACACCTACGATTACCGGTCGGTGCTCGCCTCCGCGGACAAAAACCTCATCGGCTTCGGCTATTCCGGGACGGAAAAGGAAGACTCCGAGTGGAGCGACTGGAAATACCGCTACGCCTTCTATTCCTGGAACGAGGCTGCGAAGGCTTTCGATGTGAAGTACCAGGTTGAAGAGTCTTCTGAGGGAATCGTTTACCAGGACGCGAGAGGCCTCTACATCTGCGATACCCTTTACGTTGCGGCGCCAAGCTGTGTCTATGTACAGGGCGGAGAGAAGCTTTCATACTAATATAAACCCGGCCATTGCCTTCCGGGGCGCGGCGCGCACGATGCGCCGCGCCCCTTTCTTTTGTCTTCAGCCCGCCGGATATATGCCCCTGATTTTTGCTTTTCAAAGCCCACTGCGCTGGGGTATAATATAAACACTTTGAACATTGTCCCCCGTTTGCAGCTGCTGTGCGGGCAGAGAAGGAGAGATTTGGAACTTTGTTCCCCTTCTACTCGCCTGCTTTGGCTATAGAGAGCGGGATGGAAGCTTTCGTCCCCCGTCATAAAGAAATATAGGAAACGCAGTGTATACAAATATCATCCGCGCGGATGCCGCCGCGAACAGAAAAGCAAAGCTCTGGGCCGCCTACCGGGAGGCGCAGAATGAAGTGAACAGGGACGCCCTGACGCAGGAGTACGTCTACCTCGTCGTGAATGTTGCCTCACGCCTGTCCGCCTACCTCGGCACGGCTGCAGGAGACTGCGACCTTGTGGACGCGGGTATTCCCGGCCTCATCGATGCCATCTACAAGTACGATGGGACGGGGCGCTTTGAGGACTTCGCCGGCGCGCGAATCCGCAAGACTATCGTAGACGAGGTCACGAAGCGGACGGACGCGAAGCGCCTGATTATTGATACGAAAAAAAGAATAGACGCAGCCCGGAAGGCCCTCGAGGAAAGCGGGAAGCCCTTTAAGGAGTCGGACGTCGCAAAGGCCGTTGACATGACGGTGCCGGCGCTTGTAGAAGCGGAGACGGCGTTTATATTGTCCTCGGGATCCTCTTTCTCCTACCTCGAGGAGGGCGGGGGCTCATCGCTTCCTATCGATCGGGCGGAGCTTGCCAGCCGCCTGAAGTTCTCCATGGAGAAACTTTCGAATGCCGAGAAGAAGGTTGTTCTTATGTTCTATTACGAGGATCTGTCGCGGAAGGAAATCTCAGAAATCCTCGGCCTCGACGATACGGAGGTCCTGCGCATCCTCTCCGGCGCCATGGAAAAGATGCAGGAGGAGATGGCGGAATACATGGATATCTTCGTGAAAGCTGTCTGAACCGGTGCGATCTGTCGCGCCTGCAGCGGCTGGCATGCATTTCCGATTGCGGCCATCCGGCGCCCGGTGAAAAATCCGCCGGATGTTTTCTGCCGCGTCACATTTCCCTTCTTCTTGATTGTACAAATGCAAAGGAGCCGTCATGACGGAAAAGCAAAAAAATAATGACGAATCTTGGGATATTCTGCACCAGGCGGCGTCTCCTGCAGCAACAGAGCAGGCGGAAAGGCGGGCGGAAGTTGAGACCCGGTGGCCTGAGGCTGGCAGGAAAAAGAAACGGCGGAAGATTTTCAATGCACCGTCCCTCGCTATCGGCCTTTTGCTGGCCGTTCTCTGCTCAACGCTTCTTTCTGTCTCTCTGGCGGAAAATATAGAAGAAACGGCGGCCTCCTATGGGAAGCTCAAGCTCAATGCCCTTTACCGGTCCCTGAATACATGCGCGGCCACCACGCAGGCCATGGCCAATGTCGTCATCATTGACAAGGGCCGGGTGACGGATTTTGATACGCTGGCGGATGCGGTCCTTTCGAACAACGATATGGCCCGCTGCGTACAGCTGGCGCCGGATGGCGTTGTTTCCTATATCTATCCCCTCGAAGGGAACGAAGCAAGCCTGAATGTCGATCTTTTGAATGACACGGACCGCAGGGAGGAAGCTTTGAGGTGCCGGAATTCCGGGAAGACGATGATTGCCGGTCCCTTTGAGCTGAAGCAGGGCGGCTTCGGCATGGCCATCCGGCAGCCGGTCTATCTTTCTAAGGGGAAGATGTCCACCTTCTGGGGCTTTTCCATCGTCATAGCCGATGCAGACACGGTCCTTGATAAGGCGAATTTCGATTCCATAGGGACAATGGGCTATCGCTATGAGTTGACGGCAGAGGTGGACGGGCAGGAAGTCTTTGTCTCCGGGGAGAAAGAGCAGAGCGCCCGCAGCATAGCCGTCGATCAGGTGATTTACGGAAAGAAGTGGCGCCTTTATCTCGACCCGCAGCAAAGCCCTCTGAACCGCTTCCTTTTCTGGGGAGCAACGGTCATGATGCTGGCTATTGCCTTCCTTTTTTCTGCGCTGACTCAGCAGAATATCAACCTCCGGGACAACAATTACACGGACGCGCTTACCGGCATTCGGAACCGCCACGGTTTTGACCGGGCCATGGCAGACATGGCCACGGACCATCGCGTGAAATCCGCCTGCATCGTGGCTATGGACATCAACAATTTCAAGTCCTTCAACGATCTTTACGGCCATTCGGTGGGCGATGTCCTGCTCACGTCTTTTGCGGAGGAACTTTCCGATCTGGTCGGAAAGGCAGGGACGATTTCGCGGAACGGCGGCGATGAGTTTCAGATGCTCTTCAAGAATCCTGCCGATGATTGGAAGGAAAAATTCCGCGACTTCTTCAACCGCAAGCACTACTTCGAGGCGGGCGGTCGGGAGTATTTCTACTATGCGTCTGCCGGTGTCGCTATGTATCCGGAGGACAGCCGCGACTTTGCCGAGCTCTACCGGTGGGCGGACAGTGCGCTCTACCACGCCAAGAGCAAGGTGCACCACCATATTTCCCACTTCCGGGCCGAAATGGACGATGAGCCGCGCGAGCAGATGGGGTTCAATTTCAAGGACCTGGCCGGCGGCGCGCCCGGGGCGGTCCTCATATACAAGGCCGGCGGCCCGGAGGAAATCCTCTATGCCAACGACGAGTGCGTGCGCCTGTTTGAATGTGACACCCTGCAGGAATTCATGTGGCTGACGGGGCGTTCCTTTCGTACACTGGTTCATCCGGAGGATATCCTGTGGGTGGAAGAGAGCATTGCCCGTCAGCAGGCTGAACCGGACCGGGAAGGCTATGACTTTCTCATCTATCGGGTCCGCGCGAAAAACGATGTAGTAAAAACCGTTTTCGATGCCGGTCGGCGCATTCGCCACGAGTACTATGGCGATATCTACTACGTGCTTCTGCTTGATATGGAGGTTTTGAAGCAGGCAGACCGGAAGGTATGAAATACCGCCTCTTTCCGGACGGTTGAAGCATCTCTGTTAGTCAAATTTGCAAAAATTTTGCCCGAAAATATTTACATTCGACCCCCGCGTCTGTTATATTTACAGGCACGGGGGTAATTGTTTTTGCAAGAATCCGGAACCTGTAAAGTGGGAAATCCGCTTTTCCGGCTGCCAAATAGCCGAAATTGCGGCGGGACGGAGATTGCTTTTTACAAGGGGGAAATTGCAATGAAAAAACCGGAGGTGGAATTCCGCTATTATACAATGCCGGCGGACTCCTATGTCCTGCCGAAACTTGGCAAGGGATGGGAACAGGAATACGGCCTCGGCTACGGGGAGCAGCTGCACTTTCACAACTACGCGGAGATCGGCTACTGTTACAACGGCCACGGGCGTATGCTGATCGAGGACCGGGAGTACCGCTACGAGGGGGAGATGTTTACGTTCATTCCCGAGCGGATTCCCCATACGACGATTTCTGATCCCGGCAATATCTGCAAGTGGGAGTTCCTTTTCATCGACATTGACAGCTTCGTGAAAAATGAAATGGGCTCCAGCGGCATGAATGCGGACGACATTCTCCGTATCATAAACAAGCGGGGAACACTGAAAACAAAGGCTCACCACGAGCGCATGGACACGGTCATTCGGACGATCATCGAAGAGTGCCGGCGGCAGGATCCTTACTACAAGGAAACGATCAAAGGCTGCCTCCGCCAGCTCGTCGTGGAGCTTCTCCGCCTGGAGGAAGAGCGGGAGGCTGTGAAAAAGCAGAAGGCCTTCACGAAGAGCATAGAAAAGGCCCTCGCCTATGTGGACAGCCACTACGCGGAGGATGTGCGGATTTCGGACATGGCTGCGGAGTGCACCCTGTCGGAAAGCCACTTCCGGCGGACGTTTGAAAACATCATGCAGATGAAGCCCCTGGCGTATGTGAACTTCGTTCGGATCAAGAAGGCCTGTGATCTTCTGGAACAGACAGAGGATTCTATCCAGGAAGTCTCTTTCAAGGTCGGCTTCCCGACCCTTTCTACCTTCAGCCGCAATTTCCGCAAGGTGACGGGGACGACGCCCAACCGCTGGCGGCGCGAGGCGGAGAGTGGAGAGCTGAAGCTGCGCGGGTACCACATTTCCGCCAAGCAGGGCTGGGATTATTAATAAAATAAAATCGGAAGATGATGCAGAGGAACTTTGGCGTGTCCGCATGCCGGGGTTCCTCTTTTTTTGCTTCCAAAAACGGAAAAGCCCGGAAACAAAGGACTTTCGTGAAAATCAGCTTTTCTTTTTTTCTTCGGAAAGGCTTTGTTTTCGGATACTTTTTTCGTTTGAGTAGTTTCCACAAAAACGACTCTTCCAAATTGTGCAATTTCGACGAAAACGTGCCCGGGCAGCAAAAACAATCGTGTACAATAGTCATAATTGCTATTTCAACGGGCGAAAACGGCAACAAAAAGCCCTTGCACTGGGTATAATAACCATAGACCATAAATGAAGGGGGTCGGATTTTGTAGGAAATCACGAAACGGCAGGCGAAACCGCCGGCGGAGTGATTGTTGGAGACCTGCAAAAACGGCCATCCCCGAAAAAGGAGGGTTATTTCAATGAAAAAGAAACTGTTAACCATGATTCTTGCCGGTGCTATGGCTGTCTCCATGATGGCCGGCTGCGGCAGCAACACGTCTTCGGACAGCAATTCCGGCGAAAAGAAAGACGACACGGCTTCTGTTGATACATCTGCAGAAGGCGACAAGGAGCTTTCCGTATACGCCTGGGATGAGAACTTCAACATCCCCGCTCTGAAGGCAGCAGAGGCTGCTTACCAGAAGAAGGATCCTGACTTCAAGCTGAACATCATTACCCAGTCCCAGTCTTCCGACGTCGAGGATGCGGTAACACTTGCAGGTTCTTCAGGTGATTACAGCACACTTCCCGACATCGTCCTTTTCCAGGATCACTACATCAACCGCTATGTACATGATTATCCTGATGCATGGCAGAGCGTAGATGACGCTGATGTGAACTGGGATGACTTCTCTGCTGAGAAGATTTCCTACTCCACGATCGACGGCAAGCACTACGGCTTCCCTGTCGACAACGGCACGGTCATCTTCGCATACCGGACAGACCTTCTTGAGCAGGCCGGCTACACGATTGACGATGTGACAGGCATTTCGTGGGACAAGTTCGACGAGATCGGCAAGGCCGTATATGAGAAGACCGGCAAGTACCTCCTCTGCATGGACGGCGACGGCAACGATCTTCCTTACATGATGCTGCAGGCTGAGGGCGTTTCCCAGTTCAAGGACGGCAAGGCAAACTTCGTTGACAACCAGACCATGGTCGATGTCATCAATGTCATCGCAAAGCTGGCTCAGGACAATGTCCTTTACCTCGCAAATGACTGGTCCGACTATACGAACCAGGCTATCCAGGGCGACATGGTTGCAGGTGTCATGAACGGCAACTGGATCATCCCTACAATCGAGCAGGTTGCTGAGAACAGCGGAAAGTGGGAGATTACTTCCATGCCTACTCTTTCCGGCAAGGAAGGCTACGCTTCGAACGGCGGTTCTTCCCTCTACATCACAGGCAACTGCAAGAAGGCTGACCTAGCAAAGGACTTCCTCGCTTACACATTCGGCGGCGGCGAAGGCGCAGCAGAGACCTATGATGCAGCCCTGACAAACGGCGGAGTCATCTCCACATGGGCAAAGGCCGGCGAGTCCGACGTATACCAGAAGGGCGTTGAGTACTTCAACAACCAGCCTATCTACTCCACTATCGTAGAGATGGGTACACATGTTCCTACTGTTGAGCAGTCCGATTATCACTACACCGCTCGTACGCAGGTAGCAGCAGCCATCCACAATATCATCGACGGCGCTGATACGGCATCCGAACTGAAGAATGCCCAGGATCAGGTAGATTTCGCTATGGAAGGCGGAAACAACTGATATTCTTGAGTCCCTCTGAGACAAGAGAAATAGAAAGATCACCAGGCAGGGAGCCGGCTCTCCGGCTCCCTGTTTTTGAGGTGAATGTCCGGCGGTTCTGTCACAGGAGCCGTCGGAAGTAGGGGACCGAACAATTGGGGCGGTGCTGCAGGTGCAGGCTGAGACATTATTCATAAGACTTTTTTGAATGCGGTCCTTTGAAACAGAGAACTCTGCAAATGCAGAAAGGGGGAATTTTCTTGAACACGGAAAAGAAGTACAAGAGCGTTCAGGGAAAACAGCGGGCAGCAGGTTGGGCTTTCCTGATGCCCGCGACTATACTCATCTTTGTGATGAGCTTCTGGCCGATGATCCAGGCCTTCATCATGTCTCTCCAGACAGGGTCTTCGGCAAATCTGAAATGGGCAAATCCCATCACATTCAACTATACACGGATGTGGCAGGACAAGCTCTTCCGGGGGGCGGTTTTCAATACCTTCTTCTACCTGATCATCCAGGTTCCCATCATGCTGGTGCTGGCGATCCTTCTTGCCCAGCTTTTGAACAACAAGCACCTGAAGTTCAAGGGACTCTTCCGGACGATGATCTTCCTTCCCTGCGCGACATCCCTCGTAGGATATGCATTGATCTTTAAGTCCCTTTTTGCTACGCAGGGTCTCATCAATGATGTCCTTGTACGCTTAGGCATCCTCGAGACGAATTACAACTTTCTCGGCACGACCGGGTCGGCCCGCGTTGTCATTATTCTTGCCCTGCTCTGGCGGTGGACAGGCTACAATATGGTCTTCTACCTCGCCGGCCTGCAGAACATCGAGTATTCCGTATACGAAGCGGCAAAGATCGACGGCGCAAACGGCTGGAAGACCTTCTGGCACATCACGGTGCCCCTGCTCCGGCCGACCATCATCATGACCTTCATCATGTCGATCAACGGTACTCTTCAGCTCTTCGATGAGTCCGTCAACCTGACGAAGGGCGGCCCCGCGAACTCGACCATCACGATGTCCCACTACATCTACAACAACTCCTTCGGTGAAGGCGTTGCGAACTTCGGATACGCATCCGCGATGTCCTTCGTCGTCTTCATCATGGTGGCAATCCTTGCCTTCATCAACCTGAAAGTGGGTGATAAACGTGACTGAGAAAAAGAAGAAAAACTCCTCCGCCATCCAGCGGCGGCTGATTCCGACTTATATCTTCCTGATCATCGTTTCCTTCATTTCGGTTTTCCCGATCTACTGGATGATCACGGCGGCGACAAACCAGTCTGTCGACGTGGCCCGCGGCAAGATCTGGTTTGGCACTTACTTCATGCAGAACCTGAACAATCTGCTGAACTTCAGCAAGGACGTCAGCCTTGCCCATACGATGTGGAACTCCTTCTTCTATGCGGCCCTGCAGACGGTGCTCTGCCTCTTTGTCTGCTCCCTTGCCGGCTTCGGCTTCGAGCTCTACCATGACAAGGCGAAGGATGCCCTCTTTGCCATCCTCCTTCTTGCGATGATGGTTCCCCAGGTGGCGACGATGATCCCCCTGTTCAAGATGATTTCTTCCATGAAGCTCCTGAACACGGCGGTCGCTTTCATCCTTCCTTCGATTTCGACGCCCTTCATGATCATGATGTTCCGGCAAAACTCTCGGAACTTCCCCGTGGATATCATGGAGGCGGCGCGAATGGACGGGCTCTCTGAATTCGGTATCTACTTCCGTATGTATATGCCCGTCATGAAGTCCACCTATGCGGCAGCAGCGGTTATTTCCTTCATGAACGCGTGGAACGCTTACCTGTGGCCGAAGGTCGTCATGAACCAGACGAAGGCGCAGACCATGCCCATGCTGATTGCAAACATCGCCGGCGGCTATACGATTGACTACGGCCTCCTGATGCTGGGCGTTCTCTTCTGCACCCTGCCTACCCTGATCATCTTCTTCGTTCTGCAGAAGCAGTTCGCCGAAGGTATCACAGGCTCTGTGAAGTAAACAGTTTTCTTTGAACTTGAGGGCAGGTCTTTGGCTTTTGAAAGGGCCTGCCCTTTTTGCGCAAAAAATCAGCGCTTTTGAGGAGGAAAATCATGTCCGAATTCGACTACGGAATCGTAAGGGATCCGGAAATTTTTGAGCAGGGCCGCCTGCCTGCCCACTCTGATCACGAGTGGTATTCGACGAAGGCGGCTGCGGAGACCGGGCGGTCGGATTTCAAGTATTATCTGAACGGAATCTGGAAATTTGCCTGGGCGAAATCCTATGAGGAAGCCGTGAAGGACTTCTACAAGGCGGACTTCGACTGCCACCGGTGGGACAGTATCCGCGTGCCTGCCCACATCCAGACGGAAGGGTACGGCCATCCCCAGTACGTGAACACCCAGTATCCCTGGGAGGGGACGGAGGAGCTCACGCCCGGGGATCTGCCGACGGTCTTCAATCCGGTTGCCATGTACACGAAGTACTTCACTTTGCCTTCCGATGAGAAGTGGAAGAGGGGGCCTGTCCGGATTTCTTTCCAGGGCGCCGAGTCGGCGATTGCGGTCTGGCTGAACGGGCACTATGTCGGCTACAGCGAAGACTCCTTCACCCCTTCGGAATTTGATCTGACGAAGTATATAGACCGCAAGGGCGAGAACAAGCTCTCATGCATGGTTTTCCGCTTTTCCGCAGGCTCCTGGACGGAGGATCAGGATTTCTTCCGTTTTTCCGGCATCTTCCGGGATGTGTATCTCTACACCATTCCTGCCTGCCACATAGAAGACCTGAAGATAGAGACCCTTCTCGATGACAATTACAAAAATGCCGATCTCGTCGTTTCCATGCAGTCAACGGGCGCCGGCCAGTACCGCCTCTCCCTTGCCAATGAAGACGGGGAGCTTGTAAACGGCAAGGGTGAGCTTTCCGGTGACGGGCGGACGGAAATCCGCATCCCTGTGGAGAAGCCGAAGCTCTGGTCGGCTGAGGAGCCCAACCTCTATGTCCTGAATATCGAGGTCTACGGGGCAGACCATTCCGATCTTTTCAAATTCGGGGTGAATGAAAATCCGAGCGGGGCGGGCCCTGATGAGATCATCTCCGAAAGCGTCGGATTCCGCCGCTTTGAGCTCATCGATCACATCATGTGCCTGAACGGGAAACGTATCGTCTTCAACGGGACGAACCGCCACGAGTTCACGGCGGAGAATGGCCGTGTCATGGCGGATGACATCATCCTGCAGGATCTCATCACGATGAAGCGGAACAATATCAACGCCATTCGCACGTCCCACTACCCCAACAAGACCGCCCTTTACCGGCTGGCGGATATCCTGGGGCTCTATATTATTGATGAGACAAATATGGAAACGCACGGAGTCTGGGACGCCATCTGGCAGGAAAACCGGGGTGACAGCTATGCAGTGCCCGGCGACCGCGAAAATTATCGGGCGATGATCTTCGACCGCGCCCGGTCCATGTACGAGCGCGACAAGAACCACCCCTCCATCCTGATCTGGTCCTGCGGGAACGAGTCCTACGGCGGCACGGTCATCCGCGACGAGGCGGATCTCTTCCGGTCTCTGGACCCTCACCGGCTCGTCCACTACGAGGGCGTCGATCACGACAAGCGCTATCCGGAAACGACGGACATGATCTCGACCATGTATTATCCCGTTCCCGAGATCAAAAAGCTTCTTGCCGAGACACCGGACAAGCCATACATCAACTGCGAATACGCCCATTCCATGGGAAATTCCACGGGCGCCCTGAAGGAATATACGGACTTTGCGAATTCCGAGCCCCGTTACCAGGGCGGCTTCATCTGGGACTATATCGACCAGTCCATGACGCTTACGGACAAAAACGGGACAGAGTTCCAGGGCTACGGCGGCGACTTCGGTGACCGGCCGAACGACGGATCCTTCTCCGGAAACGGCATTTGCTATGCCAAAGACCGCAAGCCCTCGCCGAAGATGCAGGAGGTAAAGGCCTGCTACCAGTCTATCTGGGCGGTGATTTCGGACGCGGAGGTCTCCATTGAAAACCGCTTCCTCTTCACAAATACGGATGCCTTCCGCGCCGTATTCACTCTGACACGTGAAGGGACATGTGTCGCCCGGGAGGTCCTGCGCCTTTCGGTTGCGCCTCTTTCCAGGAAGACCATCCCCCTGCCGTTTTCCATTCCGGAAAAGATCCATGAGGATAATATAAAGCGCGGGGAAAAGGACGGAACGGGAGAGTACCTGGCCACGCTTTCCTTCTGCCTTGCATCTGATACCATCTGGGCGCCTGCAGGCTATGAAATCGCCTGGGGGCAGAAGGTCTTCGGCAAATACTGCCGCAAGCACTCCATGAACGACAATCTCTACGCCCCGTCCGGCCTTTCCCAGGGCGGCGACATCACGGTGAAGAAGCCCCTCATCGTGGCGGAATCCTGCCATGAGATCGGGGTGCGGAACGACGACTTCATGGTCTATTTCAGCAAGCTGACCGGAGGCATCGTTTCTTACACCTACAGCGGCATGGAGCTCATCAAGGAGCAGCCCCGGCCGACCTTCTGGCGGGCGCCGACCGAGAACGACATGGCAAACCAGATCGCCTTCCGCGGCGGCCAGTGGATGGCGGCGAGTCTCTATGCTTCGCCCAAGTACGAGCACGGACGTAAGTGGACGCCGTGTGAGGTAGAAAAAACCGCAGACTCCGTCAAGGTGACGTTTACGTACCATCTGCCTGTGCAGCCGGCTCTTGACTGTACGATTGAATACGTCGTGACCGGGGATGGCTTCGTGAAGGTGACGGAAACCCTGCCGCCTTCCGCGGAAGTCGGGGAACTGCCGGAATTTGGCATGCTCTTCACATTAGACGGCCGCCTGAACCGTGTGCGCTGGTACGGGGAAGGCCCGGAAGAGACCTATGCCGACCGGCATCTCGCCAAGGCGGATATCTACACGATGAGAGTCGAGGACAATCTTTCGAAGTACTTAGTCCCCACGGAGTGCGGATTCCGGACAGGCATGCGCTGGGCGGAGATTACAGACGAGCGGGGGCGCGGCATCCGCTTCGATGCCGTGGATCCGGACTTCTCCGGAGAGACAGCTCCGGCGGAAATCCTAGGTTTTTCGGCTCTTCCCGTGAAGCCCGGTGACCTTGAGGCCGCTCATCATACGAATGAGCTTCCCGCCTTCGTCAATACTTACGTCAAGCTCGGCATGGAGGCTGGTGTTGGCGGCGACGACACCTGGGGTTCCCTCACGCACGAAGCGTATCTTATTCACAACGACAAGCAGCTTGTCAACCGCTTCACATTCCGCGGAGTGTGAGACGGGAGACACTCTGTATCAGCCGGTATCCCGGCAGCACCCGGCACGTGCCGTGAAAGCGGTGCGCGTCCGTGCATGATATATCTTTCTTCTTCCTTTTCTGAAAAGCGGGGCGGGAGCAGTCATAGTGCTGCTCCCGCCCCGCGGTTTTGTACGTTGAATTTTCGCGCTTAGAAACTATATCACTCCGTTGTGAAGTAAGCGAGCATTTCGTTCAGCTCCTCGGAAATAGAGGAGAGCCGTGCGGACAGATCCTTGATGTCCGTAACGGTGTTGTTGACCTGCTCCATGGACGCGGACGTCTCTTCGGATGAAGCGGCGTTCTGCTCGGAGATGGCGGAGAGAGAGGACATCGTGTCGTTTACGGCATTGCACTTCGTCCGGATATTGTCGCACTCGTCTTTCGTGCGGGCGAAGGAGTCACGGACATCCGCAATGGCTGCAGATACGCTTTCAACGGATTCCTGGGCAGATCCGCTGATTTCCTGCTGGCGGTTGATGATCTCAGTCAGCTGGTCAACGGTCTTCACGGCAGAAGATGACCGGTCGGACAGGTGGTTCATAATCTCAGCGATAGAGCCTGCCGATTCCTTCGACTGGTCGGCCAGATGGGAAATCTCTTCCGCGACAACCGCAAAGCCCTTGCCGGCTTCGCCTGCGCGTGCCGCTTCGATTGATGCATTCAGGGACAGGAGGTTTGTCTGTCCGGCGATGGAATCGATGGCGGTGACAGCTTCCTGGACTTCACCGACATAGGAGTCGACAGCCTTCATGGCATCGGCCACCTCGGCGAGGGACATCTCCGTCTGGGACATGGCTTCCTTCAGCTCGTCAAACGAAGCCTTCATCTGGTCAGAGGAAGCTGCCATATCGGAGGCTTTTTCGTCGCTTCCGGCGACCTCCTCCGTCAGGGTGCCGACAGAGGTGACAATTTCTCCGATGGCCTCCACGCCCTCCTGGACGGTTTCCGCCTGGGAGGTAGCGCCGGTCGCGATTTCGCCGACGGCCTGGGTGACGCTCTGGGTATTCTCCTCTGTCGTGCGGGCGGATTCGCTCATAGTTGCAGCGGAATCCTTGATCTCTGCGGCTTTCCCGTTGATCTTCCCAATGACTTCCGTCAGCTTGTTCCGGAGGGCATCGGCATTGCGGACGAGCTCACCGAGTTCATCGCCGCGGGCCATGGCCTTGTCGTTTACTTCAAATGTCAGGTTTCCTTCGGCGATCTGGGCGTTGGCCTTGTCGGCATCGAGGATGAAGTTCGTGATGCGGGTGGCGAGAAGGGAAACGATGACGATCGTGAGAACCAGGAGGATGGCGGCGATGACCAGCATCGTTGCCATGGCGGATTTCAATGCAGTTTCATATTCGGCTCTCGGGATGCCGGTGAAGAACATGCCGACAATGGCGCCGGTCCCGTCCTTGATGGGGGTGTAGTAGACGAAGTAGGACTTTCCGGCAACCTTTGTGTTCTCGGAGGAATACTCCTGTCCGCCCTGCAGAACGGTGCTGATGACTTCAGAAGATGCCTGGGTTCCGACTGCCTTGTTCCCGTCCTCTCCGACAACGGAAGTGACGCGGCGGGTGTCCCCGACGAAGAGGGTGCAGTCGATGTCGTAATTCTTTTTGTACGTATCGAATTGCTGTTCCATCTTCGTGGAGTCACCGCCGGCAATCTGTTCCCCGTTCATTGTTGTGACGTCGGTCGATTCGTCGTATGTCAGGCTTTCAACTCCGTCCGCGCTGCGCTTGTACTGCTCGTAAAGCATGGCATCCACAGAGGACAGGCGGTCCTTGTAGCTCTGCTTCAGGGCCCGCTCCTGCATGACGATGGATGTCAGTGTGAGGCAGACTGTGACGATGATCATAGGGATCAGGGCGATCATAAGCATCGATGTTTTGAAGCCCCGATTGCCGTGTTTTTTTGCTGTTTTCTCTTCCATGAGAACCTCCTTAGTCAGAGAGTTTTTGATAAAAATCACTTAAATAAAAATCTAGCACTTTACAAATTTAAAACATAGTGATTTCAGACATTTTCGCATGTTTTCGTGAAAAAAGGAGCCTCCGCTGCATCGATTTTCGATACGGCGGAAACTCCGGGGGGAATGAATCGTGTTTTGCCTGTCAATATCGCAAATATTGCATACAATACCGCGTGCCTGTTAAAGCCCGATTTTCAGTTTTCTGAAAGGCACTGAGAATCGGGCTTTGACATTGAAAAATTGTATTCGATTGTACGGATTTAACAGGTAAGCCTTTTGTATGAAAAATTGCTGCAATTCTGCCGGCGGCGATCCGCTTACCGAACTTCGTGAAGCTCAGCTACCTGCTCCGCGAGCTCCTCGACCTTCTTGTCATTCAGACGGTATTTCGCCTTGAACCAGATGCAGGCAACGATGAGGACTGCGATGGGAATGAGCGTCATCACCATGCGAAGGCCCATCTTCTGGGATGCTGCAACGCCGAGTGAAAAGTCGACGGTCTGGTCGGCTTCCGTGACGGCAGCATTCGAGAGGTTTAAGACTCCGAGCGTCAACGAGGCAATGAAGGCAGCGAGGCCGGAAGAGAGCTTGACAACGAAGGTCTGCATCGAAAAAATGACGGATTCGTCGCGCCGCCCGTTCTTGATTTCTCCGTAGTCGACGGTATTTGCGAGGAAGATGGTAATGAGGACATTATTCATGCCGCTTGCTGCCATAATGAGGACGCCCGGAATCAGGAAGAGGGCAAGCGTCTTGTTTCCGGCGGTTGCAAGGGCGAGGAGGCCGACATAGCCGATCATGGACATGGCGAGGCCTGCGTAGAAGATCTTTGTATTTGCAATCTTCAGCGCCTGGCGCAGGATGGGGTAGAGGGCCATCATGGCGATGATCTGGGCTGCGCCGGCGACGGTGTTGAAAAGGGTGTAATCCTTGTACCAGCCCGTTCCGCCGAGATCGTACTTGAAGAAGTAGATGACGAGGTTTGACGTGATGTACATGGCGACGTCAACGAGGACAATTGTGATGACGATGGCCATGGCCTGGTCATTTCTGACAAGGGAAGAGAACATCTGCTTGACGGAGGCGGTCTCCATGTCGACCGTGGACTTCTCCTTGACGGCAGCGACTGTGATGATAATGAAAACCACGAAGAGAACCGCGATGATCAGGGCAAAGACGGAAAAGCCGATGCGCTCTACATCCTTCGCCGTCGTTCCGCCGAAGCGGATGCCGAGGGCATGGACGGCCATGACCGTGAAGATGGAGACGATGGCGGAACCGACGCCGGAGCAGGACCGGGCCAGCGTCGTGAGATTCTCGCGTTCCTTGCCGCCCTTCGTGAAGGCCGGGATCATGGACCAGAAGGGGATGTCCATCATGGTGTAGGTGACACCCCAGAGGACATAGGTGATGGCCGCATAGGCGATGAGGCCGCCCCCGTCAAGGGCCGGCGGGCAGGTGAACATGGCATATAGTACGACCGCATTCGTCAGTGTTCCGATCAGAAGCCAGGGGCGGAACTTGCCCATCTTTGTCTTCGTCTTTGCGACAATGACGCCCATGATGGGGTCGTTGAAGGCATCGAAAACCCGCGCTGCAAGCAGGATCACGCCCATGGCGTAGGCGGAGACGCCCATGATGTCCTGAAAATAATATAAAATATAGCTGGCGGACAGCATATAGACCATGTCCTTGCCGACTGCACCGAGTCCGTAACCGGCTTTCTCTGCCCCGGTCAGACTGCGTTTCGTTTCCATAGAGACCTCCCTTTTCGGAAAAAAATAATAAGAAAAGGAAACTGAAATATAAGATTCAGTTTCCTTGTACAATATAACAATCTTTCTTTCATCCTGCAAGGGAACGCTTTTGCCAAAATTCATCCGCACAAATTGTGCAGATTGCTATTTTACAGGGACCGGAGAAAGTTTTCTATGAAGGTGCTTTCATATTCGTGGGCCTTCGGGTTCGGATGCCCGTTCGTTTCGGAAACGGAAAAGGCCTTGCGGCGGGCTTCCTTCACATAATCGCAGAGGCCTTCCCGCTCGGAAGCACGGAGTGTCAGCTGCACGCGCTCGTCACGCTCGAGGTCGAGATAGGGAATGCCGTAATTTCGCGCAATGGTCCGCTCGGCTTCCGTATATTCGGATGACGACCCGTTTGTGATGATGATGCCGAGATGGGCGAAGGGACAGGAGTCGATGACCTTCGGCAGGATCATGTTCCAGGCCCCGTAGAAGGTGTAGGGGTCCTTGTTTCCCGGCGTTCCCACGGGCACGTCCTGGTGCCAGTCGTTGATGCCGAAGTAGAAGGTAATGTAGTCGGAGTCGGCGGGAATCTTTTCATAGTCCCCATCCGCAAAGGCTGCCCGCGTATCCCGCTTCTTGTATTCTGTCCGCGTCCGGTCGAGGCGAGCCAGGGTTTCCCCGTTGATGGCGAGATTTACAATCTCCATATCATTCCTGTTTCCGATGAAATAGGGATAGACACGCATCTCGCCCTTGTAGCGGCCCTCTGTGAGATACCATTCGTTTTCCGGCAGCCCCGTGAAGTCGCCGTGGCTGAAGGAGTCTCCGCAGACTGTCCACTTCTTTCCATATAGAATATTCCCGCTGTAATCCGGCATGGTATGTCCTTTCTTTTCTTAAAAATAATATTTTTCCGGAAGTATTTTACCCTATGCAGGGCTTTCTTCAAATACGTTTTTCTGCCATGTGTTGTGGAAAAAGGCAGAAGATTGTGCTAGATTGTATTTATTATTCTGAAATAATTGCTCGACGTCAGCCGGATAGGGGGAATGGACATGG
>OMTX01000162.1 GCA_900314085.1 uncultured Lachnospiraceae bacterium | reverse complement strand
CGTTTGCCCGGCAAACAGGGGGACCGCCGCGAGGCGGCGTTTCTTGTGCTCTCACTTGCAAAATGGGAGCACAAGAAACGTCCCCCTGCTCTCACCCCCTGCTACCAATTTCAAAAGGAGCCCGCTATGGCAGTACCTGCCTATATCTTTATCGACATCGACATGACCCTCTGGGACCGCGCCTGGATCATCCCGGAAAGCACGAAGGAGGCGCTCGCCGCGGCCGTTTCAAAGGGGAACAGCGTTTTCATCAACACCGGCCGCTCGCGCTCCAATGTCCACGAAAACGGGATAGAAGACCTGCCCTGGTCCGGGTACGTCTGTGCCTGCGGAGGCCATATCGAAATGAACGGCCAGCTTCTCCGGGAAGTGACGATTCCATACGCGGAAGTGAAAAAAGCCGCGGTCCTCTTTAAGAGCCACGGCATGCCGGTCATACTTGAAGGAAGAGACCACCACTTCATGGACCTCTCCGACTTCCCCGGAGATTCCTATGTTGAAAACCTCTTTAAAAAACTGGGTGCCTACGCCCGGCCCATGAGTGCCCTGACGCCGGAAGACCCCATCAACAAATTTTCCTCGAATATCTCTTCCTATGAGGACCTGGCGGCATGCAAAGCCGCCCTGCCCGACCTCGACTTCATCGACCACAAGGGTGAGGCGGTGGAAGTGGTCCCTCACGGGCTCACGAAGGCAGATGGCATTGCCTGGCTCATGGACCGCTTTGCTATTCCTGCAGAAAACATCTACGCCATCGGAGACGGGATGAATGACTACGAGATGATTTCCTTTGCCCGCCACGGCATTGCCATGGGAAATGCGAATCCGAAGATCAAAGAAATCGCCGAATATGTAACGGACGACATCCACGCGGACGGGCTGTACAAGGCCTTCGAGCACTATGGGCTGATATGAAAGCCCGCTCCTGACCCGGCTCGCAACGCTCATAAAAATTTGCTGCTCACGGCCTCTATCAAAACAGTTTCCGCATCTGCTCCTGAATCTTCCTGAAATCAATCTTCAGCTTTCCGTCATAAATCGCCACCGGTACCTCATCTGAAAAGTTGTAAAATTCCGGTGTCGAATTTTCATCCTCAAAATGATAAACAGCAATCCTTTCATCCGACGGAAAAACTTCCCAGTATTCCCGGACACCGGCATCGAAATATTTCAACTGCCTTCGCAGGCGTTCCCCCAGTTTGTTTGACGGAGATATTATCTCGCAGACGAAATCAGGAGCACCAAACAAACACTTCTCCAGAATCTTCCGCCGTTCACAGACAATCAAAAGATCCGGCTGCAGCATGGTGTAGTCATCTTCATCAAGCTGTACGTCCAGCGGAGCCATAAAAGCCTGGCACTGACCACCATTTTTCTCAATATAGGTATCAATTTGAGCGTACATTTTCCCCAGAATAAACTGGTGAATGCTGGCCGGCGACGCCATATTATAAAACACGCCGTCAATCAGCTCTACCCTGCGGTCATCCGGAAGATTGTAATAGTCCTCAACTGTATAAAGCCGCGGAGTTTCACCGTCATCTCCCACTCCGGTCCTGTGCAGTTCATCCTCTACAGCCTCTTCAATTTCCGGCACCATATCTTCCAGCTTTTCCGCAGAAGTTCCGGAAACATACTTCGGGGCTTTGGCCTGCATTCTCCCGTTTTCCCTGACGGTCTTTTCTATCGCCTCTTTGATCCCAAGCGCCTTCTCCATCTGCTCCACGGTCTTCCGCCGGGGATTCTTTGTGGCGCCTGTAAGGACTTTTTTCACGGTACTTTCCGGCACACCGGACTTCTCTGCTATATCTTTGAACGTATAATTCAATCGTTCCTTGTAGGCGCGCAGACGCGCAATCCGCTGCTGCTGCAGGAATCTACCGTTTTCCGCATCCTGAAGCGGTACCTGTATGGCCATAATGGCGGCTCCTTTCCGTATCATTTTTCAGCAGGCAAATCCGTTTCGGTTCCTCTTGTAGGTCCGTTTTTGTCCCTTTGCGGTTCCATTATAGCATGCGCATACGAAATTTCAAGCCGTATTTCAGTTCTCACCTCTCTATCCGCCCTGCAAAATACCGCCCGATCTTTGCGATGAAGGCCAGGGCATCGTCAGCAAGTTCCGGCGGGAAGCTTTTGAGAACCGGAGCCGTTTCGAAGTTTAAGACTCCGTCGAAGTGAATGGCCCGAAGGCCGGAAAGAAAGCCGTCCCAGTCCGTGGACGGGCGGTTATTGCGCTCGCGCGTAAAGGTATAGGGAATCTGGTGGAGGTCCGCTATGCCGTCGTTGTCGTGGATATGAAGCACCTTGAGGCGGCTGCCCAGCGTCCGGATGAAGGGCTCATAGTCGATGCCCACGAGGTTTGCGTGTCCGGTATCGAGACAGAAGCCGAGGATCTCCGCCCCGAATTTATTATTCATGTCATCAATCCGCCGGACTGCCTTGACCGCGTCGCAGCAGGGGCCTTCTATTATTCTTCCTCCTACCCCGGTATAGATATTTTCAATGCACATCGTGACACCAAGAGCTTTCGCCGTCGGCGCCAGATATTCCAGAAACATCTTCGTCTCTTCCCACTCAGCCTCTTCCGATCCCAGGAAATGCGCCAGTTTGAAGCCGTGAACGACGATATAGGGGCAATGAAAAAGGCTTGCAATGTAGAGGCTCTTCGGTGCCATGACATTTTTGAGATAGTCGTTTACCTCATCCGGCGCACCCGGGACAAAATCCGGATAGGGCATGTGCATCTGGTTGACGACAACGCCGGCCGCTTTTGCTCCTTCGATATGGGGCCTGAAAAATTCCGCAATCTCCTCTTCGCTCCTGTCAAAGAGGCCGCCGCGGATGCCTGCAGAATCCTTTGAAAGTGCTGTCCGGTAGAGATCACTGTTCAGAAGATACCCGTTCTGGCCGAAGTCACAGCAGTCAAAGCCCGCAGCAGCTATCCGTTTGAAGCCGGCTGCCGGATTTTCATCATGAATAATATTCAGGCTCTGTACACCGATGCGCACTTTCTTCACCTCAAAAAATCAAAAATTTCTGTCAGCAATTTCTAACTTTGCCCGGCACGTCGCCCCGGACGATCATTCTATGAGTCCCCTCTTCAGCCGCTCATAGGGAAGCACCGGCGGGTATTCGTCATTGAAGAAGAAATAATCCGTAATGCCCATCTCCTGAAGCTGCGCCTCAATTTCCCTGTAATAGGTATTGCAGATGCAGACAGCCGTTCCGGCAGGCAGATTTTTCAGTTCTTCCGGCGCCTTTACGGCAAGGCCCTCGAAGGTCGTGCCCCAGAGGGCTTTATTATTATCGACCGTAAAAAGCGGGTGCACAATGTCCCCATAGGACAGAAGGAAGTTCCGGCACATATTCCCGGCCCCGAAAAGAACGAGCTTCTCATGTTTCCGGACTTCCTGCTCCAGCTCAAGCTGCAGGACAAAATAATCCGCCACTGCCTTCGCAAAGGAAAGAATCGCCGGTTTGATCAGGGGAGACACCGCCCCGATCGTGGCCCCGCCGTCGAGGATCAGGTCCCCGTCAAAGCCAGCTGTCCTAAGGCCGCGGAAGAAGGCTGTCCAGTCCGTCTCCACAGGTGCGGCAAAGGGGAGATACCGCTTCTCAGTCTTCCCGTCTGTCTCGCTGACCCGGACCGCTGCAATGCGGGAGCCAAGCGCAGCGGCGAGATCCTCCATATCCTGCCCGCTGAGAGAAGCCGCCCCTGCGTCGAGACAGAAGGCAAAACGGTTCCTGCACTGCTCGTTCAGGTCGTCAAGGACACGTGCAGCCCGCGGTCCGTCGCTTAAGAAGCCCCGGCGATAGTGTCCGTTCACGGATGTAACGCCGTTTGTGAGCAGAATCTTCGTTCCTTTCTTCCGACAGGCCGCCGCAAGGCGGATGAAAAAGAGGGTATTAAAAGCTTCGATTTCCGCAGCGTCTGTGAGCCCGAAAGAAACGGGTTCCACAAGCAGGGCAGGAATTTCTGCCTTTTCACAAAGGGCCAGCGTATCAAGGGTCCTCTCCATCAGAGCTTCCCGGCAGGCTTTGGCATCAGCTTTCTTCAGTTGGCCCAGAGTGGCGGAGCGCAGGCACGGAGCGGAAAGAAGGGCAATCTCCCCTTTTGCCGCCGTTTGCCTTACCGTTTCTGAAAATGTCTCGTCCTGTAGGCTCACGAATGTTTCCGTCTGAAAGCCCTCAAGACGTGAGACGATATCCACGGGGCTTTCCATACAGACTGACGCAAAGCCAGCCTTTCTCAAATCGGATATGCCCTGATTCGGCCGCCGGTAGTCGACGATGCCGCCGCTTGAAATCATAAGTCTCATATCTATTTCCTTCACCTGCTCACACTCGTGGAACACCGTGAAACCAGGAACCGTCCCCATTTTGAAGAGGTCCGTCCCCACTTAAGAACCGTCCCCATTTTTGCCCATTTTTGCCGCTTTTATCCTTTGTCCTTCCGCAGGACATTCATCATGAAGTCGTGGGTCTTCTGCCCGCAGGTGCCGTCGAGGTTGGCGCCGACCGTGGAAAGGGCTTTGAGCTGCCGGTCGCGGATATCTGCCCACCCGTCTTTGACCATGCCATCCAGAAAGTCCTGTATTGTATTGAAGCGGGATTCCCGCATGGCAAAGTAAGAAAACTTTCTTTCTTTTTCAAAAGGGCAGGCCTTGTTAAAAATATTCGCATAATCCTCCTCCGTCAGCTCCGGAATGAATTCCCGTACCGACCCGTTTTCGATATCAACCTCTGCGCAACGATGATCACAGGTCCGCTGAATCAGAATTTTTCCCGCTTGCGGATATGAGGCACCCATCATCGGCCCTAAGTACATGGGACTGTAGCCGTTTGTATTGAGACCGACCGGGGCCAGAAAGTCCTCTGCCAGAGATGTCACCTCAAGCGTCTCCCGGTCGATCCGCAGCAGCTTGTGGGCAAGCCAGGGGTAGGAAATCATGTATTTCCCGCATATCTTCAGAGAACCGAAGGCACCGTACACGTCCCCCTGAAAAAGCGGAATATAAGAAACATCAGGAACTGAAATCTTCTTCCAGCCGGAGATATCGGAAAGAGTTGTCCAGGGAGCCAGCCACAGACACCGCTCCGCTGCCGGATTTCCGTCCTCGACCCAGAGTCCCTCTTCCGAAGCCCCCAGGACAAGCGGGCGGAAGTCCGTGGAAAGCCCAGAGTACCCTAAAAGAACCAGCTCCGCACGGCCGGTGCCGCTGACAATTTTGGCAATCCGGTTTGAAAAACCCGTCGACAGAAAAATTGTAGACTTATAGGAAGCACAGCCGGAGAGAAGACCAAAGTGATTGTCCCACTGCACGCCGTTGTAGAGGGCATCAAAGACACTTTCGTGATAAATGAATTCCCTCTTCTCCGGCACGTACTCCGGCATGAAGTAGCGGTTATTCGGCAGGAAGAAGACGGACTTTTCCGTAGCAAAGGCGGAAAAAATGATATTGTGCTTTCTTCCCTTCATGGAAAGCGCCTGTATTTCCCCGGTTGCAAGATCATACGAAAAGGCATCGTCAGCAAAGACCGGCGGGAAATAGGCCTTGCCGTCAAACTCCACCGGCGTCCCGTAAAGAGTTGTAAAATGCCGTTCCAGTCTGCCCATGGGCACGTCTTTTACGGGGAGCGGATGAATAATATTATTTTCGTTCTCATCCTTCTCCGGCAGGGACAGACGATAGGTCATGGACTGCCGCCAGCCCGGAGCAAAATATCCTTCGGGTGTATGGAGGAAAGCAGCAAAGGCCGGTATTCGTCGTTCTTCTTCGCTTACAGCCTCCGTCATCAGGTCATCAAAGAGAAATACCGGCTTGCCTGCAACCCCGAAGAGGTTGACGACGGAACTTGCGCCCGCCCCTATGTAGGCGTCAGCAATGGCTAGAGTCTTTGTGATATCCGGTGTGTCATCGTAAACACCAATTCCCGATGCAATATAGTCCGCCCGGATCTTCTGGTAGCGGTCGAGCAGCCAGGGCCGCATGGACCGGATGGTGGACTCATACAGGGGATGGGGCCGCCAGATGAGGCAGATGTCCGGATAGGACTTCATGAGGTTGAAAAAGGCCTCGAGTTTGTCAAGCTCGTACTCATTGTACCGGAGGAACATATTGATGGAGGTATTGAGCATCAGCGTCCGCCGACCCCGGATGATCTTTTGCCACTCCTCCGGAACCGGTACGCCCTCGCGGCACATGCGGATGACCCGGTCGAATTTCGGCGATCCAAAGGGAAGGATTTTGTCGTAGAAGTGGGAATCCTTTACGTCCGCCCGCATGGCCTCCGACTGAAGAACCGCATAATCCATGAAATGGGTGACCGACGTGTCCTTGTGCTCCTCCGAAAGGAGGCCGTCTGTTGCGTAGTAGGGAACATATACGAGTTTCTTTACGTATTTTTTGATTTCATGAGAATAATAAGAAGGCTCCACCGACGTGACATAGTTGAACTCGTCGTAGGGATTGTGGATGTAAGCGACATCCGGCCGCTCTTCGGAGAGATTGTATTCGTGGTAATCGACAACGGGAATGTCCGGTGGAAAGGAAGCCCCCTCGTACTGATATACCCACTGTCCTGTAGTCGCATCCTTGTTGTAGTAGGGAATCGGAACGACGATTGCTTCGCAGGCCGGGTCCGCTGCTGCCGCCAGGTAGATGGACTCCAGGGAGTCCCACATGGCTGCTTTGTAGGGAAAGAAAACAGCGCGATAGATAAGGGGCAGTTCGCGAACTTCCCGCCGCACGCGCTTTACAAACTCTTTAAGTACATTGATATCCGGCTCTTCAACAGCGCTCTTCTGTGTCAGCTGATAGAGGTCCTCGCAATAGTCCTCAAGGACATGAACGATGGCTCGCATCTTCTCCGCGGTTTCCAGAGTTTCCGCTTCCGCGTGAGCATCGAGAAAGTCCCCGATCGTAATGGCCGCCTGCTGGCAGGAACCGAGATAGCCGTAGGCCGTCTCTGCATCTGCCCCGACGAGCAGCCCGTGCAGCTCGTTCATGGAGTCGAGCAGGGAAAAAATGTTTTCGCGTTCGTAAGTGTACATGGAAATGTCCTTTCCGGGAGATCTGAATCATTCCGGTTTTTCCGTATTGCCTTCAAATTCCACGATTTTTTCGTCGATCAGCTTTTTGATCTTCGTAGACGACGTCGATTTCGTGTAGGGGAAGAATTCCATCGTCGCCCCGTGCTTCTCGAGGAAGTCTTTCTCCCGGAGCCAGTTTGCATCATTGATATAGTCGGATCCTGAGAACTGGACATCGAAGTGGTAGAGGCGCCAGGCGTCTTCCGTACCTCCGAACATCAGGGGGATTTCGACGGCCTCGTCGACGTAGCGGCAGGACCGCACCATTTCGATACGCTCGGCAAAGGGGACAAATGTCTGTGTCCCCTTGAACCGCTTCACTCCTTCGTCACTGACGACGCCGACGATCAGGTAGTCGCACTGCTCCCTGGCCCGGCGGAACATGTTGAGGTGGCCGATATGGTAGAGGTCGAAGACACCGGCGATGTAGCCGATGTGGTACTTCTTCGCCGGATCGTGAAAGCTGTAGCGGTCTTCCGCGGTCTGCCCCGGGGCCTGTAATGACTCGCACTGCAGGGCGTCACGCACCGGATGGGCAGGAAGCTTATAGGCCTTTCCGGCATCATAAATACTGTACTCTCGGATTCCCATGGTCTCGAGCTGCTTCATGACGGAGAGATAGTTCTTGATGCAGATGATGACCTTATATTCCCCGTGGCCCATGTCCTTCAGGGCGTCCGGAGACTTAATCGTTATTCCGTTAAGCTCCTGCCCCCAGCGGCTTTTATTATTATCGAGAATAATAGAAACGGGGTAGTCCTTCCCGTACAGGGCCAGGAACTGCCTGGCGAAAGCCCCCGAGCCGAAGAGGACGAGCCGGCGCGAGTCCGCATGCTCAAAGATGTCGACAAAGAGGCGCTGGTAGTCGTCTGTCGAGAAGTTCATGCGCTGGCGGTTCGCGTTTACGACATTGGCATTCGTCATATGCAGCCGCCGGTAATCCGTCAGGATTTTGTCATTACGAAGGCCGCTTAAGAACCGCCACTCCAGTTCCTGCAGCTTCGGCCGTTCGTCAAGCAGGCCGAAATGCCGGAAAACCTCCTCAGGCGGAAGCACCTTCGCGGCCTCCGGAAAGCCGTAATAGATGACGGAAAGCATGCGGTTTATAACCCCGTTCACCGGGTAATCCTCTTCACAAAATTCCTGGTCGAAAAAGACAAAGCGCCCGTCCATATAGAAGGCGTTCTGCGGAACGAGCTCCAGATAGGCCTTCTTAAAGAGCTTCCCCGTGTAGCTGTGTTCCTGCTGCAGGGCAGCCGCATTCTTCTTTCCTTTTTCAAACGGAGGAAGATATGTACCCTCATAAGTATCCGAAGAAGACAGGATGATCTCGCGGAACTCCTCCATCTTTTCAAAGAAGGCGTCCTTGTCTCCGTCTGCAAGGAGCCGTCCCAGAACCTGCTCGCCGGTCGGTGCTTCTATTCTCGGCATGACTAATGTATCTTTTTCGTCATTCTTCCACCGGATCGGTACCGTCGCAATACCGCGCGCAGACAGCGCCTGCATATTGGCATAAAGGACAGAAAGCCGTTTCTTCCCCTCCGAAAAGACGGCATTCTTTTCCACGGTCTCCGGCCGGACGATCGTAATGCTGGCATTTTCATGCCCCCGCTGCAGAGACGCAGTAATCTGCAGGGCGTCGTCAGCCTGCATTCCCTCCGGGGGAATCTCGATGAGGAAGGCATTGGCCAGTGTATGCAGAAGACCGTTTCGTACCAGTGTCTTATAGAGATGCTGCTCCTCCAGAAAGACCGTATCCGGCGACCCGTAGACCG
>OMTX01000032.1 GCA_900314085.1 uncultured Lachnospiraceae bacterium | reverse complement strand
TCGATCCAGTCTTGAGGCCATATAGGGAACCACTCGCGTGGGATAATGTTCACGTCGACTTCATCCGCAAAGATGATATTCAGGCGGCAGGTCAGCCAGTGCGAAGCGAAGGGGCGGTCAAAAGTCCAGTCGGTCGTGCGCTGGTGCAGGGTGTCGCAAATGTAGCTCACCATTGACTGTTTCTGCTCTTTGGAGAACGGCTGCCAAATCGGGACGTGTACCAAGTCAAAAGAGACCGTGTGAACGTACTCCCTGTCCCGGAACACTTCCCGGTCGTCGATCAGCCGGACGGGGCTGTCCGGTACGGTAAAGGTGTCTTTCTTTTTCTTCTTGCTTGCCATCACGAACTCCCTTCAGACCATATAGTGCGAAACGGTCACGTCCTCGCGCCAGTGCGACAGGTCAAGGACGGACACGGCGATAATGGCGAGCCGGTCATACTCGACAGGCCGGCCCGCCGCGAGCATCGCTTCCCGGACCGGCCCCCGGCAGACATAGGGGCGGTCGAGATGCTCGCCCACCCCTATGTGGTGCCGCCGGTTCCCTTGTCTGTCGGTATAGTCGTAGCCGTCCCACTTACGCCCGTTGCCGGTCTCACGGAAGCGATGCTCGACCAGCTGGCGCAGCTCGTCACGTGACTTGCTATCGAGCGAGCAATAGTACCTGTATGCGGACTGCGCGGCCGAGCGCCGGCACTCGTGCAAGTTGGCGTGCCTGCTGGCGTTCTGCTCGACCTGGCTAAAGATCCGCTCGTTCGGCTGCTTGCCCTCGTAGAACTTTGCGACACGCTCGACCAGCTCCGGACGGATGTACTGCCATTGCTCCTTCCCGCCCTTGCCCCGCTCGACGTGTACCCAAGCACAGTTTCGGGCGGGATCCCGGACGAAGTCCCGCCCCAGCTGGTGGCGCACCTCATCCTGCCGGATCCCGACGAGCTGGTTGAACTCGACCGGGCGGGCGGCGTTGGCAGACCGGGCGAAGTCGCCCGATCTGCCCTTGCTCGACACGGCAGACACGCTGCCGATGTCGTACTTGCTCATCGTGTCGTGGAAGACGGCGGAGAGAGCCGCACAAGCCGTTTTGACGGTCGCAGGGGCTTTCGTGGACTTCAGCTCGTTCAAGTAGTCCTGCACCCGCGCGTGGGCCTCTTCCGGGCTTGCTCGGCGTCCTATGTGTTCCTCGCACCACTTGCCATATTGCGCGATCTGTTGCTTGTAGGCCGGCCCGAAATTCTTGCCGGTCGTCGTCTTGCCCGTTTTGGCCTCATTTTGGAGCCATACGCGGATTTTGTTGTATCGCATAGGCAGACTACCCCCTCGGACTTCGAGGGGCTTATTTGGCCTTCCTGCGCCCCTCTGCAGGCCTCCCCGTGGCGGGGTGTTGACTTTACCCAACCGCATTTTTGCGGACGCGTGATACGCGGACGCTGGATATGCTTCTAACCAACGGACGGGGCGCGGGTACGCCTTCTTCCGTCCTACGACCTGCCGGGTTCACTACTCCCGGCAGGAAGCTGCTCCAAGAAAAATTTCTTTTTCCTGTCGTTCGCAGGTTATATTCCGCTTCGCGAAATATAACCTGCTCACTCTTGCCTGCTGATAACAACGTGTTCCCCTATTTCCCCAGGCGGATCCGGCTGCCCTGGTCGGATGCTCTACCTTTCGACACGCGTCCTTGCTGGCGGATCCGCGTGCTGGCATAGGTTGCCTTTGCCCCATTTTTCCTTTGCACCATTCCCCGACCGGTCTCCCGACCTTCGGCCCGTGTCCTTCGATGGACGGACGGACGGACTGGCAAGTGCTGCCTTTACCTGCTTCACTCTTCCCCGACTTGCCCTTGATATAGTCTCCTTTCTGCTCCGGGCGTTCAGGTCTGCTGCTACTAAGGGGAGCCATTGCATCAAGAAATCTGCGGATGCAAGACGCAGTAAAATCTCCTTTCTACGAAATCGCAAGCGATCATCAGATGCGCTTGTACTGGCACACAGAAAAATTCCGCATCATCCGACGTCGAGGAAAGTCCGTGTACTGTAAACCTTCTTTTCTGGGATAGCCGGCAGAAACTCTACTTGAGAGATGCCGTAAAACAATGCCCCGCGAGATACCCGGGGGTAATGAAAAGATATAAGAAAAATGGTATGTCTGCAGTATACACCCCTTGTGGTGGTTCCTGCAAGTGTAGTGTTTCTGCAGAAATTAGACCTTTTCCCTAACCGTAAGAAACGCCCGCGTGATACGCGGGCGTCCCTACCCCCAAAAAGTGCTGATATAAATAGACAAGATAGAAAACGCCGCCAGCAAAAAAGCCGGAAGCCCTTGCGTTTATTGGCTTGAAGGCACTTTTGCCGAGGAAAAGTTATACCCGTGTGGCGGGGGTAATATACTCGTGGGGCGAGTATCTTATACCCGTGTGGCGGGGGTTTTATACTTGCAAAAATTATATTTTATACTTGCATTTGTGAGATTAAAAGACTACGATACATATATCAAAGACCTCACATTTGCAAGTATAAAGGAGTTATATATGGGACAGACTGTAGTGCTTGAAGAACGTGAAGATGAATTTGACCCGGACACCGGGGAAATACTGAAATCATCCCGCAAGACACGGCAGGTCAGAAAGACCAAAATGGAACCGACCGACCAGTTTGTGAAAGTGAGCAAGTATCTGAATGTCATCTTTGCATACAGAAACATTCCGTTGACGCTCGTGCCGATCAGCCTGTTGTTCGCCCAGCGGATGGAATACAAGACAAACCGGCTTACCCTCTTGAAGGACGACAAGGAAGAAATCGCCGCTATGCTGCAAATGAGCCTTAAGCGGGTAGAGTCGCTGATTATGAGCTGCAAGCGATACGATATCATCCGGCCCGTGGCCCGTGGGAAGTATGAAGTCAACGGCTACCTGTTCAGCACCGGCGACTACATCGAGACGCGGAAGCTGCAGGCACACTTTGACTTTGACAGTGACACCTACATAGCGGAAGCGGAGCAGAAGAACCTCATCACCGGCAAGGTGGTACGCAAGGCAGTGCGGAACAAGGACATTCCCGGTCAGCTTCACTTGAACCTTGAAACCGGCGAAGTCGAGGAAGGGGGAACGGAATGAAAAATTTCTACGAGATGACCAACAAGGAACTGGTGCAGGCGATGGACGACGACCTGTACGACAACGATATGCTGCAGGAGTGCAGGCTGCGCTTTATGTATTATGCCCGCACTGGCATACAGGCCGGGGCATACGACACAGGCAAGGACACCCACCAAAACAGAGTGTACCAAGACAACTGCATTGACGGACAGTACGACTTTTGAGGTGGCAGCCTATGAAGGACAGCAAGGTTCAGATAGAGGGGCAGCTCTTCCGGGAGATCTGCCTGTGGTTCCTAATCGACGGGGCCGCCGATCAGGAACGATACGACCGCATCCGGTCGGGACTGGAAAGCAAGTTGGACGCTATGGCCCGGCGCGAACTCTACTCGCAGAGCAAGACCGCACCTACTGAGGCCGAGCGGGAAAAGGCAAGAAGAGCATACCTTGACGAAATCGGTATGCCGGAAGACTGGAGGTATTGAAAATGGGAATGGTAATGCCAATGCGGTACGGATGGGAAGGCACAGTGCGGACGTACTGGGAAACTTTCGAGGTCGGGACGAACATACACATTCTAGACCAAGACGGGAATACATGCTTTGTCGGGAAGATAGGCAGCCCAGCCGACAACCTGCCCGAAGAAATGTATGTTGACGCGGCCCGCATCATTGGAAACCCATATGAAGGCGGCTATGTTGAATTGAGCATAGATGCAGAGTAAAGTGTTCGGCGGAGCGTAACAAAGAACCCCGCCCAGGCTATCGCTTGGGCGGGGTTTGTCGCGCCTGTCGGCGCGAGCCTTGAAGGGTATATTAAAAAGCATCCTCGTCCGTGGGAGACATTTCCAAGAGACGGTTCCAGTCTTCCTCATCGGTCGGCGGAGCCTGCTCGCCCTGCTCGACAGGATCCGCCTCGGCGGGTGCCTCGTCCGGGTGTGCTGCCCTGTACTCGTCGATCCAGTCTTGAGGCCATATAGGGAACCACTCGCGTGGGATAATGTTCACGT
>OMTX01000102.1 GCA_900314085.1 uncultured Lachnospiraceae bacterium | reverse complement strand
AAGGTAAAGTTGTAACTAAGGCATCCGGCATCGGCTACTTCTACCTTGACGGACCGAACTCCGACGATAACGATTTCACATTCGGCGCCACAAAGGCGATCACGAAGGAATTCGAGACCAAGGCAGCCGGTGAAAAGACAGATGACCTCACGACCAGCGCTGACTGGACGGATGACGAGGTTGTATTCGCTTCCAAAGAAATCTCCACAACAGTCAAGGGTGTAGCTGCCGGTGTCACCATCAAGGGCGAAGTATCCCAGCAGGTACTTAGTGAAGACAAGAAAGCCGGCACGAAGGATTGGCTCGTAAACGATGGCAAGAATGTTCCTCAGAATGTATACCGTCTCCGTGCAAAGGTCGGCAACAACCACCTGTTCACTATGGACAAGACGGAAGCTGAGAATGCAGTCGCATCCGGCAACTGGGTGATCGAAACATCTGAATCATTCAAGATGCTTCCTTCCAACACGACGGTAGAAGGAGCCGTAAAGGTACTCCGCTTCCGCAATGTGAAGACGAACGAGTTCCTGTTCTCTACAGATCCTGCTGAGCAGGCTGCAAAGCTTGCTGATCCTGAGTGGGCTGAGGGCTATGTCGCATTCTGCGGAGTCAAGGACAACACAACAGGCTATCCTGTAACCCGTCTCTTCAGCACGATCGGCCAGGGCCATCTGTACAGCACGGCCCAGGCAGAGGTCAAGAGCGCTGTCGAGAAGAATTATTACGTAAAGGATGGCGTTGTCTTCTTCGCACTCGAGACACCCGAGAAAGAAAAGTAATTCATGTGACATGAAGGACGGTCGAGGCTAATGGTTCGGCCTCCCCGCCCGCTATAAAACACATTTCAAGCATGTGGGCGTTGTCCCGACCGCCTTTTGGCGGTCGGGACATCTTTGTTTATGGAAAATACGAGAACCGGTGTAGTGATGCCCCGGCTGCCGATGGCAGCCGGGGCGCTTTTTATCCTTGTCTCCTTTTTTTTCTTTCCGCGCCGTGTTATACTTTCGGCAGAGGAGGACTTTGAACGTGCCTGAGATAAGCAGATTTTATGGAATTGTCATAAAGATGTTTTTCAAGCCCAAGGAACATGAACCCAGCCATATTCATGCCTTGTATGGAGAGTATGTAGGAGAGTTCAACATTCAGACTATGGAAATGATCGAGGGCGATCTTCCGAAGAAGGCGCAGGAACTCGTGGTTGCATGGCTGACTTTGCACAAAGACCAATTGCAGGCAATGTGGGATTCCCAGAAGATTGAAAAACTTCCTCCGCTGCTTTGAAGGGAGATAGCAGTATGATCATCCGTATCAAAAATTTTCACCCTATGGATGGCAACCGGCTTTTTGTCTCCTTCGATGATGGGAGAGAAGTCGTGTACGATATGAATGAGGATATTGACACGCTTCCGGGCTATTCTGTTTTAAAGGAGACAACTGGCCTGTTTCAGCAGGCTATGTTGGACGAGAGCCGGACATGTATCTATTGGAATGATGAGATCGATCTTCCGTCCGATGAAATCGCGGAATACGGGGAGCCGGTGGGTTCTTGACAGTGATGTTCAATTATTAAACGTTTATTAAAAAACGCCCTGATCTGTTGACACTTCGGGACGTTCCTTTAAAATACTCTATGTGGGAGCCGGCGGGGGAAACTCTGCCGGCTTGTTTTGTGAGGGGGAGTGTTCTGAAGGGGGACAGTCCTGTCGTCCCTACGGGACGTCAACGACAGTCCCCCTGGCCGCGGTTCCCTATCCGGAGGTTTCTATGCGTCAATTTTTCTCTCGAATGTTCTATGGCAGAAACGGCCTTGACCACCTGGGCATCTTCACCTGGTGTGTGACCGGGGCTCTCTTCGTGGCGACGATGATCTCCCACAGTGTCGTGGTCTACTTCCTCGCCTGCGCCATGCTGGCCTGGTCCGTCTTCCGGATGCTGTCCACGAAGCGGGACCGGCGGTATCTTGAGAACCAAAGGTTTGATCAGTTCTTCTACAGAATCAAATACTTCTTCACGGACACGAAGGCAAGGGCAGAAGAGCGGAAGATTTACGTCTACTACAAATGCCCCAACTGCAGGCAAAAGTTGCGCGTCCCGCGGGGGCATGGGAAGATCGAGATTCGCTGTCCTAGGTGTGGGGAGAAGTTTGTGAAGAGGACGTGACGGAGCGCCCCCCCCGACTCACCGCAGTCAACTGAAAGCGGAGCCAGGCACCGCACTTGGTGCGTGGTGAGGGCTGATGACACCTTGTGCGGAGCCAGGCACCGCAACTGGGGGTGCCTGGCTCCCGCAATGCAATTGGAAGCGGGCAGCAAAGTGGATGCGGGTGCCTGGCTCCCCCAAAACAAACTGGAGTTCACTTATGTTCGGCTACGTCAATATCAATCGAAACGGCCTTTCCCAGGCCGACCTCACG
>OMTX01000076.1 GCA_900314085.1 uncultured Lachnospiraceae bacterium | reverse complement strand
AGAGTAAACGCAGGTATTTACCGGAATTTACTTTGGCAAATGATAAAAAATAAAAAACATAAAAATACAATAAAGAAAAAGGAAATCCGTCCGATATAAGTATTACCTAATATGCAGGGGCAATTTTGGAGGGATTGCCTGACTGTGAAAATTCAATCAGCTTTTCTTTTTAGCAGGTGCCGCGTGGTGAGCGGCCCGCTATCAAACGGCTGTGTTCAGCAGCCACAATTCATATCTGCAGCTCCGGAGCCCGGGTGCCGGATCTGCAACTCCCATTAACCGGCTGAGCCCGCAGCCATCTCAAAATTCCATATTGGTATCCTGTCGACAAAGCCTGAAAGGAGGAAGTGCGCTTTCATTTAAATTCCATATTTGAAGTCCGCGAAAAAGAGTACGGGACTCCTGCACTCTTTTTTTCAGGACAAGGCTTTTCCGGATACAGGGGTTTTTTGCCCTTTTTCCGGCCGCAACAGACAAAAACCCCGTCGATGACGCGGATGTACCTGACAACTGAATCCGTACACACAGGGGCGGGGACAGCGCCTGGGACCGGAAGCCACGCGGGGATCCGAAAAGATCGGGGAGCGGGCAAAAAGGACAACCCCAGTGGAGTGCGGAATACAAACGAAGGGAGGAAAAGGGAAAACCAAAGAAGCAGGATGAAGGTAAAAGGAAGAAGAAGTTTGCCCGTTCCGTGCGGGCAGATGGGAGGAAATCTATGAGCGAAAATATCAATGCAGTGTACAAGATGCCTGAGGTAGAGCGTGAGTCGGCGAACGGAATCCGGCCGGTTTCCATGGTGACCACCCTTTTTTCGGATAGGAAGATCTTTCTCTTTGGCGATATCGATACGGATATGCTCTATAGCGTCACGCAGCAGCTGATGACACTTTCTCAGGAGGAGGGGCTGATCAAGGTCTATATCAATTCCCTCGGCGGGGAGGTAAATGCCGGTCTTGCCATCTACGACCAGCTGCAGGCAATGAAGGTTCCGGTCAACATTTACTGCGTCGGAATGGCAGCTTCGATGGCAGCAGTTCTTCTGGCAGGCGGGCAGAAGGGGCACCGCTTCATCCTGCCCCACAGTAAGGTGATGATTCACGAGCCCCTGATTGCGGGCGGTGTCGGCGGTTCCGCGACATCCATCCAGAGCACGGCGGAGTCTATCCTGAAGACAAAAGAACTGACGAACGGCCTGTTGGCAAAGCACGCGGGGAGGACTATTGAGGAAATCAACAAGGCAACAGACCATGACAACTTCATGACTGCGGAGGAAGCTGTGGCCTTTGGCATCTGCGACGCGGTCGTGGAGGACATCTTCTGATTTGCAGGAGAGCAGGGAAAAATATTAGTCGTATGAATAATGGGAGGGAATACAGATGAAGATTGAAAACTTAAGAGTACCTCAGGACTGCGGATACATGATTTTGCCGGATGGCAAATACTACAGCCTGAATGACCGGAAGACTTATCTCAACAATAACGTTCTTGTAGTGGGCACGACCGGAGCGGCAAAGACGCGGACGATGGTGACGCCGAATCTTCTGGAGGCGTACGGCAGCTATGTCGTTACGGATCCTAAGGGAAACCTGTATCGGAAGTGGGGAGGAGAGATGGAGAAGAAGGGTTACCGGGTAGTCCGCCTGAGCTTCATCCACCCGGAATACTCCGCCCATTATAATCCCCTGATGTATCTTCATACATCGCAGGACATTCAGACCATCGCCGGTGCGCTGACGCCGGGAAATTTTCACGAGGACCCCTTCTGGACCTACACATCCCGGATGCTCCTCTCAAGCCTGATCGGCTGCCTGAAGGAAAGGGCGGATTACGAAATCCGGCACGGGATAACGCCGAAAGAGGCATACAGCAGTCTTGTGTTTCAGAACGTTCTGCGCCTTCTTGAATTCGGCAAGCAGAAATCGGATTACGATCCGGACAGCGCGTCTGCGCTCAAAACCCTGATGGAGCAGCATGAAGAGATAATCCCGGGAAGCTGGGCAGCCAAGCAGTTCCGCCAGCTTTCGGTAGCTGCAGACAGGACATGGAACTCTATCGCAATCTCGGCGGTCAGCGAGCTCAGCACGTTCGACACTCTGGAGCTGAAGAAGATGATGCGGAAAGACGACCTGGACCTTGCCTCTATCGGGCAGAGGAGGACTGCCGTCTTTGTGGAGGTGTCCGATACGGACCGGTCCATGGACCGCCTGATCAACCTTTTCTTCACCCAGGCCATGCATGAGCTCTGCACCTATGCGGATGAGAAATGCCCGAGTCACCAGCTGCCCGTTCCTGTACGATTCATCATGGACGACTTCGCGACGAACTGCCGGATTGACAATTTCGAAAATATGATTTCCAATATACGATCCCGGAAGATTTCGGCGATCATTGTTCTCCAGTCTCTGAAGCAGCTGGTCCATGGTTATGGGGAGAACGCCAGCACAATAGCAGACGACTGCGATACCCTGATCTACATGGGCGGGAACGACCCGGAAACGGCATACTCCATTGCCCTCCGGGTGGACAGGACGACCTCAACCATTCTTCATATGGAAGTCGGGACGAGCTGGATCATGCGCCGGGGAGAGAAACCCTATAATTGCCGGAATTTTGACCTGGACGACTATATCCGGGCAAAGGCCGGCGGGAAGAAGCTTTTGACTGAGGAAAACCGTGAGAAAGAATGCTGAGCAGTAAGCGCGAGGGGAAGAATGGCCTGTGGCGGAAGAGATGACCAACATCGAAAAGCTCCGTGATCTCCTGGCCAGGGATGCGGACATAGAAGCCTTTGTTAAGGTTTATTCTGAAAGATATCAGCTCAATGACGCTTTTCTCACTTTGGTGAAAAAGTGCAGCAGATACTGCACGCAGATTCTGCGTTTCTACCTTCTCGTCCTGTATGCCGCTTTGTATGAGGTGCCTCAGAGAGACGTGGTTTTGTTCTATCTGGGGGAGTATGGAAACGTTGATCTGGAGAAATGCTGCTGCGTGATCAATGCCGTTCGGAAGCGGGTGAAGGAAAATGCCGGTTTCGGCGAAAGTACGGCGGCTGCTTTGGTTGACAATCTTCAGCGGGAAGGGCGAAAGATTCAGTATGGTTATCGATATGGAGAAAACATGCTGGATCCGGCTGCAGCAGATTATTATGCAGTACCCTACAGATGCTATACCGACTGGCAGGATATCACGTCCATAAATGTGGCGATGGTGGCGGATGGCTTCGTGTTCCCCCGAAAGATGGATCTCACAAAAGAAGGCAGTGAGGGGACATGGAAATTGAAAGGGATTTTGTCCCCGACGGGAGAGATTGTAAGCTTCAGCTGTTTTCTTGAACTTTTTGAAGCAAGGGAAATTACTGACGAATGGGAGACAAGCCGGATCTGGGCCATTTCCTGGCTGAAGGCCCATGGCATCATGGATGTGGACGAGACGCTGATCTTCGCTATGGCTGAGACAGGGAAACTGGAAAAATTCAATCCGGACTCCTTGTCCCACATCCGGAAGAACCCGGTCTGGCGGGCGGACCGGTATGTGATGAAGGCAGGGATCATAGCAGCGGCTATGCTCGGCGCTTTTGAGGACGATGAAGAGACACGCAGTAAATCTTTGGCCTTTCTGGATTCGATCACGGACTCCTTCCCGACTGAGATCTATCTGCACCCCTATGACGAGGACAGGGAAAGCAAAAAGATCCTGCAGGAATATGTAAATGCCGGTTATCTTAAATTTGTCCCGGCCGGGAGTCTGGACAGTGGAAATATCTACATTCCGCGATTCGGCAGCCGGGAAAGCCGCGAAAAGCTGCTGGATGCCCCCTGGCTTCAGAGAAGGCTTCCCCTGACGGAAGACCGGAAGATTTGGCTGGAAAAGCTCGAGCTTCCTCAGGAGGTGGCAAGTAAGGAGATCGACGAAGTTGAGGATGCGGACAGCAGGAAGATCGCGATGGAGATCCTCCGGGCATTATACATGCCAAAGGACAAGCGGGAGCATTATGAAGTCAATCGGGAAGCCTTCCGTGGAAAGGAAGGTTCGCGGAAGCTGGATGAGCTCAAGCAGATCCTCTGGTCCCGGGGAGACCTGAGCTCCGACCTGATGAACCCGTCTGAACTTCATGCGGTCTTTGATGCCCTGGATCCGGTCTATGAACCTGATTACGCTAAATTCTTCATGCATCATTATCAGGAGATTTCCACCGACCGCAATATCCGGAATATGATGCCGCAGATCCAGAAGGCCTGGGGCAGTATCCAATATTATCGTTCTTTGAATGCCCGAAAATTCAAGGATCTCCCTGCCTGGAAACTTTCCTTTAATGATATCTTCCGGATTATGGCGGAAGGGACCTATGACCGGAGAGAATTTGAAGACAGCAG
>OMTX01000129.1 GCA_900314085.1 uncultured Lachnospiraceae bacterium | reverse complement strand
GGTCCAGCGATCATCCGACAAGACATACATGTACACCTATACCGATCCTTTCGGGAAAAGGCATTTTGTGTATGCGAAGGACATCATTACACTCAGGGAAAAGGAAAGGGAACTGCAGCGCGACCAGCTGGACGGTATTCAGACCTATGCAGCCGGCCGGGCAACGGTGAACGAAGTCTTTGACCGTTACATGTCAACCAAGTACAACCTCAAAGAGCACACGCGGTCGAATTATCTTGATCTGTATGACCGCCACGTCCGGGAATCATTCGGAAAGAAGAAGCTCACACAGGTCAAGTTCACGGATGTCCTTCAATATTACCAGTACCTTTTGACAGAAAGGAACGTGTCCATCGCAACGGTGGACAATGTCCATTGCCTCTTGCATCCGACGTTTCAGATGGCGGTTAGAGATGACCTGATCCGGAAGAATCCGACGGACGGCGTGAAGGCGGAGCTGCACAAGCGGATGGACGTGAAAACCGGTGTACGGCATGCGCTGACGGTCGAGCAGCAGCGGGCCTTTATGGACTATGTGGTCAATCATCCGGTGTATTATCACTGGTGGCCGCTTTTCACAGTCCTGCTCGGGACCGGGATGCGGATTGGCGAATGTGTCGGCCTCCGCTGGTGCGACCTGGATTTCGAGAAACGGATGATCAGCGTCAATCATGCACTTGTCTATTATCAGAAGCCTTCTGACGACAAGTACACAGTCAACGTCTCTTTGCCGAAAACGGAAGCGGGAATCCGTACCATACCGATGCTCGATATGGTGGAAGATGCTTTCAATATGGTGAAGGAGGAACAGGAAGAGACAGGACCGAATGAGCAGGTAGTCGACGGGATGCACGGCTTTGTTTTCAAGAGCCGTTACGGCACCGTCCTGAATCCGCAGAATATTAATGTTACAATCAAGCGGATCGTGGCTCATTATAATGAGCAGGAGAAGCTCGATGCAGCAAGGGAAAAGCGTGAACCGCTGATCCTGCCGGATTTTTCCTGTCACGTCTTCCGTCACACCTTTGCCACGCGGCTTTGTGAGACAGAAACCAATCTGAAAGTGATCCAGTCCATCATGGGTCACAAGAGCATTCAGACAACAAGGAGTGACAACTGACGTGCAGAACTATTATGTGCGGCTCCTTCAAGGGAGGCGTTGGAAAGACTGTCACGGCTTTCAATCTGGCTTATTCCCTCGCAGAGCGTGGAAACAGGGTTCTTTCGGTGGATTTTGACAGCCAGGCGAATCTCACCACCACAGAATCAACTTCTAGAAGTTCAAAATTTGAACCCTAATAAGAATAAAATAAATAATACTGAGTTGAGTGAGTCTCCTATCCGATCGATGAAGCCCGATGCCGAGAATCAATCGTTTGACAGGATAAGCAGCAATAAATAAAATAAACCAATACTCTACAGAAAAAGAAAAGTCAGGAGCCGATATTGATCATAAGAAATGACATCCCCATTCTCGAATACGATACGTCTTCCCCCGAAGTCATTGCCCCGGATCATGACAACCCGGAGATGAGGCTTCCGGAAATGTGCGTGCTGGCCTTTCTTGGAGACGTGGTCGATGCGTATGCGCTGGAGCACGATGCCGAGGTGGCAGATGAATTCATCACGGTAAGCCACAGCTTTCCGATGTATGTCCTGCATGACCCGGATATGGCGCTGATCCAGGTCCCCATCGGAGCCCCTGCAGCTGCGCAGGTCATCGACGTGGCTATAGGTCACGGATGCAGAAAGATCATAGCGGTCGGTTCCTGCGGAGTTCTGACGGATATCGAAGAAAACGCCTTCCTTGTTCCAGTGAAGGCTTTGCGTGACGAGGGAACATCGTATCATTATCTCCCCGCGGCCAGAACTATTGAACCAGATGCGCAGGCGGTTACTGCTATTGAATCATTATTCAAAGATCTTGGTCTTCCATTCGAAGAGTGTCTGACCTGGACGACGGACGGCTTTTTCCGGGAAACAAAAGATATGGTGGCGGCCAGGGTACAGGAAGGATATACCTGTGTAGAAATGGAATGTGCAACGCTCTGCGCCGTTGCACAAAAACGAGGGGCCAGGTTTGGGGAGTTCTTCTTTACTGCGGATTCTCTTGCAAATCTGCATGAATATGATGCGCGTGGTTTTGGCTATGGGGCGCATGAAAAGGCTTTAGAACTGGCAATCCGAATAGCGGAAGATTGGAAAAATAATGAAAATTGACATCGGTACTTTTCAACTGAAGAATGGCAGAGAGGTTTTCCTCAGAAGTCCGGAAGAAAAGGACGCCAAGGTCATGCTCCAATATCTGAAGCTGGTTGCGGAAGAGACGGACTTCCTGG
>OMTX01000153.1 GCA_900314085.1 uncultured Lachnospiraceae bacterium | reverse complement strand
AAGACCAGCCTGCGGCGGTCAATTTCCACCAGTGTCGTCCGGCAGGTGATATGGGCACCGACAGGAGATGCCGATACATGGTCGATTTCAAGGCGCGTTCCTACGGTTCCCTGCCCCTCTTCCAGGCAGGGCGCCACGCTCTTCCATGCTGTCTTCTCAATGAGGGCAATCATGGCCGGCGTCGCATAAACCGGCAGTTCCCCGCTTCCATAAGCCTTTGCCGTGAGCTCTTCTGTCACGGTTTCTTCCTGCAAGCCCTGAATGCCTGTCTCCATCTCTTCCTCCTGTTTTTCGAACCACATTCAAAACGGCTTCACAGGACCGGGAGACTCCCGTTCCGCAAAGCCGTGTCTCTGCTGACCTATACGACTTTTTCTCCGGCTTCCTTCTTTTCAATCCGGATATTCACTGTCTTTCCTGCCTCTTCTTCCATCTCCTGCTCTATCTGCCGCCGACGCTGCATGGAGGTCCTTGCATCATCCCCGTGCTCCACATAGCCGTCGTAGAGTTCCTCAAGTTCCTTGCGGCAGGACAGGAAGGCCTTGCCCAGGTAGGGATCGAAGTGGCTTCCCAGGGAATCCACGATGATGCCGAACGCTGTGTCATAGGAGTAGGCGTCCTTGTAATACCGCTTGCTCACAAGGGCATCAAAGACATCCGCCAGGGCCATGATGCGGGCCTCGAGCGGAATGTCCGTTCCGGAAAGTCCTTCCGGATAGCCTTCCCCGTTCCATTTTTCATGATGATAATGGGCTACGTTTTCCGCAATCTTCACAAATTCCGGATCTTCCACCCCTGTCAGGATGTCGCGGACAATCTTCGCCCCTTCCGCCGGGTGCTTCTTCATCTCGGCATATTCTTCCGGCGTGTACTTGCCCTTCTTCCGGAGAACGCGGTCGTCAACGGCAATCTTCCCGAGGTCGTGCATAGGCGCCGCCTTTGCCACGTCGGAAAGGAATTTTTCCGTCACGCCAAGGCGTTTCTCGCTTTCATTCTGCATAAGCTTCTTCGAAAAAATCGTAACGACAGCGGATGTCCGCCGAATGTGGCCACCCGTGGAATTGTCCCGGGAATCGACCATAGACGCCATGCCGAGCACCAGCATATCCTTGATATAGTTGATATGCTCTGTCTGCTCGCGGACCTCGTTCTTCAGATCATCATTGAACTGCCGCAGCATTTCGGCAGACCGGTCTTCCTTCGTCACATCCTTGAACTCGACGAGGTAGCCCTGGACAAAGCGTCCGCGCCGCAGGGTGGAAACCGAAAAGCGGAGGACATTCCCATCCACTTCGAATTTCCGGGGAAGAAGAGACGTATCCGGAGCCATCTGCCGCAGCCAGTCGTAGATCTGCCGGTTCGGTCCTGCCTCTATTTCTTCCGGCACCCGGTAATCAATCCGGAAATCATTGAACTCGGGGAAATAGCGGCGGGCCAGGTCATTTGCCCCCATGAAGCGTCTCTTCCGGTCCAGAGCCAGGTAGCCGTATTCGTCGAGCCTGTCCATGGACTCGATGACGTTGGACCGGATATCGTAGAGATTCATCCGCCCGGTCAGGAGGATGATGGCCGTCATTGATACGTTGTAATAGAGGGGAACGAAGCTGATCTCATTCCGGAAGAGGTATTCGGCAAGGCAGATGAGAAAGCCGGCGAAGAGCATGATTCCCATTGCAGAAACGGTCTTGTAGGATACCCGCGTCTGATGATAGAGGGCGTAGATGACAAAGCCCAGGGCAAAGGCAATCAGCAGGCAGGTATAGGCGATGAAGAAGCCATGGAGGGGACCGTAATCATATTCGAGAAGAACGGCATTCCCGACTGTTTCGTTGCGCAGATTTCCGGCAAAAAGCTCACTGTGTCCGATGGTAAAGGACATCATGAGCGTGACACAGGCAAAGGAAGCCAGAAAAATCTTCGTCACCTCGAAGATGCGGAGGCCGCAAACGCTCACGGTCAGAAGCAGGGCAAAGAGGGGAACGAAGCAGCAGCCCGCATAGGTGATTTTCAGCGCCAGGGCCTCTGTCTCCGGATTTTCCGTCATGGCGCCTGCCAGGTAGCCGGCATTGGCCACGAGAATACAGACGGCCAGCAGCAGGCGGTAGCCGTTCTGCCGGCGACCGGACCAGCAGATGACGCCGATATGGGCAAGTGCCCAGAAAAGCATGATAATATAGTACACAGCAATTGCAGTCACGGAAAAAACCTCATCCCAACGGAAGAAAAATACCGGGCATATCTGCCCGCCGCCCACAAAAAACCACCATGGATTTTACATTATTCATAAGAAAAAGAAAAGAGCCGGCGCCCGGAGAAAGGCGCCGGCTCGGGAAATGTTCCGCAGCCCGTGAAAAAAGAACCATGAAAAAGAAAGACTGTTTTCAAAAAGAGGGATTAAGGAGTTTGCATATTTAAGGGTAACGCAAGCTGCGGAGGGACACATCGCAAAAATAATGTAAAGCGTGCCGCTTCGGATCCGTCCGAGGGAACCCTGCCGGATTACTCCTTGACACCGCCGGCTGTGACACCGCCGACAATGTTCTTGGAGAGAATCAGGTAGACGATGATTACCGGGAAAATCGCAAAGGCGATCATGGCGTAAACCTGCCCCATATCGAACTTCAACCAGTCAGCCGACCTGAACATTGCGATCTGGATAGGCAGGGTCCGCTTGTTTGCGTCATCGAGGATCAGGGCCGGCATGAAGTAGTTGTTCCAGGACGATACAAACGTGAAAATCAGCTGGACGGAAATCGCCGGTCCCATCAGGGGAAGGCAGATCCGGTTGAAAGTCATGAACTCTCCGGCTCCGTCCATACGGGCTGCTTCAAGCAGGGAGCCCGGCAGGTTTGAATCCATATACTGCTTCATAAAGAAGAAGGTGACGGGTGCCGCAATCGAAGGAATGATCAGGGGTATGAAGGAGTTCGTCAGGTGCATGTCCCGCATCAGGTTGATGAAACCGAGAGCCGTAACCTGGGAAGGGATCATCATAATGGCCAGGATGAAAGTGAAGATGGCCTTCCGTCCCTTGAAGCGGTACGCGTGGATGGCGTAAGCCGTCATCGTCGAAAAGTAAACGGAGAGAACCGCTGTCAGCGTCGCCACAATCAGGGAGTTGATCATGCCCCGGACCACCGGAATGGACGAGTGGAAGACATTGTTGAAGTTTTCCACAAGGTGGGTGGAGGGCACAAGCGTGAAGCCTCGTCCCAGCTCATCATTCGACCGCGTCGCATTGATGAAAAGGATGTAGAACCAGAAGAGGCAAAAGGCGGAAATCAGGATGAGTACGATATAGCAGATGGCGCGTCTTACCTTGATGCCTCCGGTTTTCTGCTTTCTTTCAGACATTATTTTTCCTCCCTCTTCTCAGTCTACCTCATCCTTCGCCGTCATACGGAATACGGCAAAGGAAAGGATACCGGTAATGATCAGCAGAATGACGGACAGGGCGCCTGCCATGCCATAGTTCTTGGAGAAGAGATGCTTGTTCAGGTACATAATCAGAGTCATGGAAGTACGATCCGGGAAGCCCTCGCCGTTCGTCAGAATCTGAGGAACGTCGAACATCTGCAGGCCGCCAATCAGGGATGTAATAAGCACGTAGACGAAGATGGGCTTTAAGAGGGGCATCGTAATCTTGAAGAAGATTTGGGTTCCCGTCGCCCCGTCGATTTCCGCCGCCTCGAAGAGGTCCGTGGAAATACCCAGCATGCCGGACAGGAGGAGGATCGTCGTATTGCCGAACCACATGAGGAAGTTCATCAGGGCGACGATCAACCGCGTCGAAAGCGTGTGGGTGAAGTACTTATAGGGTGTGCTCAGGATGCCCATCTGCATCAGCATGGCGTTGATGGGGCCGGAATCCGAGAACATGGCAAAGAAGAGCATCGCAAAAGCGGAGGCCATGATCAGGTTCGGCAGGTAGATGACCGTCTTGAAGAAACGCTGCCCCTTCAGGCGAAGAGAAGGGTTCGAAAACCAGGCCGCCAGCAGAAGAGAGACAATAATCTGAGGTACAAAGCCCAGCACCCACATGATCATGGTGTTGGCGAAGTACTTGGGAAGGTCTCCGTTGCTGAAAAGCGTCGCATAGTTTTCGAGCCCCACAAATCTCGGTCCGACAACGATGAGGCCGTCCTCATAACGCTCAAAGAAGCTATAGTAGATCGTCTTCACGAGCGGAATCATCTGGAAGATGAAAAACACGACAAAGAATGGGATCAGAAAAATATAACCCCAAACATTGAATCGCGTTACCTTGCTGCTTTTTTTCATGTGCCTAAACCTCCCCGAACTGCTGTATGAAACATTTCTGCTTTTGTCACGCGGAATTTCCCTTCTTTTTTTTCGGCAGATGGACATCCTTTTTTTGAAGCATGTCCATCTCCTGAAAGAAAAGAAAAGGCCCGCTCCGCCTGAGCGGGGCGGGCCTTTAAAGATTCACTTCATTTCAGACCAAGGGAATTATTTTGCCAGTTCAACGCTGGGATATTTCTCGTGGATGGCCGTTCCGAAGATGTCAAGAGCTTCGTCATAGGACTTGTTGCCTGCGAAGTATTCCTTCATCGCATTCTGGAATTCCTCGTTGCAGCCCTGATCATAGATACCAAGGCTGGAAAGGTTGATCTTCGAAGCTGCTGCATCAAATTCTGCGTAAGGGTTCTGGCCGCCGAGAATCTTCATGTTGCCGCTGTCGCTTCCTGCAAGTTCCTTGATGACGTCGGAGTTATTCACTGCTTCAGAGTATGTCGTAGCGATCTTTGTCATGACATCCTTGTCAGCTGTCATCGTCTTGATGAGATCAGCATCAAGTGTAGGGTTATCGGAACCTACTGCTGCACAGATCCATGTGCCGCCCCAGAAGTGGCCCTGAGGTCCTGCTGTGAAGCCCCAGCCGCCCTGAGCAGCGATGGACTTTTCATCATCACCCTTCATGGAGAAGTTGAAGAACCAAGCCGGTCCAAAGTAGCAGAAGACACCCTTGCCGATGTTTGCGGTATCCGTTGCGGGGTAGAAACCTGCGTTCCACTCGTTTGTGCCCCAGAGAGTATCCTGGCTGCACTCGCCGTCATCAACTTCTGCCTTTGCCTTCTCAGCCCAATCCTTGATGGAAGGATCTACCGTAACCTTGCCGTCCGTAACCCAGGGATTGCTTACATTATTCGAATATACACGGTAGGTATCGTAAGGAGTTGCCTGTACGAGGTAGCCGGCTTCCTTCATCTTCTTGCCGAGGGCATAGTAGGAATCCCAATCCTTAACAGCTGCCTGTACATCTGCAGGATCATCGGAACCGATGACTTCCTTTGCAATCGCGCGGTTGTAGATCAGGCCTGCAGGGCAGATCTGCCAGGTGGAGCCGCGAAGATCGCCGTTCTCATCGGAAACGACCTGCTGCGTGTACTTGTACTGGGACGAAAGATCGCTTGAAGAAATTCCGAGATCGGAAAGCTTCATAGCGACGTTCGCATCTGCATTGACATACTTGAGGGCGTAGTCTGCCTCAACGAGGAAGATATCTACCTTGTCATCAGCTGCTGCGGAATCCTGAGCCTTCAGGGCTGCATCAAGCTTGTTCTGATAGTTGTTGTCATCGTTGGGCTCTACTGACCACTTAACGGTGACATCGCCGATCTTGCCTTCGGTATCGCTCGTCTTCTCATAGCCGGGATACTGTTCTACAACACGAGTCATGAACTCGTCGTTCCAGACACGGATGTTCAGGACCTTGCCCTCTTCTGTAGAGCTGCTGTCGTCCTTTTTCTCTGTGTCCGTCTTTGCGCCGGAGTCGGACGTATCCGCTGTCTTGCTGCCGCAGGCTGCCATGGAGAACGCCATTGCTGCCGCTACTCCGAGAGCAAGAATCTGCTTTGTTCTTTTTCTCATTGCTAATTCCTCCTTTTGTTTTTGCCTTTCGCGTTGCGCGCTGAAAGGCTCCTACTCCGGGAAACCCCTCCCGGTATTCGGTTGCTGTGTGAGAAGGCGTCTTTGTCTTTCACACAATTTCCGGAAACGGATGTCCGTTTCCAAAGGATGCGGATTTCCCGCAGCTAAAACCGGCATTGCCGGATTCGGCTTGAAGTGATGTGGCCGCTACCCGATCTTCTGAACGGTAGCGCCCGGGATCAGGCGTCCCGGGATTTCGATTTCCTCCGGCCGGCAGGTCTTCGGTTTTTCGATGATTTCTATGAGCTTCTGTATGGCCCGTCTCCCCATACCCTCCATATCCTGGGCAAATGTGGTAAGGGGCGGATACATGGTCTTCGACATTGCAATCCCGTCGTAACCGGCGACACTGATGTCTTCCGGAACGGAAAGCCCGTAGGTGGAAAGGACGCCCCTGCAGCCGATGTAGGAATAGTCATCGGAGAAGATAATGCAGGTCGGCCGGTCCGGCAGACCCAGAACCTTCTGGGCGGCCTGCCGTGCTGCCTCGGGATCGTGGTAGCGGGCTTCTATGATGTAGCGCTCAGGAACCGTGATTCCTGCCTCCGTCAGAGCCCGGTAGAAACCGATCAGCCGTTTCTTCGTTACGGAGGTGTTCTCCCCGTGAATGAAGGCGATTTTTCTATGTCCCTGGGAAATAATGTATTTCGTCAGCTCATACTCGCCTTCCACATTGGCGGAAAGGACGGAGCTGTGGTCGTTGTAGGTATAATCAATCGTGACGGTCGGGATCTCACTGTAGATCAGCTGCCGGACTTCTTCCCGGCTGTAATCCATATTCGCGATCAGGACACCGTCGCAGCTGCGGTATCTGGCGTGTTCCAGAAAGGAAGCCTTCTTTCCGGCGATGTTCCGGCTGATGAAGAGGATATCGTAGCCCTCCCTTTCTGCCTCCGCCTTAGCTGCGTTCAGCACTGCTGCAAAAAACTCATGCGTCAGGCCTACATTTGTTTCATCCTCGAAGAGAACGCCAATGGTATGGGAAGCATTCGTCTTCAGCTGGCGGGCGGCGATATTCGGCGTATACTTCATTTCCCGGGCAACTGCCCGGATCCGCACCGCCGTCTTTTCGCTGATGTCACCGTAGCCGTTCAGAGCCTTACTGACTGTCGCTGTTGATACGCCGCATTTTTCCGCTATGTCCTTTACCGTAACCATCCGATCACCTTTCCCTTTCGTAAGGGTTCATTGCCAGGGCTGCCGGAGTAAGTGTACCATTGTTCTGAAACATTTCGTAGCTCCACTTCTTCCGAAAGCACCGGTTTCTGACCTTTGGTTCGATAAAGCCGTTGCCCGAATCCCTTGATTTTCAAGGTTTTGCAACCCGGGATTTCTTCGAAAGCATCCCGAATTCGTTTTCGTGCCATTATACTAACACCGTTTCGTTGCCTTGTCACTGTCGCGATTTCACAAATTCGTCGCACAATTATTATACGAAATGCACAATAAAAGTTTCGTTTCGATAAATTCTCTTGCACTTTTTGCCAAAGCAAATATAATGAAGTCGGCGAGTAGCGAAAACGCTTTCGTTTCCTGAATCAACAGTCTGCGTGAGGCTTGCACTTATGACATTTCGCTTTTGTCCGGTCGCAAACTTCTTCGGAATCGTTTTCGGCATAAACCGTCTTTCTGCCTATATGGAATCGTTTTGGCAGGCTGTGTATATTTGCCCATATAAAGGAGGCACGTCAAATGCAATACGGACACTTCGATGATGCCCGGCGTGAATACGTCATCACGACGCCCACCACGCCCCTGCCCTGGATCAACTATCTGGGAAACAAAGATTTCTTCCGGCTCATTTCCAATACTTCCGGCGGCTACGCTTTCTACAAGGACGCCAAGCTCCTGCGGATTACCCGCTACCGCTACAACAATGTTCCCTTCGATTCAAACGGAATCTACTTCTATGTAAAGGACGGGGACACCGTCTGGAATCCCGGCTGGCAGCCGGCACGGACGCCTCTCGATTCCTACGAATGCCGGCACGGGCTCGGCTACACGGTGATCACCGGTGAAAAGGACGGCGTCAAAGCCGTTCAGGAGACCTTCGTCCCCCTGGGCGACACATGCGAAATCGACCGTGTTTCGCTCACGAATGAGGGAAACGCGAAGAAGTCGCTGAAGCTCTTCTCCTATGTCGAGTTCTGCCTGTGGAATGCCGCTGACGATGGCGAAAACTTCCAGCGAAACTGGTCCACCGGCGAAGTTGAAATAGAGGGGTCGACCATCTACCACAAGACGGAATACCGGGAACGGCGAAACCACTACGCTGTATTTTCGGTCAACGCTTCCGTAAATGGTTTCGATACGGCCCGCGACGAATTCGTCGGTCTCTATGAAAGCAATTCCCTGCCCCAGGCGGTTCGTGAAGGTACCTGCCATAATTCCGTCGCCCATGGTTGGGCTCCGGTCGGGGCATACGAAATCGACATCGAACTCAATCCCGGCGAAACGAAATCCTTCATTTTCGTCCTCGGCTACTGTGAAAACCCTGTGACGGAGAAGTTCATCGGCCCGAATATTATCAATAAAAAACCGGCCCACAGCCTTCTCGAAAAGTATCAGACGGATGCCCAGGTCGATGCAGCCCTTGCTGAACTGAAGAACTACTGGGACAGCCTGCTTTCCATCTACCACGTCGAAACCGGCGACGAAAAGCTGGACCGACTCGAGAATATCTGGAACCAGTACCAGTGCATGGTCACGTTCAATTTTTCGAGATCCGCCTCCTACTACGAATCCGGCATGGGACGCGGCATGGGCTTCCGCGACTCGAACCAGGACCTTCTCGGCTTCGTCCACCTGATTCCGGAGCGGGCACGCGAGCGAATCATCGACATTGCCTCCACCCAGTTCCCGGACGGCTCCTGCTACCACCAGTACCAGCCGCTCACAAAGAAAGGCAATGCGGATATCGGCGGCGGCTTCAATGACGATCCCCTGTGGCTGATTGCAGGAACAAGCGCCTACATCCGGGAGACCGGAGATTATTCCATCCTTGACGAACCCTGTGCTTTTGATTCGGATATGTCCAAAGCAAAGCCTCTGCTTGATCACCTGCGGATTTCATTCAATTACATCAAAACACATAAGGGTCCTCACAATCTGCCCCTCATCGGCCGTGCCGACTGGAACGACTGCCTGAACTTAAACTGCTTCTCCGATACGCCGGGCCAGTCCTTCCAGACCTCCGGTCCCTCGGAAGGTCCCGTTGCCGAGTCCGTTTTCATCGCCGGCATGTATGTAAAGTACGGAAACGAGCTTGCGGATCTGCTGGAGCATATCGAAAAAGCGGATGAAGCCGCCGATGTGCGGAAAGAAACGGTTGCCATGACTGACGCCATCGAGGACGCGGGATGGGACGGCCACTGGTTCGTCCGGGCCTACGACGCAGAGTCGCGTCCCGTAGGAAGCCACGTATGCGAGGAAGGGCAGATCTTCATCGAGCCCCAGGGCATGTGCGTCATGGCCGGCGTCGGCGTTGCTGACGGCAAGGCGGATGACGCCTTGAAGAGCGTGAAAGAAAAGCTCGACTCAAAATTCGGCATTGCCCTCCTGCAGCCCGCCTATACGAAGTACCATCTCGAGCTCGGGGAGATTTCCTCCTACCCGCCCGGATACAAGGAAAACGCCGGTATCTTCTGCCACAACAATCCCTGGGTTGTCGTTGCGGAGACCGTCGTCGGGGACGGGAACCGGGCTTTTGAAATTTTTAAGAAAACCTGCCCCGAATACCTGGAGGAGATCTCCGATGTCCACCGAACAGAACCCTATGTCTACTGCCAGATGGTGGCCGGTCCCGACGCCCCGACCTTCGGCGAAGGGAAGAACTCCTGGCTCACAGGAACCGCTGCCTGGACCATGACGGCCGTTTCCCAGTACATTCTGGGCATCCGGCCGACGCTCGACGGACTTGCCGTCGATCCTGTTCTTCCGGATGAAGTCGGGGGCTTCAAGGTCACGCGGAAGTACCGTGGAAATACCTACCATATTTCCGTTAAGAAAGCCGGGCACAGGACGGCCACGGCTATGACGGTCGACGGAAAGGCTGTCGCTGCGCGGGCTGCCGGTGATCCTTCCGGGCGGGATCTTTTCATCATCCCCGCAGACCTGCCTGTCGGAGAACACGAAGTGAAAGTCACTCTGTAAGGCTGTGCCCTCCGGCAATTCAGCAAAGTGGAGCTATTCATTTTCAAACGTTTGTGAAAAAACTTATTTTGCGCAACGACCGGGGGCCGG
>OMTX01000161.1 GCA_900314085.1 uncultured Lachnospiraceae bacterium | reverse complement strand
CGGTGCAGACCCGGCGCCGCTTTTTTTACAAAGCCTCCTCTTTTTGTCAGGCAGAATGACCAAAGACGGGGGAATGAATTTCTAAAAAAATCATAAATTTTTTGGTTGACAATTATTCTTCCTACGTTTAAAGTACAAAACTATAGGAAGCAAAGGCGCTTCGGGCTACATGCCCGGACTCGCTTTTGCTTCCTTTTTCTTTGCTCCGCCGGGATGCAAATTCCCCGTAGGGCACTTCAGCACAGCGGATAGCCTTGAAGACAATGGCGTCCGAGCTGTTCCCTGTAGTCCGGCTCTCTCCGCCGGACGTGGTGTTCGGAGTTTTCCTCCGGCGCCGGCTGAAATATTTCCCTGTTGTGCTATCGCGAGGCCGGCAGGGAGTTTCAGGACAGCAATCGCTTTCAATCAAAAAGGAGGAGATTTATGGAAAACCAATTTGTTTCCGTGGATGTGGGCTGGACCCTCATTGCGGCCTTCCTTGTATTCTTCATGCAGGCGGGCTTCGCCCTCTGCGAGGCAGGACTTACGAGAGCCAAGAATACCGGCAACATCCTGATGAAAAACCTCATGGACTTCTGTATCGGCACGCCCTGCTACTGGCTCTTCGGCTTCGGCATCATGTTCGGCGGTGAAGGCCTCTTCATCGGCGGCTTCGATCCCCTGATCCGGGGCGACTATTCCCACCTGGGACTGGACATGCCGGTCATGGCCTATGTCGTATTCCAGACCGTTTTCTGCGCGACGGCTGCAACGATTGTATCCGGTTCCATGGCAGAGCGGACGGACTTTAAGGCCTACTGCATCTACTCTGCAGCAATTTCTCTGCTCGTATATCCTATCTCCGGTCATTGGATCTGGGGCGGCGGCTGGCTCGCTCAGATGGGCTTCCATGATTTCGCCGGTTCCACCTGCGTTCACATGGTCGGCGGCGCCATTGCCTGCCTGGGTGCAGCCCTGCTTGGACCCCGGATCGGCAAGTACGACAAGGAAGGCAAGGCTCATGCAATCCCCGGCCACAATATGACGGCCATGGCACTCGGCGTATTCATCCTCTGGTTCTGCTGGTTCGGCTTTAACGGCGGCTCCACGATTGCCCTTTCTTCGGACGCGGCTATGGAATCCGCAGCGCTTGTATGCTTCAACACGAACCTGGCAGCAGCAGTCGCTACCGTTGCGACCATGATCTTCACCTGGTTCCGTTACGGCAAGCCTGATGTTTCCATGACATTCAATGCAACACTGGCCGGCCTTGTAGCTATCACGGCTCCATGCGACTGCGTATCTCCTGTCGGCGCCTTCTTCATCGGCCTTGTTGCAGGTATCCTCGTTGTCTTGTCTGTAGAGTTCTTCGACAATGTGGCAAAGATCGACGATCCCGTCGGTGCCGTTTCTGTCCATATGGTAAACGGTATCTGGGGTACGATTGCAGTCGGCCTCTTCTCCACCGGTGAAGACGGCGTCGGTGTCGGCCTCTTCTACGGCGGCGGCCTGAAGCAGCTCGGCATCCAGTGCCTGGGCTTTGCATCCGTCATTGCTTACGTCCTCATTATCATGTTCATCATCTTCAAGATCATCGACAAGGCTGTCGGCCTCAGGGTTTCCCCTGAAATCGAAATTGACGGTCTTGATATCCATGAGCACGGCCTTGTATCCGCTTACTCAGGCTTCGCTATCTCCGATGCGACAGAGACCTATATGGATGTCAATGAGAACACGGATCTCGGCGAGGACGACATCACAAAGGCTTCCGCAAAGCAGGTCGATACGGCAGTCAAGGTCGTACGGAATGATGCGGCTACCGGCACTGTTTATGACACCGGCATGCACAAGGTAACCATCATCTGCCGCCTGTCCAAGTTTGATACCCTGAAGAAAGCCCTGAACGACCTCGGCGTTACCGGCATGACGATGACGCAGGTCATGGGCTGCGGCATCCAGAAGGGTACCTCCGAGAAGTACCGTGGTGTTCCTGTTGATTCTACGCTGCTGCCCAAGGTCAAGGCTGAGGTTGTCGTTTCAAAGATCCCTGTGGACGATGTCATTGAGACAGCCAAGAAGGCTCTTTACACCGGTCACATCGGCGACGGCAAGATTTTCGTCTACAACGTAACCCGCGTCGTAAAGGTACGTACAGGCGAGGAAAATGTAGCGGCCCTTGCTGACGTAGAATAATATAGAACGGTTTGTTTTCCTGACCGGACGCATCCGTTCTTCACCGTCTGTTTCCGGAGAAGTCGATCGGCCATTGGAAGGGAACCGGCTGGCGGATTTCGGAAAACAGATATTGAATAATTTTTGAACAAAAGCCCGCTTGCGTGAAACTTCACTCAAGCGGGCTTCTTATTTGCCCTATTGCCTTGACAAGAGGGCGGGAAAAGAATTAGAATTCCTTAAAATTTATAAATTATTTACAAATAATAATTTTAGAAACGAAATGACAAAGGCGTCTCAGGAGGCATCGGCAATGGAGTCGATGCTTACTTGTGGACGCTTTTCTTTTTCACCTGCTGCAGGACAGCATTTTATTATTCATGATTCATCAAAAGCAGGGGAGGAAGTCGGCAGCGTTTAAGTCAGGAGAAAGACGGATGAAGGAAGAGGAAAGACGAAGACTGTATAGTGAGCTGGATGACGGTCAGGATTCCTGCGGCATCGGCGCCGTCGTCAATATCGACGGGAAGAAGGAAGCCCGGACAATCGACGACGCCCTTTCCATCGTGGAGCGCCTCGAGCATCGGGCCGGCAAGGATGCCTCCGGCAAGGTCGGAGACGGCGTTGGCATTCTGACTCAGATCAGCCACAGCTTTTTTGAAAAGGCGGCAAAAGAAGCCGGCATTGAAATCGGCGGTGAAGGCGACTACGGCATCGGCATGCTCTTCTTCCCGACGGACGAGAAAAAGCGGACCTTCTCCATGCGCATGCTGCAGGTCATCACCGAAAAGAACGGGATGGACTTCCTGGGCTACCGGCAGGTTCCTGTTCATCCGGAAATCCTCGGCGACCTGGCCCGGAATTCGATGCCGGCCATCTATCAGTGCTTCATCAGGCGGCCTTCTGATGTGCCGACGGGGCTTCCCTTCGACAAGAAGCTCTATGCCACCCGCCGCGAGTTCGAGCAGTCGGCAGAGGATACCTATATCTGCTCCTTCTCCTCAAGGACCATTGTCTACAAGGGCATGTTCCTTGTGAAGCAGCTGCGCGCCTTCTATGACGACCTGCAGTCACCCGACATGAAGTCTGCCATCGCCCTTGTACATAGCCGTTTCTCCACGAATACGACACCTTCCTGGGAGAGGGCTCATCCTTATCGCTTCATCTGCCACAACGGGGAAATCAATACGATCAAGGGCAATATCGACCGTATGCTGGCCCGTGAGGAAACCATGGCCGGCCCCTACATCGATGAGAATGCCGACAAGATCTTCCCGGTCATCGGCCGCGTCGGCTCTGATTCCGCCATGCTGGACAACACCTTCGAGTTTTTCTGCATGAACGGGATGGATCCGGCTCTTGCCATCATGACGCTGATTCCGGAACCCTGGAAAAACGACGAATATATGTCCCGGGAAAAGAAGGACTTCTACCACTACTATGCAACGATGATGGAGCCTTGGGACGGGCCGGCTGCCGTCCTCTTTTCCGACGGGGATATCTTCGGGGCAACCCTTGACCGGAACGGCCTCCGTCCTTCCCGCTATTACATCACGGATGATAACCGCCTGATTCTTTCCTCGGAGGTCGGCGTTCTTGACATAGCTCCCGAGCACATCGTGACGAAGTCCCGCCTGACGCCCGGCCGCATCCTCCTTGTCGATACAAAGAAGGGGCGCCTGATTTCGGACAGCGAGTGCAAGAAATATTATTCTGAGAAATCCCCCTACGGCGAATGGCTGGCGACGAATTTGAAGCACCTTGCCGACGTGCCCACGCCGAACAAGAAGCTTCATGAGGACAGCAAGGAAGAGATTCAGCGCCTTTGCAAGGTCTTTGGCTATACGTACGAGAATGTCCACGACTCCATTCTTCCTATGGCGGAAAATGCGGTTGAGCCCACGGCTTCCATGGGACACGACGTTCCCCTGGCTGTCCTGTCCGAGCGGCACGAGCTTCTCTTTTCCTATTTCAAGCAGATGTTCGCCCAGGTCACGAACCCGCCCATCGACTCCCTGCGGGAAAAAATTGTCACGGATACGACCATCTACATCGGTTCCGACGGAAACCTCCTCGAAGAGGCGGGTGAGAACTGCCGCGTTCTCGAGGTGAACAACCCCATCCTTACCGGCACGGACATGCTGAAGATCGAAACCCTCGATGAACCGGGGCTCCGTTCCAAGGTCATCCCGATTCTCTATTACCGGAATACTTCTCTCAAGCGGGCCCTCGACCAGCTGATGCTGCGCGTCGACCGGGCAGCTGCCAAGGGGTCGAATATTATCATCCTGTCTGACCGCGGTGTGGACGAAAACCATGTACCGATTCCGTCCCTGCTTGCCGTATCAGCTGTCGAGCAGCATCTCGTCCGGACGAAGAAGAGAACTGCGGTTTCACTCATCATAGAGTCAGCTGAGCCCCGGGACGTCCATCAGACGGCGGCCCTTCTGTCCTTCGGTGCCCGGGCGGTCTATCCTTACCTCGCTCATGAGTGCATTGCCGAGATGATCAAGGAAGGGACACTCGACAAGGACTACCATACGGCTATCGACGACTACAACCAGGCGCTTCTCAAGGGCATCGTAAAGGTGGCTGCAAAGATGGGTATTTCCACCCTGCAGTCCTACCAGTCTGCGCGTATCTTTGAAGCGGTCGGCCTTTCGAAGGAGGTCACGGACGAGTACTTCACGGGAACGGTTTCCCGTGTAGGAGGCATCGGCCTTGATGAAATTGCGGAGGGAGTCAATGTCCGCCATATGGCAGCCTACGATCCCCTCGGACTTACCCTCGATACCTCCCTGGATTCGCCCGGCTACCACCGGCAGTTCTCCGGGGACAAACGCGAAGACCACCTCTTCAATCCCTACACGATTATTTCCCTGCAGCGGGCCGTGAAGAATAATGATTACGAGGAGTACAAGAAGTATGCGAACATGATGGACAATGAGACGCCGCATACCCTCCGCGGTCTTCTTCGGTTCAAGGCAGTTAACAAGCCCATTCCTCTTTCCGAGGTAGAGCCGGAAGAGGAGATCGTGAGACGCTTCCAGACAGGAGCCATGTCCTTCGGCTCTCTTTCCCGTGAAGCCCATGAGACCATGGCCATCGCCATGAACCGCCTGGGCGCAAAGTCCAATACCGGTGAGGGCGGCGAGGATCCGGCCCGCTACGGTACGGAAGCCAACTCTGCGGTAAAGCAGGTGGCATCTGCCCGCTTCGGCGTGACATCGGAATACCTGAATTCCGGCACGGAAATTCAGATCAAGGTGGCCCAGGGAGCCAAGCCTGGCGAGGGCGGAAACCTGCCCGGCAAGAAGGTCTATCCCATTGTCGCAAAGATCCGCTACTCGACGCCCGGCGTTGCCCTGATCTCGCCCCCGCCTCACCACGACATTTACTCCATCGAGGACTTAGCGGAGCTGATCTATGACCTGAAGAACGCCAACCCCGACGCCCGCATTTCCGTCAAGCTTGTGAGTGAGCACGGTGTCGGCACCATTGCCTGCGGCGTTGCAAAGGCAGGCGCCCAGGTCATCCTGATTTCCGGCTACGACGGAGGCACAGGCGCAGCGCCTATTACTTCTATTCACAATACCGGCCTTCCCTGGGAACTCGGCCTTGCAGAGGCAAACAGAGCCCTGAAGGAGAATAATCTTCGTGACCGGGTCATCCTGGAAACGGACGGCAAGCTGGTCTCCGGCAAGGATGTGGCGATTGCCTGCCTGCTTGGCGCCGAGGAATTCGGTTTTGCCACAGCGGTTCTCGTTTCCATGGGCTGCATGATGATGCGGGTATGCTCCAAGGATACCTGCCCTGTCGGCATTGCCACCCAGAACGAGTGCCTGCGGAAGCGCTTCCGCGGCCGGCCGGAAGACGTCATGAACTTCATGCTCTTCACGGCGCGGCAGCTCCGGGAAATCATGGCATCCCTGGGATTTAAGACGATAGATGAGATGGTCGGTCACAGTGAGTGCCTGGCGATGAACGAGCACCAGATCACCCCGCTGGCGGAAACCGTGGATCTTTCGAATATCCTGAAACCTGCTGCCGTAGACGGCCCCCGCCACTTCGAACCGGAGAAGATCTACGATTTCCATCTGGACAGGACCATTGACAGGTCAGAGATTCTTCCGGCTATGAAGCTGGACGGAAAGCCCCATACGGTAAAGGTCAATGTCTATTCTCCCGACCGGGCCTTAGGCTCCCTCTTCGGATCCGAGGTCACCAGGAAGTTTAAGAATACGCTCCCTGATGACACGTATACAATTGAAGCGACAGGCGGTGCCGGCCAGTCCCTCGGCGGTTTCCTGCCGAAAGGCGTCACCATCCGCCTGACCGGGGATGCCAACGACGGCGTGGGCAAGGGGCTTTCGGGAGGCAAGATCGTGATCGTTCCTCCCAAGGGTGTGTCCTTTGACCCGGCGAAAAATATTATCATCGGGAATGTAGCCCTCTACGGAGCGACATCCGGCAAGCTCTTCATCAACGGTGTCGCCGGTGAGCGCTTCTGTGTGAGAAACTCCGGGGCAACCGCCGTTTCCACGGGCTGCGGCGACCACGGCCTCGAATACATGACCGGCGGGCGGGCTGTCATCCTGGGTCCCGTCGGCAGGAACTTCGCAGCCGGCATGAGCGGCGGTATGGCATACGTCCTCGATCCGGACCATACCCTCTATGAAAAGATGAACATGGATATGGTCACGATGGAGCCTCTGACGGAAAAAGCGGACATGGCCGAGCTCAAGGAGATCATAGAGGAATTCGTCAAGGAGACCGGCTCCGAAGTCGGACGGAAGGTCCTTTCCGATTTCGACACCTACCTTCCGTCCTTCAAGAAGATCATGCCGAATGATTACCGGAAGATCCTCTCTGTCATCAGCCGGTATGAGGAAAAGGGCTTCACACGGTCCGAAGCGGAAGAAGAAGCGTTCAGGGAAATAGCGGGGTAAGTGTCATGGGAAAAGCAACAGGCTTTCTGGATTACAGTAGAAAGAATGACGGGGATATCCCGGTATCCGAACGGATCAAAAACTTCAATGAGTTTCACACGTACCTCTCAGAGGAGGATCGGAAGGAGCAGGGCGGTCGCTGCATGAACTGCGGCGTCCCCATGTGCCAGTCCTGCATCCAGCTCAGTGGCATGTTTACGGGATGTCCTCTTCATAATAATATTCCCGAGTGGAATGACGCGATCTGGCGGGGTGACTATGAAAACGGCCTCGAGCGGCTGATGAAGACCTCAAACTTCCCGGAGTTTACGGGGCGTGTCTGCCCTGCTCTCTGTGAAAAGGCCTGCATCTGCGGCATGGATGGAGATCCCGTCACGACTCATAATAATGAGCTCTTCCTCATAGAGAAGGGCTTTTCGGAAGGCTGGGTCAAGCCCCGGATTCCTGCCGTTCGCAGCGGAAAGAAGATTGCGGTCATCGGATCCGGCCCTGCCGGCCTGGCCGTCGCTGATACCCTGAACCGCCGCGGCCACAATGTGACTGTCTTTGAAAAGAGCGACCGCATCGGCGGCCTTCTCATGTACGGCATTCCCAATCAGAAACTGGCGAAGGAAATTGTCGACCGCCGGGTGAAGCTGATGGAAGAGGAGGGCGTCGAGTTCAGAACTTCCTGCGATGTGGGCAGACCGGCGCGGAAGAAAAAGGGCGAAGTGATTCCTGAACGGGATGCAGCAGCTAAGGCTGTAAACGTTGATGATCTTTTGAAGGAGTACGACGCCGTTGCCCTCTGCTGCGGGGCAAAGAAGGCGCGCCCCCTTGATGCGAAGGGCATTGAGAAGGCAGAAGGCGTCTATTTCGCTGTCGATTATCTCTCCTCAAATACGAAGGCCGTCATTGAAAAGGGCGGCGACTATATCAAGGCTTTTGCAAACGGCAAGGGGAAGGGCGAGCCTTCCTTCATCAGCGCTGCCGGAAAGAACGTCGTCATTGTCGGCGGCGGCGATACCGGAAACGACTGCCTGGGGACAGCCATCCGCCAGGGGGCGAAGAGCGTTACCTGCCTTGAGATGATGCCGGAGCCGCCGGAAAAAAGGCTTCCCACTAATCCCTGGCCCGAGTGGCCAAAGGTCAAAAAGACGGATTATGGCCATGAAGAAGCCATTGAAGTTTTCGGGGCGGATCCGAGAGTTTATGAGACAACCGTGAAGGAAGTCGGCACCGATGAAGACGGCCATATCAATTCCATCACGACGGTGAAAGTCAAATTTGAAAATGGTAAACTTGTCTTTGTGAAGGGATCCGAAAAGGTTCTGCCCTGCGATCTCCTGCTGACGGCCGCCGGTTTTCTCGGAGCAGAGGAATATACTGCGGAGGCCTTCGGTGTTGGCCTTGACAAGAGAAACCGTGTACAGACGGAGGCAGGTGCCTACAATACTTCTGCCGAGAAGGTCTTTACGGCCGGCGACATGCACCGGGGCCAGTCCCTGGTCGTCTGGGCCATTGCGGAGGGGCGTGGCTGCGCAAGGGCTATCGACGAGTACCTGATGGGATATACTGCCCTGTAAAAAGGTTTCTTCACGGGCATGCACCTTGCCGGAGAGCGCGGAAAGACCGGAATACGGAGTGTATAGTTATAAAAATTCTGACGGAGAGGAAGTAATCTATGTGTACGGTATTTGCGAGTGAGCACAGAATCCCCGACGAGGTTCTGAAAAAATGCCTCGAAAAGACACGGACGCGGGGACCGGACGGGGAACGCATTGAGACGACCGGGGCCGGCAATATCGCCTTCCAGCGCCTGACCATTATGGGTGTCAGCGAGGCAGGCATGCAGCCCTTTTCCCTGGGTGATGACAAGGTCGTCTGCAACGGCGAGATCTACGGCTTCCGTCCCATCCGGGCAGAGCTCGTAACCCGCGGCTATTCCTTCAATTCGACGTCGGACTGCGAAGTCCTGCTTCCCCTCTATCGGGAATTCGGCGTGAAGATGTTCGGCCTCCTCGATGCAGAGTTTGCCTGCGTCATCTATGACGGAAAAGAGGACCGCTTCATTGCAGCCCGTGATCCTATCGGCATCCGGCCCCTTTTCTACTGCAAGCAGGCGGACGGATCCATGGTTTTTGCGTCGGAGCCCAAGAATCTCGTGGAAGTGGCAGCAGGAGCCATCACTCCCTTCCCTCCCGGATATTATTATGTTTCGGGTAAGGATGGCAAAGAAGGTACCTTCACCCAGTATTATGATCCCGGTGCAGTTACAAGGATTCTTCAGGACGACGTTGACGAAGCGGGTGACAAGATCCGCCGTCTGCTCGTAAAGGCGGTTTCAAAGCGCCTTGATTCCGATATGCCCGTCGGCTACCTGCTTTCGGGCGGCCTCGATTCCTCCCTCGTCTGCTCCATCGCCCAGCGGCTCTCGGACAAGCCTCTCCGGACCTTCGCTGTCGGCATGGATGTGCGCCCCATCGATTTGAAATACGCCCGGGAAACCGCGGAATACTTAGGGACGGACCATACGGAAGTCATCATGACCAGAGACCAGGTCATCGGCGTCCTGCCGGAGCTCATCAAGGCGCTCGGCACCTGGGACATCACGACAATCCGCGCTTCCGTCGGCATGTACCTCCTCTGCAAGTATATTCACGAGAATACGGATATCCGCGTCCTTCTGACCGGCGAGGTTTCGGACGAGCTCTTCGGCTACAAGTACACGGACTTTGCCCCGACGCCCGCTGACTTCCAGAAGGAAGCTCAGAAGAGGGTTCGCGAACTGCATTATTATGATGTGCTGCGCGCGGACCGCTGCATTTCCGTCAACTCCCTCGAGGCCCGCGTGCCGTTTGGGGATCTCGCTTTTGCAGACTATGTCATGTCTTTGGATCCGGCCGTCAAGGTCAACACCTACGGCAAGGGCAAGTACCTCCTCCGTCACGCCTTTGACCGGGCCGGCTTCCTGCCGCAGGAGATCCTCTTCCGAGAGAAGGCCGCCTTCTCCGATGCTGTCGGCCACTCCATGGTGGACGAGATCAAGGAATACGCGGAATCGAAGTACACGGACAGCGAGTTTGCCGCAAAGGCGGCGAAATACACCTACCGGCCGCCCTTCACGAAGGAGAGCCTCCTCTACCGGGAAATCTTCGAAGAGAACTATCCCGGCCAGGCGGAGATGATCCCCGACTTCTGGATGCCGAACAAGACCTGGCCCGGCCTTGCAGAGGTCAACGATCCTTCCGCACGGGTGCTGTCGAACTACGGAGCATCGGGCGAGTGAGTTTTATGGATAATATAAAACGCCCCACTCGGGCGGAGCGTTAGAAAAGGAGAAAGTATAATGACAAAGGAAGAAATCAGAAAGATTGCGGAGGAAGAGGACATTGCCTTCATCCGTATGCAGTTCACCGACATCTTCGGCCAGCTGAAGAATGTGGCCATCACCCGGTCCCAGCTGGAGAAAGCCATGGACAATCAGATCATGATCGACGGCTCTTCCATCGAGGGCTTTGCCCGCATCTACGAGTCCGACCAGTACCTGCGCCCTGATCTCGATTCTTTCCAGATTTTCCCCTGGCGCCCCCAGAAGGGGAAGGTTGCCCGTTTCATCTGCGATGTCTACAATCCGGACGGAACGCCTTTCGCCGGCGATCCCAGAAATGTCCTTAAGACCGAGCTTGCAAAGGCGGCAGAAAAAGGGTATACATTCAATGTCGGACCGGAGCTTGAGTTCTTCCTCTTCTCCACGGACGAGAATGGCGAGCCCACGACGACGACGAGCGACGAGGCCGGCTACTTCGACCTGGCTCCCCTCGACCGCGGCTCCGACACCCGGCGGGAGATTTCCCTCCTTCTCGAGAAGATGGGCTTTGAAATCGAAGCCTCCCACCATGAGGTGGCAAAGGGCCAGCACGAGATCGACTTCAAGTATGGCGATGCGCTTAAGACCGCTGACAATATCATGACCTTCAAGCTGACCGTCAAGACGACGGCCCAGCGGAATGGCCTGCATGCAACCTTCATGCCGAAGCCTTTGGAAGGCGTCAACGGTTCAGGCATGCACACGAACATGTCCCTCTTCAAGGACGGGAAGAATATCTTCTTTGATCCCACGGATGAGCGCCAGCTTTCGAAGGAAGCCTACCAGTTCATCGCCGGCATCCTGCACCATATGAAGTCCATGGCGGCTGTCACGAATCCGACCGTGAACTCGTATAAGCGTCTGGTTCCCGGCTATGAGGCTCCCTGCTATATGGCATGGTCGACAAGCAACCGCTCAGCCCTGATCCGTATTCCTGCAGCGAGAGGCGCTTCCACCCGCGTAGAGCTTCGCTGCCCGGATCCTTCGACGAATCCTTACCTGGAATTTGCCCTCTGCCTGGCGGCCGGCCTGGATGGCATTGAGAAGCAGATGGAAATCCCTGCCGAGGAGACCTCGAATATCTTTGCAATGACAGAGGAAGAGCGCGAGGCTCACGGCATCGAGTCCCTGCCCGGTTCCCTCCACGAGGCTCTGAAGGAAATGAAGAAGGATCCCCTGATCCGTGAAGTTCTCGGGGAGCATGTATACCGCCAGTACCTTGCCGGCAAGTACAAGGAGTGGGACGAGTACCGCACCAGCATCAGCGAGTGGGAACGCCGTAGATATATGATCACATATTAATAATAATGAGGTGGTGTTATGGAGCGAATCGTTATCGCCATACTTGACGACGCGACCCGCAGCTCCGTAGCTGACATCATTGCAAAAAGCGGCATGAAGGTGCGCGCCCAGGTCCGGTCAGGAGCTGAGGCGACGCGGGCCATCAAGGACATGGGAGGAGGCGTCGTCGTCTGTTCCCCCAGGCTCCTCGACATCTCTGCGGATGCACTTTGCGAACGGCTGGGAGAAGAGGCATATTTTCTGGTCGTCGGACATCCTGCCGTACTTGCGCAGATGGATAGCGAAGAGATATTCAAGCTCCTGCTTCCGGTCAAGAGTTCCGAGCTGATCGGTTCCGTGAGGATTCTGTCCCAGCTGGACGAAAAGCGGATGGACGAAGCCCTCCGGCCGAAGAAGAAAAAACCGGATGCAGACAGGGCCATCGTCAATGAGGCAAAGGAATATCTGACTGAAGAGCGAGGCATGACAGAAGCGGAAGCCCATCGCTTCCTGCAGAAGCGCAGCATGGATCTGAGAGTGCCGGTGACGGAGGTCGCCCGGACTATACTCTATCATGCGGAATAAATGCGCGGATGCGGTTGCGAAGCGGTCGCTTGATATGATAGAATACTGCTAATTGTTTGTTATTGTGAGACATAGGTGTACGAGAGCGTATGCCTATGTCTTTTGGTGTTTCGGCAGGCAAAGAAAGGCTTTTCGTATGAGCGTCAAGTATGTATTTGTAACGGGCGGCGTCGTTTCCGGCCTCGGCAAGGGTATTACCGCAGCTTCACTCGGCCGGCTCCTCAAGGCACGCGGCTACAAGGTGACGATGCAGAAATTCGATCCCTATCTGAATATCGACCCGGGTACGATGAACCCCATCCAGCACGGAGAGGTTTTTGTCACGGACGACGGGACGGAGACGGATCTGGATCTCGGCCACTATGAGCGTTTTATCGACGAGAGCCTGGACAAGAACTCCAATGTCACCTCCGGCAAGGTCTACTGGTCCATCCTGGAGAAGGAACGCCGGGGCGACTTCGGCGGCCATACGGTCCAGGTCATTCCCCATGTGACGAATGAGATCAAGAGCCGCTTCTATCGGAACAATACGGACAATGACACCCATATCGCCATCATCGAGGTCGGCGGTACGGTCGGCGATATCGAGTCCCAGCCCTTCCTCGAGGCCATCCGCCAGTTCCAGCACGAGGTGGGACCGAAGAACTCCATGCTCCTCCTCGTTTCCCTCCTTCCCTACCTGCATGCATCGGAAGAGATCAAAACGAAGCCGACGCAGATGGCAGTGAAGACCATGCAGGGAATGGGTCTCTGGCCTGACGTCATTGTCTGCCGGTCTGAGGTGGACTTTGACGATGAACTGAAGGAAAAGATCGCCCTTTTCTGCAATGTCCCCGCTTCCCATGTTTTGAAAAATCTGAACCTCAAGAGCATCTACGAGGCACCCCTTGCCATGGAGCATGAGCACCTGGCGGAGGTTGCCTGCCAGTGCCTGGATCTGCCCTGCCCGGAGCCGGATCTGACGGACTGGAAGGATATGGTGGATACCCTCTATTCCCTGGACTCTTCCGTGAAGATTGCCATCGTCGGCAAGTATACCCAGCTGCATGACGCCTACATTTCTGTCGTTGAGGCCTTAAAGCACGGCGGCATCAAGAACAGGACCGGCGTCGACATCAAGTGGGTCGATTCTGAAACGGTTGATGAAAATAATGTCGAGAGCGTTCTTTCCGACGTGGATGGCATTCTGGTGCCCGGCGGCTTCGGTGACCGCGGCATTCCCGGTATGATCTGCGCTATCAATTATGCCCGCACGAAAGGAGTTCCCTACCTCGGTCTCTGCCTGGGTATGCAGCTTGCCATCATCGAGTTTGCCAGGAATGCGGTCGGCTACGCGGATGCGAATTCCATTGAGTTCAATGCGAAGACGACGCATCCTGTCATTGCCTTCCTGCCGGACCACAGCGACGAGGATGACCTCGGCGGTACGCTCCGGCTGGGCGCATACCCCTGCAAATTAAAGGACGGCAGCCTGGCGGAGGATCTCTACGGGACGACGGACATCAGTGAACGCCACCGCCACCGGTATGAGGTGAACAATGAATACCGGGAGGACCTCGAGAAGGCCGGAATGTCCATCTGCGGTACGTCTCCGGACGGCCACATTGTGGAGATGGTGGAAATTCCCGACCATCCCTTCTTCATTGCAACACAGGCGCATCCGGAGCTCAAGTCCCGGCCCAACCGGCCGCATCCCCTCTTTGCGGGCTTCGTTGGAGCTGCGAAGAAGCACGGGAAAGCTTGAGTATTTCAGGCAGCAGGCGGAACAGTCCGCCCGCTGCTTTTTTGATTGCGCGATTTTCCGGACATTTCGATGCCGTGAGGCAAAAGGCCCCATAGGTTGAAAAAATGCTCATCTCCCGAAAACACGCGGTGAGCAAAGTTGCGTGAATTCTGAAATACAGTCGTAGCAAGGCTTTTGCCACGATTGTATTTTTTTGTACTTATTTTTGCCCTTCTATGTATTGAACGGGTTTCCGTTTCGTGCTAATTTCTACCGTGACTTCAGGAATTATAAATAATTTATAAACCCAAGGGCGGGCGATGAAGGCATTCACACCCGGCGGCGGGCAGGATGCCTTTCGTTTTCGGGAGACATCGAAAAATGATTATTCATAATCCTGAAGCGGTGCTGTATGGGGTGAGAAACGGACGGTGAGCGGATGGATGCAGGGCTTTATTTGTCAGCGCTGAAGAAAGCCTACAGCAGTTCCTTCGATCTCACGGACGGACTTTTAGCAGGAGGGAAACGGTTCGACCTCTACGGACGGTTCGCTTCGACCGGCGAAAAGTACGTACTGGTAAAAAAGGCCAAGCTCTGGGAGGTTCAGACGTTTGAGCACCTGCTCGTCTTCCGGGCGGAAGATTTTTCTCCGGCGGACATCACAGATCTTGTAAAGCTCATCGACGGGACGCTTGAACCGGACCTCGTGCGGGGCGGAGAGAAGTATCCGCCGGAAAACCACATGATGACGTATCTCACGATTGTCGTTCTTTCCGGAAAGGGCTTCTCGCAGGAGGCGCGTGATGCCGTACAGAGATTTTCCTACACGAAAAATTATCTCTTTACGTTTCGCGGCCGGATGGAAACCCACCTCTACCTTGTAGACCTTTCCAATGGAAGCGTCACATACAGCAGGGCAGGAAAAGAGTATTCTCATATATTTTCGGACATCTATGAAGCCTGCCGGAAGAAAGAGGACAAAGGAGAGAAGAAATGAACACAGTAGCAGTATTACTGATCAGTATCGCCTGCCTGGTCGCCGGATACATCTTTTACGGCGGCTGGCTGGCCAAGCAGTGGGGCGTTGATGAAAAGCGGAAGACGCCCGCTGAGGAAATGGAAGATGACGTCGATTACGTGCCCACAAAGACGCCCGTCCTGATGGGCCACCACTTCTCATCGATTGCCGGCGCAGGCCCCATCAACGGCCCCATTCAGGCGGCTGTTTTCGGCTGGGTGCCTGTCCTTCTCTGGGTTCTCCTGGGCGGCATCTTCATGGGCGGCGTCCATGACTTCGGCGCCCTGTTTGCTTCCCTCCGGAACAAGGGACACTCCATCGGCGAGATCATCGCGGATACGATGGGGCAGAAGGCAAAGCGCCTCTTCCTCGTATTTGCCTACCTGACGCTGATCCTCGTCATCGCAGCCTTTGGTTCCATCGTCGCATCGACATTCGGTACGACAAAGATGGACGGCAGCGCAGTCGCTGAGCCCACGCTTTCCGCCAACCTGTCTACAGCGATGATTTCCATCCTCTTCATTGCCCTGGCTATCGTTGTCGGCCAGCTCATTTACCGCCTGCATTTGAAGGTGCTCCCCGCATCAGTACTCGGCGTTGCCGGCATCGTCGGCATCATCGCCCTCGGACTCAACTGGCATCCTGTAGCCCTTACCTACAACACCTGGATGTGGGTAGTCGGCGCATACATCGTAGTTGCCGCCGTTCTTCCTGTGTGGATGCTCCTGCAGCCGCGTGACTACCTGAGCTCCTTCCTGCTCTACTTCATGATCGCCGCATCGGTTGTCGGCGTCATCGGTTCTGCAGTCAAGGGCGGCGCAAGCGTAGCAATGCCTGCCTTCACCGGATGGACAGCAAATGTAGACAACGGCCTCTTTGCAAAGGGCACCTTGTTCCCTGCCCTCTTCGTAACGATCGCCTGCGGCGCGGTTTCCGGCTTCCATTCGCTCGTTTCCTCCGGAACGACCTCTAAGCAGCTCGACAATGAAAAGCACGCACGGCCCGTAGCCTACGGCTCCATGCTCATCGAGTCCGTCCTTGCCGTCGTTTCCCTCTGCGCCATCGGCTATGTCTGGAAGGATGCGGAAGGCGGCAAGTTCGCAGCGCCTACCCAGGTATTTGCTACCGGCGTTTCCACCATGCTCGGCTCCTTTACAAATGAAAAAGTCCAGAGCGTTATGTACCAGATGCTGATCCTGGCGATCTCCGTCTTCTGCCTGACATCTCTTGATACGTGCGCCCGCCTTGCCCGCTACATGTTCCAGGAGTTCTGGCTCAAGGAAGGCGAGGATGTGAAGGACGTAAAGGGCGCCCGCGCCATCCTCGTAAATCCCTGGTTTGCAACGGTCCTTACCGTAGTGGCAGGTATCACGCTCGGCATGACAGGCTACACGAAGATCTGGCCGCTCTTCGGCGCTGCCAACCAGCTGCTTGCAGCTGTAGGTCTCCTGGCTGTCTGCGCATGGCTTGGCTCCGTCGGCAAGAACAACAAGATGTTCTACTTCCCGATGATGTTCATGCTCGTCGTTACGTGCACGTCCCTCGTACAGACGATCATCGCCCGCGTACAGGTTCTGATGGCCGGCTTCGACGGCTGGGCCCTGGCCCAGGCCCTGATTGCGGTCTTCCTCGTTGCCCTTGCTATTGACCTTGCCGTCATGACGATTGTGACGCTTTATAAGCAGCACGCCGCAAAGAGCGAAAACGCCGCAGCGAAGAAGGCGGCGTGAGCTGCCCCTTCGTTTGCCTGTTAAATCAGTACAATCGGGTACAATTTCTTGACGCGAAAGCCTTGATCAGCGCACATTTCAGGAAACTGAAAAAATGACGTTGACAGACAAACTTATTAAACCCGCTGTCCGATTGGATGGCGGGCTTTTTGTATTGAAAATTTTACCTGCCCCTGCGTTGCCGGAGTGAGGGGAGATGGAATATAATAGCGATGTTTAGCAAAAATATTATTCATATATAGAAGAAAGAGGAAGTGCTTTGCGAAAGACAAAGATCATCTGCACGATCGGACCGGCGTCGGAAAAGCCGGAGGTACTGCGGCGTCTCATGGAGAGCGGCATGGACGTGGCACGGGAGAACTTCTCCCACGGGACACACGAGGAGCACAAGGCCAGAATTGATCTCATCAAAAAGCTTCGCGCCGAGCTCGATAAGCCCGTTGCGATTCTCCTTGATACGAAGGGACCGGAGATCCGCCTCGGAACTTTCAAGGAAAAGAAGGTATATTTGAATTCCGGCGACACCTTCACCCTGAAGACCGAGGATATTGAGGGCGATGCCACGCAGGCGTCCGTTTCCTTCAAGGGACTCTACAAGGACATGAAGCCCGGCGACCGGATTCTCATCGACGACGGCCTCATTGAACTTACCGTCAGCGAGATCAAGGGTACGGACATCGTCTGCCGCGTCGACAACGGCGGTCCCGTTTCAGACCGCAAGGGCGTGAATGTCCCGGACGAGCACGTGTCGCTTCCCTTCATGAGCGAAAACGACAAGTCGGATATTCTCTTCGGCATTGAAAATAATGTCGACTTCATCGCGGCTTCCTTCGTCCGCTGCGCAGATGATATCAAGATCCTAAGGAACCTTCTCGACGAGAACGGGGGCTCGAATATCAATATCATCGCAAAGATCGAAAACCGCGAGGGTGTCCGGAATATCGACGAGATCATCGAAGCCTCTGAAGGCATCATGGTGGCCCGCGGCGACATGGGTGTCGAGATTCCCTTTGAAGCCGTTCCCGCCATCCAGAAGATGATTATCAAAAAGGTCTACGAGGCCGGAAAGGTCGTCGTTACGGCGACTCAGATGCTTGATTCCATGCAGGTCAATCCCCGGCCGACACGGGCGGAGGCCACGGACGTCGCAAACGCAATCTACGACGGGACATCTGCCATCATGCTTTCCGGGGAAACCGCTGCCGGCAAGTACCCTGTGGAAGCCGTACAGGCGATGGCAAAGATTGCCGTTGCGACGGAAGCGGATATCGACTATCGGAAGCGCTTTACTGAGAATGGACGCATGGTAAAGCCGACGATTACGGATGCCGTAAGCCATGCGACGGTGCAGGCCGCTGTCGACCTCGACGCCCGGGCCATCGTCGCTGTCACGCGGTCGGGACGGTCTGCCCGCATGATTTCCCGCTTTCGCCCCTTCTGCGAGGTCATTGCCTGCACGGTGGATGCGAAAGAGTACCAGAAGTTGGCCCTGTCCTGGGGTGTCACGCCGGTGCTTGTTGAAGAAAAGTCCGATCTTATGTACCTGATTGACTACGTCTCCGACGTCTGCAGGCAGAAGGAACTGCTCGAGAAGGATGATGTCGTCGTCTTTGCCTGCGGCTCGCCGCTGGGCAGCGGTATCAATATGATCCGGGTGACGAAGATATAATATTTTTACTACCGCCTTGCTTCGTTGCTTCGCAACTCCCGCAAGGCGCCCGCATAGCTCACGCTTTACTGTCGCCTTCGGCGCCATCGCGTTCGCTTTGTGGGGCGTGCCATTAAAGCATCCTCTCCGTCAAATAAATTTGCCGTCGAGGATGCTTTTTGGCACTGTAGAAAAATATTAGCACTCTCGCTTGACGAGTGCTAATTCAAGTGGTATAACGAGAGCAGTGGTGATAGAAACCACTGCTTTTGTTTTAGAGGAATGGACACATGAAGTGGCAATAGCGATATTTTTTGATTGGTTTGATTCTGAAAGAAGGTGAAAGAGTATGAATATCCAGAAGTTTACGCAGAAATCCGTCGAGGCGGTGAATAATTCCGAAAAGATCGCACTTGATAACGGCAACCAGGAAATCGAGCAGGAACACCTGCTTTTGGCCCTTCTCGATCAGGAAGACGGTCTGATCCCCAAGCTGATAGAGAAGATGGGCATCGATCCCGGAAGCTTTCGTAATGAAGTGCAGGGGCTCATTGACAAGCGTCCCAAGGTCTCCGGAGGATCCAATCCTTTCGTGGGCCGATATTTGAATGAATGCCTGATTCACTCGGAAGATCAGGCGAAGAACATGGGGGACGACTATGTCTCTGTTGAGCACCTCTTCCTCGCCATGCTCAGCCATATGAACAGCGGGATTAAGGATCTGTTCAAGCGCTATGGCATCACCCGGGACAGCTTCCTGAAGGCGTTGTCGACAGTCCGCGGCAATGTCAGGGTGACGAGCGACAACCCGGAAGCTACGTTTGATGCCCTGGAGAAATACGGTTACGAAATGGTAGCCCGGGCCAAGGAAAAGAAGTCGGATCCTGTCATCGGACGGGATGACGAAATCCGGAATGTGATCCGGATTCTTTCCCGGAAGACGAAGAACAATCCTGTCCTGATCGGTGAACCCGGTGTCGGTAAAACAGCTGCTGTTGAAGGCCTGGCCCAGCGGATTGCCGCCGGCACTGTCCCTGAAAATCTGAAGGACAAAAAGATTTTTGCCCTCGATATGGGCTCCCTTGTGGCCGGAGCCAAGTACCGGGGTGAATTCGAGGAACGTCTGAAGGCAGTTCTGAATGAAGTCAGCAAGTCGGACGGAGAGATTATTCTCTTCATCGATGAGCTGCATACGATTGTCGGGGCCGGGGCGACGGAAGGCTCCATGGACGCCGGCAATATGTTAAAGCCTATGCTGGCCAGGGGCGAGCTCCACTGCATCGGGGCGACGACCCTGAACGAATACCGCAAGTACATCGAGAAGGACGCGGCTCTGGCCCGGCGTTTCCAGCCCGTCATGATTGATGAACCTTCGGTGGATGAGACCATTGCAATCCTCAGAGGTATCAAGGAACGGTATGAGGTTTATCACGGGGTCAAAATCAATGACGAGGCCCTCGTAGCGGCGGCCAATCTCTCCCACCGCTATATCACGGACCGCTTCCTGCCGGACAAGGCCATCGACCTCGTAGATGAGGCCTGCGCTTCCATCAAGACGGAGCTCGATTCAATGCCAACGGAGCTGGCTGAACTGCAGGATCGGATTAACCAACTGAAGATGGAAATACAGGCTCTCTCCAAGGAAGAGGACAAGCTGTCCAAGGAACGGCTGGAAGAGGCAAAGAAAGAACTTTCCGAACTGAATGAAAAGATAGCCAATGGCAAAGCGGAGTGGGAGAATGAAAAGACTGCAGTCACCCATGTCAGCGACCTCCGGGAAAAGCGGGAGAATTTGAAGGCAGAGGCCGAAAAGGCAGAGGAAGCCGGCGATCTGGCGAAGGCATCGGAAATTAAATACGGTGAGCTTCATAAAGTAGAGGATGAGTATAAAGAAGCAGAAGAAGCCCTGCGGAAGAGGGACATCACCTTTTTCCATGAGGCCGTCGATGCGGACGAAATCGCCGCCATCGTCTCCCGCTGGACGGGCATCCCTGTAAGCAAGCTCAATGAAACGGAGCGGAACAAGACCCTGCACCTTGACGAGACCCTGCACAAGCGGGTCGTCGGTCAGGACGAAGCCGTGCAGAAGGTGACGGAGGCCATCATCCGGTCCAAGGCCGGCATCAAGGATCCCAACCGCCCGATCGGCTCCTTCCTCTTCCTTGGTCCCACCGGCGTCGGCAAGACAGAGCTTGCAAAGACGCTCGCGGCGGCCCTCTTCGACGATGAGAATGCCATGGTGCGCCTCGATATGAGTGAATATATGGAGAAGTTCTCCGTGTCCCGTCTCATCGGTGCGCCTCCCGGATATGTGGGCTACGATGAGGGCGGCCAGCTGACAGAGGCTGTCCGCCGGAAGCCTTACTCCGTCGTCCTCTTCGATGAGATCGAGAAGGCCCACCCGGATGTCTTCAACGTCCTGCTTCAGGTCCTTGACGATGGGCGGATTACGGACTCCCAGGGGCGGACGGTCGACTTCAAGAATACGATACTGATCCTGACCTCGAACCTCGGATCCGAGTTCCTGCTGAACGGCATTGACGACGAAGGCAATATCACAGCGGATGCTGCGGAGCAGGTCAACGACCTTCTGAAGGCCTCCTTCCGGCCGGAATTCTTAAACCGGCTCGATGAGATTATCATGTTTAAGCCCCTGACGAAGGACAATATCGGCTTCATTGTCGACCTGCAGATGAAGCACTTAAACGAACGGCTCGAGGACAAGCAGCTGACGGTCGTCCTCACGGATGAGGCCAGGCAGTATGTTATCGACTCCGGCTATGACCCAGTCTACGGGGCGCGGCCTCTCAAGCGCTTCCTGCAGAAGAATGTGGAAACGCTGGCGGCCCGGACCATCCTCGAAGGAAAGGTTTCCATGGGAGATACCATCACGATCGGGATGCAGGACGGGAAACTTACGGCAACGACGGAACACGTCGCAGCAGCAGAATAAAAATCTTTTCCCCTGCGGGCAGCACACCAAAAGCAGCCTGCAGGGGCTTTTTTGTACCGGATTGTATCGATTTGACATGCAAGCTGGTGAAAGCGACGTGGTGGAGAGTGGCGCAAACAGTGATTCTTTTTGTACCGGATTGTACCGATTTAACAGGCAGGGGGAGAAAAAAGAGGAAATCTCTGTCACAAATACACTTGTAGGCGACATACGGACAGTGTTATTATAATGCCTGTTGGGCCGGAGGCCGGCCATGCTTCTCAAGTCAGAACTTATTAACCTGCAGGGAAAGAAGAAGAAAATGAAGAAGTACACGGAGATGTCGAAGGAAGAGCTGCTTCACGAAAAGGAGAGCCTGGAGGAAGCCTACCGCGAGTACCAGAAGCGGGGCCTGTCCTTAAATATGGCCCGTGGCAAGCCTTCCGTCGAGCAGCTGGAACTGTCCATGCCCATGCTGGACGTCCTGCACAGCCAGGCGGACCTGGTCTGCGAGGACGGATCGGACTGCCGGAATTACGGTGAGCCGGTCGGTATTCCGGAGGCCCGTCGCCTCATGGCTTCCATGATGGAGGATGATCCGGAGAATGTCTTCGTCTTCGGAAATTCTTCCCTGAACGTCATGTACGATACGGTGTCCCGCGCCATGCTCTTCGGCGTCTGCGGCTCTACCCCCTGGTGCCGCCTTCCTGAGGTGAAGTTCCTCTGCCCGGTACCCGGCTATGACCGTCACTTCAAGATCACGGAGTCCTTCGGGATTCAGATGATCAATATTCCCATGAATGCGGACGGCCCTGACATGGATCTGGTCGAGAAATACGTAAACAACGACCCGGCTGTCAAGGGCATCTGGTGCGTGCCGAAGTTCGCGAACCCCACAGGTACGGTCTATTCGGACGAAGTCGTTTCCCGCTTCGCCCACCTCACTCCGGCTGCGGAGGACTTCCGTATCTTCTGGGACAACGCTTACTGTGTTCATTATTTATATGAAGATAATCAGCCCCAGATCCCGGAAATTCTTTCGGAGTGCGCGAAAGCAGGCCATCCGGACATTGTCTACAAATTCGCGTCGACATCGAAGGTCACTTTCGCGGGTTCCGGCATTTCCGCCCTGGCTTCCTCCAAGCGCAACCTCGACGACATCAAGCGCCACCTCGTCGTTCAGACCATCGGCCACGACAAGATGAACCAGCTCCGTCACGCCCGCTTTTTGAAGGACCACGACAATGTCATCCGACACATGATGAAGCATGCGGCCATTCTGCGGCCCAAGTTCGAGGCCCTGGAAAAGGTCCTTGATGATGAGCTTGTATCCCGCGGCATCGGCTCTTTTGAGAAGCCCTTAGGCGGCTATTTCATCGCCTACGAAGGCCCGGACAATACAGCGAAGGCCATTGTCAAGGCGGCCAAGGACTGCGGCGTTGTCTTGACGGGCGCCGGCGCGCCTTTCCCCTACGGCAAGGACCCCGACGACAAGTGGATCCGCCTGGCTCCGTCCTTCCCTACGCTGGATGAGCTGAAGACAGCTGCGGACATCTTCGCCGTCTGCGCCCGCCTCGTGTACGCGAAGCAGCTGCTTGGTGAATGACTAATGTAAAACATTTTCACTGTACGGATTCGGGGCGGCGCAAAGGCCGCCCCTTTATGAAAGGACTTTTTTTGAAAGGAATCTATTTCGACGGGAAAGCTGCCGCCTATCGCACAGACCTTCCCCTGCCGGAACCGGCGCCGGGCCACACCCGGATCAAAGTTCTCCGGGCCGCTGTCTGCAGCACGGACAAGGAAATCCTGAAGGGCTACCGGCCGGACTTTAAGGGCATTCTGGGCCATGAGTTTGTCGGAATCGTTGACGCCGTGGCGGAACCTTCGGACCGGGAGCGGGACTGCCTTGATGCGGATGGCCATGACCTGCGAAAACTCATCGGAAAGATGGTGGTCGGAGAACTGAACGAGGGCTGCGGCCACTGCCTCTACTGCCGGACAGGCCGGGAAAAGCACTGTCCGGACCGGAAGGTCATCGGCCTCAGCGCAGATGGCTGCTTCGCGGAATATATGACGCTGGCGGACCACCTCATTCACGAGGTGCCGGAAGGCCTTTCTCTGGAAAAGGCCGTCTGCACGGAACCCCTGGCCGCGGCCCTTGAAATTCCGAAGCTCATTCACATTTCACCGGACACCCGGATTGCCATCATAGGAGACGGGCGGCTCGGTCTCATGATTGCCCAGGTTCTGACCCTTACCGGGGCTGACCTTACCGTGATCGGCCACCACGAGGAAAAGCTCCGGCTCTTTTCTCCCTATGCAAAGACCCGGACGACGGATTCCTTCGGCTTGGACTTTACAACAGAGGCGTATGCAACAGCCGGCAGCCGCTATGAGCCGGTCCCGGACCGGGTCCCGGAGGACACCTATGAGATCGTTGTCGACGCGAGCGGTCACCCTTCGGGTCTGGACTTGGCGGCCCGCATCGTCCGCCGGCAGGGGATCATTATTTTGAAGAGCACTTATGCCGGGGAGGTGAACATCGATATGAGTCACATCGTCGTCAACGAGATCTCCATCAAAGGAAGTCGCTGCGGCCCTTTTCCCCCGGCTCTGTCCCTGCTCTCGAAAGGCCTTGTGAACCTGCCGGACGTCGAGTGGCATGACCTTTCGGACTATAGAAACGCCTTTGCCTCCGACGCTTTCAAGGCGGGCTTCCGGATCGGATGACCGTTTTCCGTGACAGGTGAAACAAGTCAGTTGAATAGCAGATGAATGAAGACCGCTGCTGCCCGATGTGGGCGGCAGCGGTCTTTGTGAACCTGAAAAGGAAAGTAAGGGAAAAATGTGAGAGCAATTTTGCTAAATGCACGGTCAAAAGAGAATATTGAAAATGGGAAGAAAAGCATATACTGTTTGCAGGACATGGGTGATGCCTTTTTGCACTGTAAAGGGGGAGTTTTATGAAAAATACGATTTCTCTGAAAGGCTTTCATTTAAAGCCTCTTCATGACCTCAGACCTGACTTCCGGGGAAGGTCGGCTGCGGGAGATGTGATCGGCTTCAACAATTACTACATGGAAAAGAACGGGAAGCCCTTCTTCCCCATCGCCGGAGAATTCCATTTCTCCCGCATGGATCCGTCCCGCTGGGAGGACGAACTCATCAAGATGCGGCTCGGCGGCATTAACACAGTTTCCACCTACGTCTTCTGGAACCACCACGAGGAAATCGAGGGGGAGTTTGATTTCACTGGCCGGCGGGATATCGGCCGTTTTGTCAGACTCTGCAAAGAGCAGGGGCTCTATGTCATCCTGCGGGTCGGCCCCTTCGACCACGGGGAGGTGCGGAACGGGGGCCTGCCCGACTGGCTCTACGGGAAGCCCTTCGAGGCCCGGACGACGGCTCCGGGCTTCCTCTTCTACGTGAAGCGTCTTTTCACAAAAATCTATGAGCAGACGAAAGGAATGTATTTCCGGGACGGCGGGCCCATCATTGCCATGCAGGTCGACAACGAATACCAGCATTCCTCGGCCGGCTGGGAGATGACGACCGGCATTTCCGACGAGTGGATTTTCGGGGGAAACGAGGGCGAAGCCTATATGCACGCGATCCGCGACATCGAGCGGGAATGCGGCCTCGAGGGCGCATTCTATACCTGCACGGGCTGGGGCGGGGCCTGCGCGCCGGCGGACATCCTGCCTCTCTGGGGCGGCTACCCCTACCGGCCCTGGCTCTTCTACTCTCACAAGGGCGAGCACCCGGCAACGGAGGAGTACGTCTATCAGGATTATCATAATAATGAAGTCACGGCGACGGACGACTTCCAGCCTTCCTACCCGCCGGAGGACCGGCCCTACGCCTGCTGCGAGATGGGGGCGGGCATGATGAGCGGGTATTATTACCGCTTTCAGTATCCCATGAAGAGCGTCGATGCCCTTGCGAATATCAAACTGGGATCCGGCTGCAACTTCCTCGGCTACTACATGTTCCAGGGCGGGACGAATCCCATCGGGAAGACCGGCGCCTATCTGAACGAAGCCCAGGTGCCGAAGATTTCCTACGACTACCAGGCGGCCCTGGGGGAATTCGGCCAGGAGCGGGAATCCTACCGCAGACTGAAGCCGCTGCACTATTTCGTGAAGACCTGGCAGGACATTCTCTGCCCTATGGAAACCGTCCTTCCGGCAGGCGCTTCGGACATTGCGCCGAGAGACAAAGACCCCCTGCGCTACAGCGTCCGTACCGACGGACATTCCGGTTTCTTTTTTATGAATAATTTTCAGGACCACTTCGATCTGCCAGAAAGGTCGGGCGACTCAGTCACAATAGAGACGGACGAAGGGGACATCACTTTTTCCTTTGATATCGCCTCGGAAGAGAACGCTGTCCTTCCCTTCAATATGAATCTTTCAGGCATTCGTCTCGTGCAGGCGACGGCTCAGCCGGTGACAGTCCTTCATGAAAAGGATGGGATACATACCTATATCTTCATGGCGCCGGAGGGAATGAAGCCGAACTTTGACTTTGAAGGAGGAGCCGTCACTTCCCTGTCAGATACCAATATTGCTTCTCCGGAAATCCCGGTAGGCGCCTCGGTTTTCGAGGTGAAAAAGGGAGAGAAGGAAATCCGGATTTTGCTCCTTTCGCGGTCTTTTGCCAATGCCATGACGGTCACGGACAAGGGACTCGTCTTCACAAAGGAAGCTCTGCTGGAAAAGAACGGGAAGCTTTCTCTGGAAACGACGGAAGCGGAGACGAAGACATTCTTCTATCCGGCGTCTGCATTTTCCGACGTCAAAGGAATTGAGCCGGCGGACGAGAGCTTTTTGCCGGAGGGCTTTGGTGAAGCGGTTTTCCGGGCGGATGCAAAGGAATTGAATATCAAGGCAGAGCAGGTCGCTTCCGGCCGCTATGTCCTGAGTCTGCCGGCGGAAGAAATGAGCGGCGTAAAGGATGTCCGCCTGGACATCGCTTATACCGGCGACATCGGCCACCTCTTCATCGGAAACACGCTTGCCTCTGACAACTTCTGCAATGGCGCCACATGGGAGGTTGGCCTCCGTGAGCAGCTTGATGCCCTGAAGGCAAATGGCGGAAAGGCCGTGCTCTATATCACTCCCCTGAAGGAAGGTGTGAACGTAAACGTCGAGTCCACGATGGCCGGCCGCCTGGAAGAGGTCGGGAAGTCAACGGCAGAGCTTACGAGCGTGAGCTTGCAGCCGGTATATGAAGTTGTGTTGAATTGAAGGTAAATACAGGGGTGACAAAGCCCGGGCCGCGAAGGCGGCCCGGGC
>OMTX01000023.1 GCA_900314085.1 uncultured Lachnospiraceae bacterium | reverse complement strand
CGCATGCATATGCAAGCTTACTGTTTGCCATCTGTTTCACTGTCATCCTTGAAATCCGTCGAGTTTCGGTCCCGCTTGTCTTCGGGTGCGTGGTTCCGGAGTGCCCGCGTCAGGGTGTCCTCGGAACCGCCGCGGAGGAAGATGGAGAGAACATAGATGATGACGGGTACAATGACAGTCAGGGCAATGGAAACCATCAGCCACTTCGACCAGTTTTCACTTCCGGACAGGGCGATGACGATGGTGGCTGCGTAGAGGCCGATGAGGACGATCACTCCGAGCAATGCTGCAATTCTTCTGATTTTTTCTTTCATGGGGAACCTCCGCAAAGCCTTGAAAACAGGCTTGTATTGTGCTATAAATATTCGGTCTGCGAAAATTTGTTTCTATTCAGCAGTCCTTTTAGGGGCGAAAATTTCTTCTATCGGGTCTGCCAGACGTTGAAGCTGACCGCAGATGCAACGCACCTACTATATCAGAAATGAGGATGAATTCAAATGACATTATATGAGAAATGGACTTCCGAGGCCTATGACGAGAAGAAAGGCCAGGGCGAGCTGAAGAAGTTCTGGCAGGATTATTTCGACATCGAAAAGGGCATCTATGCCGAGCTCCTCAAGAATCCCGATGAAGAAGTGAAGGGAACGGTCAGGGATCTGGCGGAGAAATACCATACGAGCGTTTTCAACTTCACCGGTTTTCTGGACGGAATCAACGACTCCCTTGTAGAGGCAAATCCCCTTGAGACCATGGACGAGGACACCGTTGTTTCCCTGAAATTTGATAAGGAAAAGCTTTATAAGAACATGGTGGCCGCTGATGCTGACTGGCTTTACAATCTTCCCGAGTGGGACAGCATCTATTCTGAGGAAGAACGGCACAATCTGTACCTTTCCGAGAAGAAATCCCACACGCTGCGTCGGACGGCAAAGAAGGTCGGCCGCAACGATCCCTGCCCCTGCGGAAGCGGCAAGAAGTACAAGAACTGCTGCATGAAGAAGGACCAGGAAGCGGAGCGCGAGGCAATCAAAGCTTTGCAGGAGGCTTAATTTTTTTAATACAAGAGAGGCGGTGCCTTCGGCACCGCCTCTCTTTTTAAGTCAGGAGGGATTCCATATCCCGGTAGAATTCCGGATAGGAGATGACGGCGCAGCCGGGATTGTCAAGGATGTTGGGCTCTCCGAGCGGCAGGGCGGCCGTATAGAAGGACATGGCAATCCGGTGGTCATCATAGGTTTTGATTTCCGCAGGATGAAGGGGCGCTCCGCCGTCTATGACAAAGCCGTCGTCTGTCGGAGTGATGTTTCCGCCCATGGCCCGGAGATTTTCCGTGACGGTATCGATGCGGTTTGACTCCTTTACTTTCAGTTCGGAAGCGTCTTTTACTACAGTTTTTCCGTCTGCATAGGCGGCAGCTGCGGCAATGACCGGAAGCTCGTCGATGAGGGCGGGAATGATGGCGCCTTCCACTGTCGTTCCGTAAAGGGAAGAGTACTCTGCATGCAGGTCGGCGACGGCCTCGCCGGACACTGTCCGTTCATTCAGAAGCTCAATTTTTCCGCCCATATCCCTGTATACCTTGAGAATGCCTGCCCGCGTCGGATTGATATTCACGTTTTCAATGACGATGTCAGAACCCGGAGTGATCAGGGCTGCTGTCAGGAAGTAGGCAGCAGAGGAAATGTCTCCCGGAACGTCAACCTTCTGTCCGTGCAGGGGATTTCCGGGAGAAATCGTCACGGAAAAGTTTCCCGTGTTGGAGGAGATTTCATTTGCGCCTTTGTTTTCAGTTTGTATCGGGAGACCGGCCGCTTTGACGTTTCCGGTCCGTATATCCGCCCCGAAGGCAGAGAGCATAAGCTCGGTATGGTTTCTCGAGAGAGCCGGTTCGCAGACGGTCGTCGTTCCGTCGGCATAAAGCCCGGCGAGCAGAATTGCCGACTTTACCTGGGCGGAAGCGACGGGGGAATGGTAAGTGATTCCGTGAAGCTCAGCCGGCCGGATGCATATCGGAGCACAGCCGTTATTCTTTTCGGAGGAAATGTCGGCGCCCATCAGGGACAGGGGCTCGATCACCCGCTTCATCGGCCTCTTTTCGATGGAATCGTCCCCGGTCAGGCGGCTCTCGAAGGACTGGCCGGCGAGAATGCCGGAGATGATGCGTGTCGTCGTGCCGGAATTTCCGGTGTAGAGCGTATCTGCCGGCACGGATAATCCTCGCAGTCCTTTTCCATGTACGACCACACGGTCGCCAATCTGCCCGTTACCGAGCTCTTCCGTTTCAATTTCAATTCCCATCTGCCGGAAGCAGGCAATCGTGGAGCGGCAGTCAGCGCCTGGCAGAAAGCCCGTGATTTCCGTCTTTCCTTCGGCAAGGGAGCCGAACATGACGGCCCGGTGGGAGATGGACTTGTCACCGGGAACCCGGATTTTTCCTGTTAATTTTCTGTTCATCTCAGGCTCATTCCTCTCATCGTAAAAACATCCGTTTTGCAGTGCATGCAGAAGAAATGCAGCTATCGTCCTGCCATTTTTTTTACATTTCACCGGCGGTGCAGAACATAGCCGTTTGCGGAGAGAAGATCCGCGGCTTCTTCAAGAGAGGCATTCTCATAGAATTCGATATGCAGGATGCCGTCTTCGAATTCGCGGTTGTGGACAACGCCGATATTCTTGATACTGAGGCCGTTTTCCGCCAGCAGGGTAGAGACCTTCGCGATTGCGCCGGACTCGTCCTTGACGTCGATATTGACTTCATACGCGGAGGTGACAGCACCGGTCTTCCGAAGTTCAATGGAATCACGGAATTCCTTGGAGTCGGCGAAGAGCTCGCGCAGCTTTCTGCCGTCCTTTGCCTGAAGCGCCTCTTCATAGCGTTTCAATTCGTCTTCAAATCCGGGTAGGAGAGACAGGATCTGCTCCCTATTTTCAAGGAAGATGGTTTCCCAGAGGGCAGGATCACTGGAGGCAATGCGGGTGATGTCCCGGAAGCCGCCGGCAGCGATGGTTTTCATATGCTCGTCACTGTCGTCGCTTTTCGCCACGAGGCGCACCAGGGAGGAAGCGATGATGTGAGGTACATGGGAGACAGCGGCAGTCGCCTTGTCGTGCCCGTCGGTCGTCATCACAATGGGGACGGCGTGCAGGGCTTGAACAAAAGACGTCATATCGGAAAGCAGGCCCGTTTTGCAGGAAGCAGTCGGAGTCAGGATATAATAAGCGTTTTCCAGTATAAGGGGATCGGAGTTCTCATAGCCTCCCTTTTCCTTCCCGGCCATGGGGTGGCCGCCCAGAAAGCGGTCAGAAAGGCCGCATTCTTCCGCAGCTTTCATGATGCCGCCCTTTACCGAGCCGACATCCGTGATCACGGTTTCCGGTCCGGTAATCCGCGCAAGTTCCCGCATGTAGCCGATATTGACGTCCACCGGGGCGCAGAGGATGATGAGTCCGCAATCCGCAAAGGCGGAGAGGGGCAGGGGGGATTCATTCGAAATAATTTGATCGGCGAATGCGGCGACCACCGTGCGCTCAGAATGGGCAGAAGCGATGATTTCCGTATCCGGGTAGGCTGCATGAATGGCCTTTGCCATGGAGCCGCCAATCAGCCCTAAACCCAGAAAGCCGACTTTTTTTAAGTTTAATGTATTCATTCTTTTTTTCCCTCAGCAAAAAACTGCCGTTCCAGTATACCCTTTTTCTTCGTTTTTGCGAAGAATTTTCACGCTTTGACGCAGTAAAGTTTGTGATGGATGAGAGAAGGCGTTACTGTTTACGGGGCTTATGCCCCGTGAACAGTAACGAGGAGGCAGATCACTTGGCAAAAATGCCTGATTTTTCTTGTAATGAATGCAAGAATTTAGTAAAATCTACCAGTATAAGAGCAATCAGTGAAATACAGAGGGAAGAAAAGAACTTCCACAGATGTAAGGGTACTATTTTCGTAATCATCAATAGTTAGGGGGCTCTACATGAAAGTATTCACGACTGACAAGATCCGAAACGTTGCCTTACTGGGGCATTCGGGATCCGGCAAGACATCCCTTGCCGAGTCCATGGCGTTTCTCGCCGGGCTCACAAAGCGGCACGGAACCGTTGAGAAGGGGGACACCATTTCCGACTTTGACAAGCAGGAAATCAAAAGGAAGCTGTCAATCCAGACGTCTGTGATTCCGATTGTCTGGGGGGAGACGAAGATCAATATTCTGGATACTCCCGGCTCCCTGGACTTTCAGGGGGAGGTTGCGGAAGCTCTGACAGCAGCAGATTCCGCCATCATCGTTGTCAATGGGAAAAACGGTGTAGAGGCCGGAACGAAGCGGGCCTGGGATCTCTGCGAAAAGTACCACCTGCCCCGTTTTGTCTTTGTGGACTGCATGGATATCGATGACGCCTCTTACCGCCAGGTCGTCGAAGACCTCGAAGGCCTCTATGGCAAACGGATTGCGCCTTTCCATCTGCCGATCCGCGAGAACGGGGAGTTCACAGGCTATGTCAATGTCATCCAGCGCATGGGAAAGAAGTGGAAGGCGGACGGAACGGTTGAGCATTCCGATGTGCCGGACTACAGTGTCGAATATCTGGACAAGTACCGGGAAGCCCTGATGGAATCCGTTGCGGAGACATCGGAAGAGTTCATGGACAGGTATTTCAACGGGGAAGAATTCTCCGAGGATGAAATCCGCATGGCGCTCAGGACTTCGGTCTATACAGGCGAGATGGTGCCGGTCATGATGGGATCCAATACCCTGGACCGCGGCCAGTATACGATGCTGGGCGATATTGTGAAGTACCTGCCCAGCCCTGAGCTTCGCGAATGCAAGGGCATCAATGCGAAGTCCAACGACGTCTTTGATGCGGACTACAACTTCTCCCTGCCGAAAAGCGCCTACATCTGGAAGACCATTGTCGATCCCTTCGTCGGTAAGTATTCTCTGATCAAGGTGAATTCCGGTGTACTGAAGACGGATGACCTCCTTTTCAATCACCACAAGGATATCGAGGAAAAGATCGGGAAGATTTACGTGATGTGCGGGGCAAAGGCCGAGGAAGTGACCGAGCTTCATGCCGGCGACATTGGCGCTCTTGCAAAACTCACGAAGGCCGGAACGACGGACTCCCTGTCAACCCGTGCGAATCCGATTCTATATATCCGGACCGGCATTCCGACACCCTATACCTGCCTGCGCTATACGGTGGACAAGAAGGGCGATGAGGACAAGGCAGCCCAGGCTCTTGCCAAGATCGGCCAGGAGTACCTCACCGTAAAGACGGAAGTTGATGTGGCAAACCACCAGCAGCTGATCTGGGGAATTTCCGAGCAGCAGCTCGACATCATCCGGGAAATGCTGCACGAGGACTACAAGGTGGACATCACCCTGGAAAAGCCCTATGTAGCGTATAAGGAAACGATTCTCGGCAAGTCCGACTGCGAGTACAAATACAAGAAGCAGAACGGCGGTCACGGGCAGTACGGCCACGTCAAGATGACGTTTGAACCCTCCGGCGATCTCGACCAGGCGTACAATTTCACTGAATCCGTCGTCGGCGGCAATGTGCCGAAGAACTTCTTCCCGGCAGTTGAAAAGGGCATCGCGGAAGGGGTGAAGGCAGGACCTCTTGCGGGCTATCCCGTTGTCGGCATCCACGCGGATCTCTATGACGGTTCCTACCATCCCGTCGATTCGTCCGAAATGGCCTTCAAGACCGCGGCCCTCGAGGACTTCAAGCAGGGAGTACTTCAGGCCAAGCCCGTCCTCCTCGAACCCATTGAGGAGCTGACCGTCACCTGCGAGGATGCTCATACCGGCGACGTCATGGGCGACCTCAACAAGCGCCGCGCCCGCGTCCTCGGCATGGATTCCGTAGAAGGCGGCCGGCAGGCCATCCATGCGGAGATTCCTTCCGCCGAGCTCTATGGCTACGGCAAGACTCTCCGGTCCCTGACCGGCGGCTCCGGCGAGTTTGAGTTCAAGTTCCTCCGGTACCAGCAGTGCCCGTCCGACGTGCAGGCCAGGGAAATCGAGGCCCGGAAGGAATTTGTGGCGGCAGGAGAGTGATTATAGACGTCGTGCCCTGACGGCATTTTTCGTCCGTGCAGACAGTGATTGTCCCACGCGGCAGCTATCACATTGAACAGTTGAACAGACAGCAAAAACGCATCCGGATTTTCCGGATGCGTTTTTCTATGGCAAAGAGAGATAGATGGAATATGCTTTACGGGAAATGAAATTCTTTTGATGATAGCAGTTTCCTGCTTACTTCGCGCGCAGCGTTGTCATGGAGGCGAGGACGCAGATCATCGTCACGCCCACGTCGCCGAAGACCGCGGCCCACATGGAGGCAAGGCCGAAGACGGACAGGACGAGAATCAGGAGTTTGACCGCAATGGCGAAGATCACATTGCCGCGTACGATATGCATGGTGTGTCGGGCGATGCGAATGACCTTCGGAATTTTTCGAATGTCGTCATCCATGAGGACGATGTCCGCGGCTTCAATCGCTGCGTCGCTTCCAATGGCCCCCATGGCAAAGCCGACGTCGGCCCGCATGAGGACAGGCGCGTCGTTGATGCCGTCGCCTACAAATCCGAGTTTTCCATTCGTTCCTTCCTTTTCTTTGAGCAGGCCTTCCACGGCAGCTACCTTGTCGGCCGGGAGGAGGTCGCTCTTCACCTCATCGATGCCGATTTCCTGAGCCACAGCAGAGGCAGCGTCGGCCCGGTCGCCTGTCAGCATGACGGTCTTCTTCACGCCGGCATTTTTCAGCTCGCGGATGGCTTCCTGTGCGCCGTCCTTCACGGTGTCGCTGATGACGATGCAGCCCGCATACTTTCCGTCATATGCTGCATAGATGATCGTGCCGTTTTCTTTGCATTCTGCGGCTTCAATTCCATGCGCGGAGAGCAGGGGACTGTTTCCGAGCAGGAGAGGCTTATCGTCTACGTTTGCACAGATGCCGTGGCCGGCCTCTTCTTTTGTATTGGAAACGCGGGAGAAGTCAAGCGTATCCGCCTTTCCGTACGCTTCCCGGATGGACCGGGCGATGGGGTGATTCGAATATCCTTCGCCGAGGGCCGCCAGATGTAAAAGATTATTCTCATCAAAACCGTCAGCGGGAAGGACTTTTTGAACCCTGAATTCGCCCTTCGTCAGGGTGCCGGTCTTGTCAAAGACCATGGTGGAAAGTTCGGAAGCAGCTTCCAGGTAGTTGCTGCCCTTGACGAGAACGCCGATCTTCGAGGAGGCTCCGATGCCGCCGAAAAAGCCCAGGGGAACAGAAATCACAAGGGCGCAGGGGCAGGAGACAATCAGAAAGTTGCAGGCTCTTCGGATGGAGTCTGCCCAGGTCAGGTCCGCGATGCCGAAGAGGGGCGGAAGGACGGCCATGAGGACGGCGCCGATGGTGACGATGGGCGTGTAGACCTTTGCAAAGCGGGTGATGAAGTTTTCAAGCCGCGCTTTCCGGGTTGAAGCATTCTCCACGAGGTCTAATATCTTTGCCACCGTGGAGTCTTCATATTCCTTTGTCGCCTCGATGCGGAGGGTTCCTTCCCCGTTCACGCAGCCGGAGATGACGTCATCTCCGACGCCTGCCTTCCGGGGAACGGATTCTCCGGTCAGGGCAGCGGTATTTAAGAAGGATTCGCCTTCGATGACTTTTCCGTCTGTCGGAATTTTTTCACCGGCCTTCACGACGAGGATGTCGCCGACGGCAATCTCATCCGGGTCGATTTCTTCAATCTTTCCGTTCCGCTCCACAAAGGCCGTGTCCGGGGCGATGCTCATCATTTCCGTGATGGATTTGCGGGATTTCCCGACGGCGATCCCCTGGAAAAATTCCCCGGTCTGGTAGAAGAGCATGACAGCCAGCGCTTCGGAATAGGCCTCGTCCCCGAGCAGGGAAAGACCGAAGGCAGCGAGCGTTGCCACCATCATGAGAAAGTGCTCGTCAAAGACATTGCCGTGGGCAATGTTTCTGAAAGATGAGAGCAGGACGTCATAGCCGATGACGAGGTAGGGGATGAAATAGAGCAGGAACTTCCCCCAGAGCGGCAGGACATCGAGCGGCCCCGTCTTGTCGAGAATCATCAGGACGGCAAAAACGATGCCGACCGCGATGATGCGGGCCAGGGTTTTCTTCTGCTTTTTTGTCATGGGGATGCTCCTTTTTGCGGAACCTATCAAAACAGGCCTCATCAAAACAACTGAAGAGCTGCGTAAACCGCATTCAAAAAAATCGTCAGGCCACTGTAATCACGGTGTCTGGTTCAACCTTTTTCGCAGTTTTGATCACGGCCTCGAGAATTTCGTCGAAGCGGTCGTCCGGCGCGGTCAGAGTCATCTTCTGTGTCAGGAAGTTGATGGTGCAGTCCTCGACTCCGTCCACTTTTTTGATGGCATCCTCGAGCTTTGCAGCGCAGGCAGCGCAGTCGACTTCACAGGCAAATTTCTTTTTCATGGCGAAAAGTCCTTTCTTTTATGAAATATTTTTTTGAAACCTTTCGGAATCCGACGCCCGTTTGTGTGCAATCCATGGTGCCGGTTTTCGGGACGCTTTTCCGGGAACTCATTATTCCTCAATGTGTTCCCGCCCCTTGTCGATGATGGTGCGGACGTGGTCGTCAGCGAGGAAGTAGATGACCTGCTTGCCCTCGCGCCGCGAGCTGACAAGCCGGGCCTGGCGGAGAATCTTCAGCTGGTGGGAGACGGCGGACGTCGTCATCCCCAGCGTTTCCGCCAGATCGCAGACGCAGATGTCCTCTTCGAAAAGGGCGAAGAGGATGCGGATGCGGGTGGAGTCTCCGAAGACCTTGAAGAGCTCAGCCAGGTCGTAGAGCTCGTCCTCGTCCGGCATGCGGGCCGTGACCTCATTGACCTTGTCACGGTGGACCTCATTCACTTCGCAGACCTCGATGTTTGTATCCATAGGAGTTCTCCTTCATGAATAATGCAAAACGATTGAACAACTATTCACACGTTCAATATACATAAATCGAGGATTGCTGTCAACAGAAAGTCGAAATTTCAACAAAAAGAGGGATTAACAGGTTTTCAAAGGAGCGAAGCAAATGATAATATGACAGTTGTCGTGTCGGATGTCCGCCGGTCACCTGTACATTTCAGGACCGGGGGGATTTTGACATTTGGTGCTTTGCGCAGTTTCGGCTTGATTTGTCAAAGGGAAAAATATGGGTTCATTACTTCTTGCAGTTATCTACCTCATCTTCATCAGCCTCGGTCTTCCGGACTCTCTCCTGGGTTCCGGCTGGCCGGAAATGCAGGTCGCTTTCGGTGTGCCGTCGTCCTATGCGGGCTACGTTTCCATGACGATTTCCTGCATGACCGTGATATCGGCCCTTGTCAGTCCCCGCTTGATCCGACGTGTGAAGACTCAGTGGATCGTCATTGCCTCCATTGGGCTGACTGTCATCGGCCTTCTCGGATTTTCCTTTTCGACGGCATACTGGATGCTCTTTCTCTGCGCGATTCCCTACGGACTTGGAGCGGGCTCCATCGATGCGGCCGTGAACAACTATGTCGCGCTTCATTACCCTTCTTCCGTCATGAACTTTCTCCACTGCTTTTATGGGGTGGGAGCGGTCATCAGCCCCTTCATCATGTCGCGGGCCCTGGTGGTCGCCAAATGGAACGACGGCTACCGGTGGACCTCCTACCTGCAGCTCGGTATCATGGCGGTCTGCATCCTCTCCATCGGCCTCTGGAAGCAGAATGAAAGCGCAGATGAGGAGGCAAGAGAAGACAGTGCGGGCATTGCGGAGACCATCAGGGTGCCCGGTGTTGTCCTGACTCTCATCTCCTTTTTTGCCTACTGCTCAGGAGAGGCAACCTGCTTCCTCTGGACCCCTTCCTATTTCGCCGGAACGAAGGAGGGCCTTTCCGCAGAAACCATAGCTTCCTTCGGCTCCCTGATCTTCGGCGGGCTCATGCTGGGGCGGCTCATCGCGGGCTTTGTATCGAACCGCCTGGGCGACAAGCGGCTCATCCGCATCGGCATCACCGTCGAGCTCATCGGTATTCTTCTCGTTCTGCTTCCCACACCGGGATATATCGTTGACGCCGTCGGATTCGTCGTCATCGGAACCGGTATGGGACCTGTCTATCCGGCCATCCAGCACCTGGCTCCCCTGAACTTCGGCAAGCGCTACAGTGCGGCGGTCATCGGCATGCAGATGGCATCCGCCTATGTCGGCAGCACCCTGACGCCTATGGTTTTCGGCCTCCTGCAGCAGGCCATCGGGATCTGGTTTATGCCCCTTTGGATTCTGCTCTTTGCGGCCTTAAATATTATTTTCATGGAACTCACCTATCGGGTGGCAGGCACCGCAGAAAACGCTCAGAAAGAATAATAGAAACAACGGCGGAAAGGACGTCCGCAATAGGCTGGGTGATTTCTATTCCTGTAATGCCGAAAGCAGCGGGCAGGATCAGAATCAGGGGAATATAGAAAAGCCCGGTTCGCAGGGTGGAGAGGAAGAAGGCTTGTTTTGCCTTTCCAATGCTCTGGAAGAGCATATTGCCGGTAACTGCTGCGGACATGAAGATCGTGGAAATACAGGTGTAGCGGAGCGCATGTGTGCCTATTGCAATGACGTCCGGATCGTCGCGGAACCAGGTAATGACCGGTTCTGCAAAAATGAAAAGCAAGATACCAAGAATTGTGAGAGCCAGGGTTCCGGCAGTGACCGTGAACCTGGCTCCTTTTTTTACGCGGCTATACTTTCCGGCTCCGTAGTTGAAGGAAGCGACCGGCTGAAGCCCCTGACCGATGCCGATGCCGACCGCGCCCATCAGGAAGGCCAGACGGCCGACGATGCTCATGGCTGCGATGGCCGGATCTCCGTAGCGCATGGCGGCCCGGTTCAAAAGAATTGTGGAAAGGGCATTCAGTCCCTGGCGGGCCAGGGAGGGGGAGCCGACCTTTATGAATTTCAGATAAACATCCATGTGCCGGGAAATGTAGGCCGGACGAAAGCTCATCACGGTCTTGTCCGTGAAAAAGGTGAAGAAGAGGATCAGGAAGCTGACAAGCTGGGAAAGAGCCGTGGAAAGGCCGGCTCCGCTGACGCCGAGACCGAATGTAAACATGAAAAGCGGATCGCCTGCGATATTTAAAAGTCCTCCGGTCGTTAGCCCGATCATGGCGTAGAAAGCCCTGCCTTCGTAACGGAGGAGATTATTCAATGTGCAGGAGGCGGAGAGGAGGGGGCCGGCAATGAGAATCCAGACGGCATATTGCCTTGCATAGGGCAGAATCGTGTCTGTGCTTCCGAGCAGGCGGAGGAGGGGATTTAAGAAGACAAGGCCGAGAACGGAAATTACGAGCCCGAGAAGGAAGGACGTGAGGAAGGCAGAGTTTCCGTAGACCTTTGCCTCTTCTGCCTTCTTTTCGCCATAGAGCCGCGAGACAAAGCTGCCGGAGCCCTGCCCGCACATGAAGCCGACAGCCTGGTAGAAGGCCATGAGGGCAAAGACGATGCCGACGGCTCCGGAGGCTGAAGTTCCCAGGCGGCTGACGAAGTAGGTGTCTGCGGTATTGTAGATGCTGGTGACCAGCATGCTGATGATGGTGGGAATGGCGAGCGTAATGATGAGCTGCGCCACGGGTGTTTCCGCCATCTTTTTGAATTGGGCCTGTTCGAGTTCTGCCTGTCTGTCCATTGCTGCCTCCGATTTTACGTTCTGTTTACATTAGCACAAGAAAAGCTTTCTGATAAAGGGCAATTTCATTTATCTGTACATAGCCGTTCGCTGATGCGGCGAGTGCTGAAAAATAAGTCCGGAAAAGCAGGGCAGTTACTCTTCGCAAAAGCTGCGAACTTCCTCTCCGGTGCTGTCCGGACACATATGTTTATAAAAAGTTCACTTGACGGCTTCCTCCGGGAGTTTCATAATTCGGATTATAGTTAGAAATATCTAATTGCACGGCTCCTTATGAAACATGGAGATCCGTGCGGTGAGTTTTTTTTGAAGTGGAAAGGCGGAAAATGCGATGGGATTCTACGATTATGAGGTGGAACGTCCCGACGGGACGATGCAGAAGATGGCGGACTTCGAGGGAAAGGTCGTTCTTGTCGTGAATACAGCGACGGGCTGCGGCTTCACGCCCCACTATGAGCCGATGGAGACGATGTATCACGACTTCCATAACAGGGGCTTTGAGATCGTGGACGTTCCCTGCAACCAGTTTGCCGGCCAGACGCCGGGAACGGACGAGGAAATTCATGAGTTCTGTACGCTCAAGTATCACACGGAATTTCCCCAGATGAAGAAGGCGGACGTGAATGGTGAGAATGCAATTCCTCTCTACAAATACTTAAAGAGTGAAAAAACTTTTGAGGGCTTCGGCAAGGGCCCCAAGGCCTTTGCCATGGGCGCCATGCTGAAGAAGATTGACAAGGACTACAAGAACAATTCCGAAATCAAGTGGAACTTCACGAAGTTTGTCATCAACCGGGATGGGGACGTCGTCGCCCGCTTCGAGCCGACGGCGGACATGAAGGACGTGCGGGCCTTCGTCGAGAAGCTGCTGTAAAAATGAAAGTGAGTGCAGGGAACGATTCTGCTGCACTCACTTTTTTCATATGGGAATACCTGCAATTACCGGGTGATGACTGTCTGCTCATCTGCCATATCGTGGAGGAGCAGGCAGTCTTTTTCATGACTAATATAAAGCGTCAGTGAGGGATCGGGCTTTTTCCCTTGCGGCAGGGCCTCACGGCGGAAGACTTTTGTGGAGTCTCCTTCAAAAACAGCGATGTAGAGAATCCCCGTTTCCACCAGGTCCTTTCATGAAGCTTATGCTGCCTTCAGTCTACAGCTTTCTGCTTTGCAATTCCATTTAAATGCATTAGAATTATGACTGCTGTAAGGACATAAATGTTGGCATTCTATGCATCTTCTTTTTTATTTGGAAGGGAGCAAAAACATAATGGTACGACACGTCATCATCTGGAAAATCAAGGACAAGTATGCGGACAAAGCGGCTGAAATCAAGGCGAATGCGAAGAAGGAACTGGAAGCCTTGAACGGGCAGATCCCGGGAATGAAGTCCCTCGTCATCCGGACGGAAGGCCTGCCCTCATCGAATGGAGACCTGATGCTCGATGGAGAATACAATTCCACAGAAGATCTGAATGCCTATTCCGTTCATCCGAAACATGTTTATGTTGCAGACACATTTGTTCGGCCTTATATGCAGGTTCGGATGTGCTTTGACTATGAAGAGTGAAGGAAAAAATTTATGGGACACCACATCTACTTCACCCGCCACGGGTGGTCGGAATGGAACGAGGCAAACAAGATCTGCGGCGTGACAGACATTCCTCTGACGGATAAAGGCAGACAGCAGGCCCGGGAACTGGGGCAGAAGTGCGTTGATGAGCGACTTGACTTCGATATGATTCTGGCATCGCCTCTGAAGAGGGCCTATGAAACGGCGGAGATTGTGGCGGAAATGACCGGAAAGCCGCTTTCCGTGGAGCCCCGCCTCATTGAGCAGAATTTCGGCCGCTTCGAGGGAACGCCCCGGGACGGAGAAGAGTTCAAAGAGATGAAGCAGGTCTTTACCTACCGCTATGAGGGCGGGGAGTCCATGATGATGATGGCCCAGCGCATCTACAATCTTCTGGACGACCTGAAGACACATGATCACACCTATCTCCTTGTCGCCCACAACGGCATCTCCCGCGTCGTGAATTCCTACTTTCACGAGATGACGAACGAGGAATACGCGGCCTTCGGCATCCCGAATTGTGGAATTCTGCGGTTTGATTTTTGAACACTATGACGAATGATTTGGCCTTGCATAAGGGGAAGCACTTTGGCAGGGCCATTTTTGTGAGGCAACTATGGACATCATTCAACAGATAGCCGAAGAAACATCTCTTTCCGAGAAGCGGGTTTCCGCCGCGGTTCAGCTCATGGATGAAGGCAACACGGTGCCTTTCATCGCCCGCTATCGGAAGGAAGCAACAGGAGCATTAAGTGACGAGGAACTGAGAAAAATCGCGTCCCGCCTTACCGCCCTGCGGAATCTCGAAGAAAAGAAAGAGATGGTTCGGTCCGCCATCGAATCCCAGGGGAAGCTGACGCCGGAACTTGTGAAGGAAATTGACGCAGCTATGACACAGGTGGCTCTTGAAGATCTCTATCGGCCTTATAAGCAGAAGAAACGGACACGGGCGATGATTGCCCGGGAGAAAGGTCTGCAGGGGCTTGCCGATTTCATCAAAGCGGAAAATGCAAAGGCCCCGTTGGAGCAGGAAGCGGAAAAGTATCTCTCCGAAGAAGTGGCTGGCGTAGCCGATGCTTTGGCCGGTGCCTCCGACATCATAGCCGAGGAAATCTCGGATGATGCGAATATCCGGGATCAGGTGCGGCGCCTGACATGGGCCGATGGAACACTTGTCACAGCAGAAAAGAAGGCGAAGGCTGTGTCAAAAGCCGGCAAGACAGGCGACGCGGACGGCAAAGAAGCAGGGAAAACGGGCCCGGGGAAAGAAGCGTCCGGAAAGACAACCCCGTCCGAAAAGGCTGCCGCTGTGAAGGCCGCAAAGCTTGAAGAACGGCGGAACATCTACCAGCAGTACTTTGATGCGGAGGAGGTTCTGAAGAAGATTCCCGGCCACCGGGTTCTGGCCATCAACCGGGGCGAGAAGGAAGGCTTCCTCTCTGTGAAAATAGCCGTAGATGAGGACAAGGCCTGCGAACGCATCGCGCGTTATATTATTCATAAAAAAGAAAATGCCTATACTTCCGCCTTCCTGGCGAATACAATCAGGGACGCTTATGACCGTCTGATTGCCCCGGCCATCGAGCGGGAGATCCGGAATGACCTCACGGAAAAAGCGGAGGACGGAGCAATTGAAGTCTTTGCGGAAAATACGAGACAGCTATTGATGCAGCAGCCACTTTCCGGCAGAACCGTGCTCGGCTGGGATCCGGCCTTCCGGACCGGCTGCAAGCTGGCCGTCGTGGATCCGACAGGAAAAGTCATCGATACGACGGTCATCTACCCGACAGCGCCCCAGAACAAGGTGGCAGAGGCGGAAGCCGTTCTCGACCGCCTGGTGAACAAGTACGATATCTCCGTTTTCTCCGTCGGAAACGGTACCGCTTCCCGGGAGTCGGAGCAGGTCATCGCGGATTTCTTTGAAAAGGAGAAAAAGTCGCCGAAGCGGGCGGGTAAAGGACCTCTTAAATACGTGATTGTCAGTGAAGCCGGGGCTTCCGTCTACAGTGCCTCGCCACTGGCAACGGAGGAGTTCCCGAACTTCGACGTCGGTCAGCGGTCTGCGGCTTCCATTGCCCGCCGCCTGCAGGATCCTTTGGCGGAACTTGTGAAGATTGATCCCAAGGCCATGGGGGTCGGCCAGTATCAGCACGACATGAACCAGAAGAAACTGGGCGAGAGCCTGACCGGCGTTGTCGAGTCCTGTGTGAATGCCGTCGGAGTGAACCTGAATACGGCCTCGTTTTCCCTGCTTTCCTATGTGGCAGGCATCACGCCTCAGGTGGCGAAGAATATCGTGGCCTACCGGGAGGAGAACGGGCGGTTCAAAAACCGCCGCCAGCTCCTGAAGGTGCCCAAGCTCGGTCCCAAGGCCTTTGAGCAGTGTGCAGGTTTTCTCAGGATTTCGGGCGGAGACGAGCCCCTCGATGCGACAGGCGTTCATCCGGAGTCCTATGCAGCTGTTAAAACCCTCTTACAGGAGTTAGGTTATTCGAAGTCCGATGAAGTATCCGCTTTCCGGGATGCGAAGAAACGGGTGAAGAATGTCAAAGACGAGGCGGAAAAACTGGGTCTCGGCGTGCCGACCCTGACCGATATCTTAAACGAACTCGAAAAGCCTGGCCGGGATCCGCGGGAAGATGCACCTGCGCCTATCCTCAAGGCCGGCGTCCTTTCCATGGAGGACCTGACTCCGGGCATGCACCTCAAAGGAACCGTGCGAAACGTCGTCGATTTCGGCGCTTTCGTGGACATAGGGGTGCATGAAGACGGGCTTGTCCACATTTCAAAGCTTGCAAACCGCTACGTGAAGAATCCCATGGAAGTCGTGAAGGTCGGGGACATCGTGGATGTGACCGTACTGTCCGTGGATGCAGCTCGGAAGCGTATTTCCCTTTCCATGGTGGACTGAAAATACAGAGTGAGCAGGACAGTGACAGCCGTCTGTTTTTTTAGGATTGAATGATCTGGTACAGGGTATGGGTGAAGAAAAACAGGTCTCTGAACTCACAAAGAAGCGACTCATGGAGCTAAGCGACCGATCCTATCAAAACAATATTTGCGTCTTTTCCGACTTTCTCGACCTGGCAGCGCAGCAGGACCTGAAGGAGGTTGAAGGAAAATTATCTCCCTGTGGGCTGCGGCTTTGGGGAGGCTTCGACGGCGCCGAGCGTGTCATGGCCGGCTTCGGGACAGAGGAAGTCTTATGCTACGAAGAGCCCTTCCCAATCGCCTTTCTCCTCGTCCGGCCCGTGGCGGAAAAGTTTGCGGAAAACCTTTCCCACCGCGACTTTCTCGGTGCCCTGATGAACCTGGGGCTCGAACGGGACCGGATTGGTGATCTGGTTCTGTCCGGCGACCGCTGTGTCATCGTTTGCTGCGAACCCATCGCCGACTTCATCACTCAGGAACTCGGCCGGATTCGCCATACGCCAGTCGTTTGTCGGAGAATAGATGCTTTTCCTGAGGAATTCGTTCCGAAGCGGGAAGAGGTGCGGGCTGTAGTTTCTTCCGTACGGCTCGACGCCATCGTAGCGAAAGCCGCCAATCTTTCGCGCGGCAAGGCGGCAGAGCTCTTCACTTCCGGAAAGATTCAGGTGAACGGACGGGAGACCGGAAATGTCTCCTATACGCCAAAGGGAGGCGATACCATCTCCATGCGGGGATACGGAAAGATTCGTTTTATAGGAGCCGGCGGGGAGACAAAAAAGGGACGCATCGTTGTTACCTATGAGCGGTTCGTTTGAAAGGAAAAGGCGAGGCAATCCGGCTCTGTTTTTTCGATTGGTGGAACGGCGGGGCTTTATATTATTCATAAGAGGCAAAAACCGGAAGCGTTGACAAAAGCCGCGCTTGTGATAAACTTTTGACGTTTGCGAAAATCCGAAATTCAGGAGGCAAAACCTGTGAAAGTCTACAATCATCTCGAAGTCGAGAACAAGTGGAACAAGGTCTGGGAAGAGCGTCCCGTCAATGTGAACGACGGGAAGAAGGAAAAATATTACTGCCTGGACATGTTCCCCTATCCGTCGGGCGCCGGCCTTCATGTCGGGCACTGGCGGGGCTACGTCATTTCCGATGTCTGGTCGCGCTACCAGATCATGCAGGGCAAGTACGTCATCCACCCCATGGGCTGGGACGCCTTCGGTCTGCCTGCCGAGAACTACGCCATCAAGACGGGCCAGCATCCTTCGATTTCGACGGCTTCGAATATCAAGAATATCAAGCGCCAGGTTCAGCAGATCGGCGCTGTATACGACTGGGACATGGAGCTGAACACCACGGATCCCGCCTTCTACAAGTGGACCCAGTGGATCTTCGTGCAGATGTTTAAGCACGGGCTTGCCTATGAAAAGCAGATGCCACTGAACTGGTGCCCCAACTGCAAGGCCGTCCTCGCGAACGAGGAGGTCGTTGACGGCAAGTGTGAGCGCTGCGGTACGGAGGTTACGAAGAAGAACCTCCGCCAGTGGATGCTCCGGATTACGAAATATGCGGACCGCCTCCTGGACGGCCTCGAGGATCTCGACTGGCCTGACCGCGTGAAGAAGATGCAGACGGACTGGATCGGGCGTTCCACCGGCGCGGAGGTTGACTTCCCCATCGATGGACGCGACGACAAGCTGACTGTCTATACAACCCGGCCGGATACCCTTTACGGCGCGACCTTTATGGTCATCGCCCCGGAGCATCCTCTGGCAAAAGAGCTTGCAACCGCAGACCAGAAGGACGCCGTAGAGCAGTACATCAAGGACGCTTTGAACAAGTCGAACGTCGACCGTATGTCCGGCAAGGAAAAGACCGGCGCCTTCACGGGTTCCTATGCCATCAACCCCCTGAATCAGAAGAAGATTCCCATCTGGATTGCGGACTATGTGCTCGGCGATTACGGTACCGGGGCCGTCATGTGCGTTCCTGCCCACGATGACCGGGACTTTGCCTTTGCAAAGAAGTTTGATCTGCCCATCATTCCCGTCATTTCTCCGGACGGGAAGCCGTTGCCGGACGACATGGAAGAGGCATATACCGCCGCTTCCGGCATCATGATCAATTCCGGCGAGTGGACAGGCATGGAGTCGGCAGTCCTCAAAAAAGAAGCCCCGGACATGATCGAGAAGAAGGGCTTCGGCCGTAAGAAAGTGAATTACAAGCTGCGGGACTGGGTATTCTCCCGTCAGCGCTACTGGGGCGAGCCCATCCCGATTGTACACTGCCCGAAGTGCGGGGCTGTTCCCGTTCCAGAGGACCAGCTTCCCGTTCTGCTTCCCGCTGTCGAGTCCTACGAACCGACGGACACCGGCGAGTCCCCGCTTGCGAAGATGACGGACTGGGTCAACACCACCTGCCCCTGCTGCGGCGGACCGGCGAAGCGGGAGACGAATACCATGCCCCAGTGGGCCGGGTCTTCCTGGTACTTTCTCAGGTATGTGGATGTTCATAATGACAAGGAGCTCGTATCCCGCGAGAAGGCGGACAAGTACCTGCCCGTAGACCTCTACATCGGCGGCGTGGAGCATGCGGTTCTCCACCTTCTCTATGCACGGTTCTATACGAAGTTCCTGCACGATATCGGAGTCATCGACTTTGACGAGCCCTTCCACAAGCTCTTTAACCAGGGAATGATTCTGGGGCCCAAGGGTATCAAGATGTCAAAATCCCTCGGGAATGTTGTCTCCCCTGACGACATGATCGAGGAATACGGCTGCGACGCCCTTCGTATGTATGAGCTTTTCATCGGACCGCCTGAGCTCGATAGTGCCTGGGATGACCGGGGCATTGATGGCGTTTCCCGCTATCTGAACAAGGTCTGGAAGCTCGTCACGGAAGAAAACGAAAAGAATGCGCCGGAGACACCTGAGCTCATCCGCGTGCGAAATCAGATGGTACGGGACATCACCCAGCGTTTCCAGTCGTTCTCCCTGAACACCGTTGTTTCCGGCTTCATGGAATATACGAACCGGCTTGCCGATATTGCAAAGGCGACAGGCGTTGACCGGACAACCCTGAATACGCTCGTCACGATGCTCGCTCCTTTCGCTCCCCACATTGCAGAGGAACTGCATGAGCAGCTGGGCGGGACAGAGTCCGTCTTCCATACGCCGTGGCCGACTTACGACGAGGCGCTGACCGTGGAAGATACGGTGAAGGTTGCCGTACAGATCAACGGAAAAACGAAGGCCGTCATCGAAATCGAAAAGGATGCGGACAAGGAGGCGGCTCTTGCTGCCGGCCGTGAGGCGGTTGCCGGAAAGATGACAGGAAATGTCGTGAAGGAAATCTTCGTTCCCGGCAAGATCATTAATTTCGTTGTAAAACAGTGACGAACTGACTTTGAACAGGCGCTGACGGCTTGAAAATTCCGCCGGCGCCTGCTTCTTGTAACTTCCTTCCCCAGGAAAAAGCCCAGCACAGAAGCTGTATTTGAAAGGAGCGCCGCTATGTCAAAAATCGAGATGAAGACTCCCCTCGTTGAGATGGACGGAGACGAAATGACACGGATCATCTGGAAGATTCTGAAGGATGAACTGATTCTCCCATACATCGATCTGAAGAGCGATTACTATGATCTCGGCCTGAAGCACCGGGATGAAACCGATGATCAGGTGACGATCGACGCCTCGAATGCAACGAAGAAATACGGCGTTGCCGTCAAGTGCGCGACCATCACCCCGAATGCAGCCCGCGTGGAGGAATACGGCCTCAAGAAGATGTACAAGTCCCCGAACGGCACCATCCGGGCCATCCTCGACGGAACGGTCTTCCGGGCGCCGATTCTCGTGAAGGGCATCGAACCGAATGTACGGACCTGGGAAGCTCCCATCATTGTGGCCCGTCACGCCTACGGGGACGTCTACCGGGATACGGAAATGAAAGTGGAAGGACCCGGGAAGGCAGAGCTCGTCTTCACCCATGCCGACGGAACCGAAGACCGGGAGACCGTCTTTGAATTCGGCGAAGGTCAGAAGGGCATCCTGCAGGAACAGTACAATATCGAGGAATCTATTGAATCCTTTGCCCGGTCCTGCTTTACGTTTGCCCTCGAGCAGAAGAAGGACCTGTGGTTTTCCACGAAGGACACGATTTCGAAGAAGTACGACCACACCTTCAAGGACATCTTCCAGGATCTCTACGACCGGGAATACCATGAGAAGTTCGAAGCGGCGGACATTACCTATTTCTACACCCTGATTGACGATGCGGTTGCAAGAGTAATGAAGAGCCATGGCGGTTTCATCTGGGCCCTCAAAAACTACGACGGCGACGTCATGAGCGATATGATATCTTCGGCTTTCGGTTCCCTTGCCATGATGACGTCTGTTCTTGTTTCTCCAAAAGGCTACTACGAGTACGAGGCAGCCCACGGAACCGTGCAGCGGCATTATTATAAGTATCTGAAGGGTGAGGAGACGTCGACGAACTCCGTCGCTACGATCTTTGCCTGGACAGGAGCCCTTCGGAAGCGGGGCGAGCTCGACCATCTGCCCGACCTCATGCATTTCGCCAACTGCCTGGAGAAGGCAACCATTCGAACGATTGAAGACGGGAAGATGACCGGGGATCTGACGCTGATCACCACGACACCGAACCCGACGAAGCTCAATACGGAAGACTTCATCAAGGCTGTCCGCGCGACGCTTGATACACTGCTTTAAAACGAATATTTTATGTTACTTAGTGTTTCACATATCCACAAAGCTTATGGCGAAACGGTCGTCCTGCCCAATGTATCCTTTACGATGGAGCGGGGCGACCACTTCGCCCTTGTCGGCCGGAACGGGTCGGGCAAGTCTACCCTCTTAAACATCATTGTCGGCGACCTGGCTGCAGACGATGGTGTCGTCTCCCTGGAGAAGGATGCCACGGTCGGTTACCTGCCACAGTATCTCGATATGGTGATGGAGGGAACCCTCTACGACTTCGTCCTGCATGCCAGGGAGGACATCCTCGATGACGAGAAAAAACTCGCCGCCATGGAAGAGGAGATGAAGACGGCAGAAGGCGCTGACCTGAACCGCCTCATCGATGCCTATCAGTCCTTCTCCCATATCTTTGACATGAAGGGCGGAACCGCCTACAGAAGCCAGGTGGAGGGAGCCCTGTTCGGCCTCGGCTTCACGAGAGAGGACTTCGACCGGGATACGGACACCCTGTCGGGCGGGCAGAAGACGCGGCTTTCCCTGGCCCGCATCCTCATGGGCTCCCCGGATCTTCTGATCCTCGACGAGCCCATCAACCACCTGGACTTAAAAAGCATCGAATGGCTCGAAGGCTTCCTTTCCGCCTACAAGGGGGCGGTATTGCTTGTTGCCCACGACCGGTATTTTCTGAACCGGGTGACAGACCATATATTGTCTCTTTACGATGAGCGGGCCCGTGTCTATCGGGGCAATTACCAGGCCTTTGCCGACCAGCGGGAGAACGAACTCATCACCCGGTCCCGCGAGGTCGAAAAGCAGCAGAAGGAGATTGCCCACCAGGAAGAAGTCATCAAAAAGCTCCAGCAGTTCAACCGGGAGAAGTCCATCAAAAGGGCGGAATCGCGGAAGAAGATGCTTGACAAGGTGGAAGTGATTGAGGATTTTTCCGAGGAAGCCGTCATGCGGCCGGTCTTTAAATGCTCGCGCGAGTCGGGCAAGGACGTCCTTTCCGTAAACGGCATTTCCAAGAGTTTCGATGAGAATAATCTTTTCACGGACATTTCCTTCGAAGTGAAGAAAGGCGAACGTGTTGCCATTCTTGGTGACAACGGCACCGGAAAGACCACCATGCTGCGGGAAATTCTCTCCTACCCCTGTGAGAGTGGCTTCGATTCGCCCGTCCGCTTCGGGATGAACGTCGACGTCGGCTACTTCGACCAGGCCCAGAAGAATCTCGATCCGGCGAAGTCCGTCTTTGACGAGGTCCACGATGCCTTTCCCTCCATGACGGACGGGGAAGTGCGGCAGAAACTGGCTGGATTTCTCTTCCGCGGCGACCGGATTTACGACATCATCGGCACCCTGTCCGGCGGGGAAAAGGCGCGGGTGTCTCTCACAAAACTGATGTTAGGGCACTTTAACTTTCTGATCCTGGATGAGCCGACAAACCATCTCGACATGGAGTCGAAGGAGGCTCTGGAGGGCGCTCTCAGAGACTATGATGGAACCATCCTCTTCGTGTCCCACGACCGTTACTTTGTAAACCGGGTAGCAACGCGGATTCTCGAGCTCTACAACGGTCATTTGATCGAGTACCTCGGCAATTATGACTACTACGTATCGAAGAGGGACGAGTTTCACCAAACATTTGCAGCTGCTGAAAACCCGGCATCCGCGCAGAAGAAAAATATTAGGTATGGGGACGCTGCAGGCGGAACGGACGCCGGGGCTTCCGCAGACACCGCTGACGGACGGGACGCCTGGCAGAAGGCCAAGGAAGAAAAGGCTGCCCGGCAGAAAATTGAACGACAGCTTGCGAAGGCGGAAGAAGAAATTGCTGCGGCAGAGGACCGGATCAAGGCCATTGATGCGGAATTCTTAAATCCGGAGTACCAGACGAACTCGAAGAAACTCAGAGAACTGACGGAAGAACAAGATGCTTTGAAGGAGCGCCTTGAGGACCTCTACAGCCAGTGGGAAGTTCTATCCGAGCAGCTTTAAAACAGGGCAAAAGGCGTCGAACGGACAGCGGAGAAGAGGACATAAATACGCCTTGTTAAGAATTTGACAAAAGAGGATTATTCTTTATACTGTTTGTAACTATTCAGCACAGAAAATAGAAAATCACGTTGGATGCTTGCATCCATAAGTGGGTTTCTATTTTCTGTGGCCTGGCGGCGAAGCCGCCCGGAACCACAACAACGAGAAATTCGAAGAATTTCGACTTTGTGGTGCTGAATAGTTACAATATTTTGACACACATAGGCGGTATTTCATGGACAAAGATATTTCTTCTGCTGTCATCCGGCGTATGCCGCGCTATTATCGGTACCTGGAGGAACTGAAGGCAGAAGGCGTTGACCGGATTTCCTCAGGCGACCTGTCGCGGCTCATGAATGTGACGGCATCACAGATCCGGCAGGACCTGAACAATTTCGGCGGCTTCGGCCAGCAGGGCTATGGCTACAATGTCGACTATCTGCACGATGAAATTGCAAAGATTCTGGGACTTACCCGGGTGCACCCGGTCATCCTGATCGGCGTCGGAAACCTTGGCCAGGCCATTTCGAATTACGTGCATTTTTCCCGGCTGCCTTTTGAAATCGCCGGTCTCTTCGATACGAATGAGGCACTGGAGGGGCGGGAAGTCGCCGGAACGAAGATTCAGACCTACGGGCATCTTTCAGACTTCCTGAAAAACCACGAGGTGGATATCGCTGCCCTGACAATTCCCAAGCAGCATGCCCAGGATGTGGCGGATGACGTCATCGCTGCAGGCGTCCATGCCATCTGGAATTTCACCCATGTCGATCTCGTTGTACCGGACGATGTCGTTGTGGAAAATGTCCACCTGTCTGACAGTCTCATGCAGCTGTCCTACAATCTGACCGAGCGTGAATCCGAAAGCTCAAGTGATGAGGGGTAAGGTGAATCATCATGGATGAGGAGTCCTTTAAAGACGCGGTGCGTCATGCGAAGGTTCCGGTACTGGTTCTCGACCAGAAGTGGCACCGGCTTTTTGCCCTGTCCGGAAAACCGGACGATGTGAAGACGCTGGAAAAGGAGCTGAACGACCTCCTGGTCCAGCAGGGCAAGCTGAACAATGAGCAGAAGGAACTGAAAAAGCTCAAGAACCGCCTCATGAACAATATCGTCGAGAACATCGACCATGCCGGAGACGATGCCATGGCAAACGACAAGCGTCTCATAGACGAAACGAATGCCAAGATTGAGGTCAATGAAGATGAGCTTCTCGATATTCCGAACCGGATCAAGGAGACGGATGCGGCGCTGATGCTTGCGACGATGCGCTTCTGCTATACGAAACTTCGGACGAATGCCCAGGAAGCCGCGGAGATTTCCGACTGGATCAAGAATGTCCGGGTGGAGCTCAAGAAAAACATCATCAAAAAGCAGAACAGGGAAATTAATAATAAAGAGATTTATGCCTATATGCATGACATCTTCGGCAAGGACGTCATGAATCTCTTTGATATCGCGGATGAGAACGATCTGGTAACGACGGCAAAGCCTCCGGAGAAAAAGCCGGAGGACGTGAAGGTCGATTCAAAGGATGCCGCTGCCCAGCGGCCGCCGGAGGATTTCAAGGCGGATACCAAGAAGGACGATTGAAGGGAAACAGTTTTTAAGTCCGTTTGCATGCAGACATGAGGTCGGCGGAAAGTGGAATACATACTCAGTGCAAAAGAGGCCGCTGATGCGGACCGGATGACAACTGAAAAGTTCAAAGTAAGCCCCCTTGTTCTGATGGAGCGGGCAGCTCTTTTTACGGCGGAAACCATTATGGACCGCTTCCCGGACAGGGATAGCGCAATCGTTTCCTGCTGCGGGAAGGGGAATAACGGCGGTGACGGCATCGCAGTTGTCCGCATTCTCTATGAAAACGGCTACCGCCATCTGAAAATCTATATGCCTCTTGGGGCGGACGGACTTTCTGCTTCGGAAAAAGTCCAGTATGAGTCGGCGCTTGCCTACGGTATTGACGTTTCCGCCAATCCGGACTGCCTTGCAAAAGCCGATGTCATCATTGATGCCCTCTTCGGAACCGGGCTTTCGAGGGTTGTGGACGGGGCTGCGGCTGAAGCAGTCAACGATATGAATGCTTCTCCGGCTTTCGTCGTTTCCGTGGATATTCCCTCCGGCGTGGATGCTTCGACCGGGCAGATTCATTCGAAGGCGGTGCAGGCGGACCTGACGACGACCTATTCCTTCCGGAAGCGGGGGCATGTCCTCTATCCCGGAAGGGCTTTTTGCGGGGAGGTCCGCTGCAAAAATATCGGCATTACGGAAGAGGTCTTTTCGGATAGAAGACCGGAGTGCTGCTGCCTTGAAGACAGAGATGCGAAAAGCCTTCTCCCGAAGCGGGAAAAGAACTCCCACAAGGGAACATACGGGCGGGTACTGATCGTTGCCGGATCTCCGGGCATGGCAGGCGCCTGCTACTTTGCCGGAAAGGCAGCCTGTCTTTCCGGTGCAGGACTTGTGGATATCCTGACAACGGAAGAAAACCGGATCATCCTGCAGGAAAGGCTGCCGGAGGCAATCCTTCACACGTATTCCGGCCGGTGCCCGGAAACATTGGTGAAAGCGTGCTGCGACCGGGCGGATGCTATCGTCCTCGGTCCCGGGCTTTCCACTTCGAAATCAGCGAAGGAGCTTTTTTCAGCGGTCTTTGCGGCTGCTTCCGTTCCCATGGTAATCGATGCGGACGGGCTCAATATTCTTTCCGAAGATGTGAATGTTCTGCAGCGGCCGCATACCTCCCTGGTACTGACGCCGCACCCCGGAGAGCTGTCCCGCCTGCTTTCGGAGCCCTATGAGCTGATTGAACCCCGGATATTCTCCCTCTGTGGGGATTTTTCCCGGAGCAGCCAGGTCACGCTGGTGGCAAAGAGTGCATCCACTCTTGTTTTTGAACCCTTTAAGGAGACCTGCATCAACAGATCAGGGGATGACAGCCTTTCCACAGCAGGTTCCGGCGATATCCTGTCCGGCCTGATCGGCGGCCTCATTGCAACAGGCATGAAGGCTCCGGATGCAGCGAGAGTCGGTGTCTTCCTGCACGGGGAAGCCGGGGAGGCTGCGGGCCAGACGGTGGGAAGCCGGTCGGCTCTTGCAGGAGACATCCTGTCCGCCCTTCCGGCAGTATTTAAGGACCATTCTTAAAGGCGCAAATCCTTCCGGAGCAGCGCCTGGCGGGAAGAGTTGCCTTTACCTGGCGGCTTGTGCATGGCATGCAGCTTTCGGATTTTTGAATGATGGAGGAATCAGGCGATGGACCACAATCGGGTTCATGCAAAAATCAATCTTGACGCAATCGTAAACAATATGGATCGGATGAAGGAAAACATCCCGGAAAATGTCCGCCTGGCCGCCGTCCTGAAAACGGACGCCTACGGACACGGAGTGGTTCCGATTGCAAAGACGGTCTGTGCGCTGCCTTATGTGTGGGGCTGCTGTGTGGCCACGGCAGATGAGGCGGCTGACCTTCGGAAGGCGGGCATTGAAAAGCCGATTCTCGTACTGGGCTATACCTTTCCGGATTCCTATGCGGATATGGTGAGACAGGAAATCCGGCCGGCTCTTTTGACACGGCAGATGGCGGAAGCCTTTTCAAGGGAGGCGGTTTCCCAGGGGAAGAAAGCCTATTGCCACATTGCCGTTGATACCGGCATGGGACGCATCGGTTTTCCCGTGACGGATGAAGCCGCTGATGAAATCGCATCGTACTTTTCTCTGCCGGGACTTGTTCCGGAAGGCATTTTCACCCACTTTGCCAAGGCGGATGAGAGCAGTCAGGAACCGACGGATATTCAGTACGGCCTGTTTACGGACATGATCGGACGGCTTGAAAAACGCGGCATTTCCTTTGAAGTGCGTCATTGCGACAATTCGGCAGGAATTGTCCGTTTCCCGGAAAAGAGTCTTGATATGGCGAGAGCCGGCATTACCCTGTACGGGCTCTGGCCCTCGGACGACGTCGACCACAGCTTTCCCTTGCAGCCGGCTCTTTCGCTCTACAGCCGGGTTGCCTTTGTAAAGACGGTTCCCCGGGGGACGCCGATCAGCTACGGCGGTACATTTGTCACATCGCGGGAATCCGTGATTGCCACGGTTCCCGTCGGCTACGGGGACGGCTATGCCAGAAGCCTTTCAAACAAGGGCCATGTTCTGATCCAGGGCAAGAGGGTTCCGATTGTAGGCCGTGTCTGCATGGACCAGATCATGGTGGATGTGACGGATATCGGCCCTGTTGCAGTCGGCGATACGGTGACGCTGATCGGAACGGACGGAGAGGAACACATCACACTTGAAGAGCTCGGAGAAAAGTCCGGCCGTTTCAATTATGAATTTGCCTGCTGTCTGGGCAACCGGATTCCGCGGCTCTATTACCGGAATGGGAAACTTGTTGACACGGTGGAGTACCTGTAGCAACAGTTCACCCTTAGTCACGGGATGCGAATGGAATGGCAGGTGAACTGTGTATTATTTTTAAAGGAGCGTGACACTTACATGGACGATCCAAGTCGATTGTGGATTTTTCTGTACCTGTTTTCAACTTTTGCCGAACTCATCACATCGGCCTTTGTCTTTGCCGAACGGGAGCAGACGGAGAGCGACATAGAGGTACATGAAAAGACGCATCCCCACTATTACAGGGCTGCGCGGAATTACCTCCTGCATCCGGGACGCCTCATCAAGGCCTACGGGGGTGTATCCACCGGACTCTTTCCCCTGGCCGGGATCAGCGTTTATTTTCTCGGGCGGAATGCATTTGCGGGAAACCGGTTTGAAATCCTCTTTACCGTTCTCCTGATGATCGGCCTCCTGATGCTCTATACGGCGTTTTCCGTCATTACTCCCTACTATGTGGGCGGAAAGAAGCATGAATCGGCGGCGCCTGGATTTTTCGTTCCCTTCCGCATTATTGAAGCGGTCTTTATCGTCTTCATAGAGGTCATCAATCTTCTTGCCCTCCTGTTTTCGTCCGTTTTCGGCGTCAATATCCGGGAGGACAGCGAGGATGTGACGGAAGAGGACGTCCTTTCCATGGTTCAGGCCGGCCATGAAAAAGGCGTTTTTCTCGGTACCGAAGCCGAGATGATCCAGAATATCTTCGAATTCGACGACAAGATTGCGAAGGACATCATGACTCACCGGAACGACATCGAGGCGCTCGACGGAGAAATTCTTCTCCGCGAAGCCATTCGCGTCATGGTGGATACCCGCTATTCACGAATTCCCGTCTACGTCGGCGACCTGGACAATATTATCGGAATTCTTCACATCAAGGACGTTCTGGCCTATTCGAGCGATGAGAGCAATCTCTCCAGGAAGATCCGGGACATAGATTCCCTCCTGCAGAAGGCGGAGAGTGTGCCGGAAACCCACGGTATCAACACCCTTTTCACCCAGATGCAGTTTGACAAGACGCATATGGTCATTGTCACGGACGAATACGGCCAGACCTCCGGCCTCATCTCCATGGAGGATATCCTCGAGGAAATTGTCGGAAACATTCAGGATGAGCACGACGACGACGAGGAGCAGATGGTCCGACTTTCCGAGAAGTCTTATGCGATGGACGGACTGACGCCTCTCGAAGAAGTCGGGGAAACGCTGGATCTCGACTTCTCTGACCTTGATTTCGAGACGTTGAACGGCTTTCTCATCAATGAGATTGACCGCATTCCCGAGGATCATGAGGCCTTTGACGTTCACGCAAGGGGTTACATCTTCCACGTCTGCGGCGTGAAGGACGGCGTCATCGGAAAGGTGAAGGTGCGGCGCGAGGACGGCGGCGACATCGGAATCGGGGAAAAAGAAGAGTAATATAAAGCCTCCTGGGTGTTTTTAATTCTTGCCTGCTGCGGTCAGTCGGGGCTTCCCAGTCTTGAATAAATACAGGTGAAATGCTAAAATTTTAACTGAAGTTTTTTTAGAAAGAGAGTTTAGTTACAACAATGTCAGGACATTCAAAATTCGCAAACATCAAGCACAAGAAAGAGAAGAACGACGCTGCCAAGGGCAAGGTCTTTACGATGATGGGACGCCTCATCGCCGTAGCGGTCAAGGAAGGCGGTCCGGATCCGGACAACAATTCAAAGCTCCGTGAAGTCATCCTGAAGGCCAAGGCAGCCAATATGCCGAACGACACGATTGAGCGCGGCATCAAGAAGGCGGCCGGCGACCTCGGAAGTGTCAATTACGAAACCGTCACATACGAGGGCTATGGTCCCTCGGGAACAGCCATCATCGTGAAAGCACTGACGGACAACAAGAACCGCACGGCAGCAAATGTCCGGAATGCTTTTTCCAAGGGGCACGGCAACATCGGAACCCAGGGCTGCGTTTCCTATATGTTCGATGAAAAAGGCCAGATCATCGTCGCAAAAGAGGACTATGAGACGGATCCCGACGAATTCATGATGACGGCGATTGATGCCGGAGCAGAGGATTTCTCCGAAGAGGAGGACTCTTATGTCATTACGACGGCGCCTGCTGATTTCGAGACGGTACGTACAGCCTTTGAAGAGCAGAAGATTCCCATGGCTGAAGCCGAAGTCACGATGATTCCCCAGAATTACGTCACCCTTGACAGCCCCGAAGACATCGCAAACATCCGCCGCATCCTCGACTTTCTCGACGAGGACGACGACGTCCAGGACGTCTACAACAACTGGGACGAGCCGGACGACGAGGAGTGACGCGAATGACTATTCAGAAGCCCATACTCGAATTCCTTCGGAATTCTCGTTGTATGGGCTTCCGGGCGGCTTCGCCGCCAGACCACAGAAAATAGAAAGCCGCTTATGGATGCAGGCATCCAACGTGATTTTCTATTTTCTGTGCTGAATAGTTACAAACGGGATCAGGAACCTTGCAGAAAGGACAAGTGGATCATGAAAAAGATTCTGTTTGCTGCCAGTGAGTGCGTTCCTTTTGTGAAAACCGGAGGACTGGCCGACGTCGTCGGCGCCCTTCCCAAGGAATTTGACAAGAGTGAATGGGATATCCGGGTTGTTCTTCCGAATTATACCTGCATCCCTCCCTATTTCCGCGACAACTTCCGTGATGTCTGCCATTTCAACATGGCCTGCGGTCCCTACATCGGTGAAAAATATGTCGGTGTCAAGGAGTACGAGTGGGAAGGCATCACCTACTACTTCATCGACAATCTCGAGTATTTCGAGTGCTTCTATCCTTACTCCGATACCCGCTATGACATGGAGAAGTTCACCTTCTTCGACAAGGCGGTGCTTTCCATGCTGCCGGTCATCGACTTCCGGCCGGACCTGATCCACTGCCACGATTGGCAGACCGGTCTCATCCCTGTCTATCTCAAGAATGAGTTCCAGGGCAACCCCTTCTTCTGGGGCATCAAGTCCATGATGACGATTCACAATCTCAAGTTCCAGGGCATCTGGGATATCAAGACCTTGCAGGGGCTTTCCGGTCTGTCTCCGGATCTTTTCACTCCCGACAAGCTGGAGTTCAACAAGGCCGGAAATATGCTGAAGGGCGGCCTCGTCTACGCCGACTACATCACGACAGTTTCCGAGTCCTATGCAGAGGAAATTCAGACGCCTTATTACGGGGAAGGACTTGACGGCCTCTTAGGGTCCCGCCACTTCGACATGAAGGGCATCGTTAACGGCATCGACTACGTTTCCTACAATCCGGCGACGGACGAAAAGCTCTACAAGAATTACGACGCCGGCAACTTCCGCAAGTACAAGAAGATCAACAAGGAACGCCTGCAGGAAGACATGGATCTGACCGTTGATACAGGCAAATACATGATCGGACTGGTTTCCCGTCTGACGGATCAGAAAGGGCTTGACCTCATCAATTACTGCATTGAAGGCATTGTCGATGAGAATACCCAGCTTGTGGTCATCGGAACCGGCGAAAGCCGCTATGAGAACATGTTCCGCCATTATGCCTGGAAGTATCCCGACCGGGTATCCGCGAATATCTGCTATTCCGACGACCTGGCGCGGAAACTCTACGGAGCTGCGGATGCCTTCCTTATGCCGAGCCGGTTTGAGCCCTGCGGTCTGACGCAGCTTATTTCCTTCCGTTACGGCACCGTGCCCATCGTTCGTGAGACAGGCGGTCTCAAGGATACGGTGGAGCCCTTCAATGAGTACGAGCATACGGGAGACGGCTTCTCCTTCCGGAATTACAACGGGGACGAGCTTTTGAATACCGTCAACTACTCCAAGTACATCTACTTCACGAAGAAAGTCCAGTGGAACAAGATGGTGGAGCGGGGGATGAAGAAAGACTACTCGTGGACGAATTCCAAGGGCAGCTATGAAGAACTCTACAATTACCTCATCGGAGCCTGAAATATGGCCTGCTCCGTAAGAAACTGAATGAAGAAAAAGACGGGAGCCGTGGACTGATATTTAGTTCACGGCGCCTGTTGTTGTATATAGACAGGATTTTTTTTATTTTTTATGGCAGAAAGCAGCGCAGCAAAGAAGAAAAAGAATAATACAAAGAATACGAAATCGAGAGGCACCGACCGGGGCAAATCTGCGCCGAAAAGGGCTTTTGAACCGGATGAGAAAAAAAGCGCATCCGGGGAAACGGCTTCCGGGAAAACCGCACAGGAATCCGCAGCAGGTGAGATTCGGGAATCTCTTGGCCTTGACGTAACAGTTATTTCCATTTTTGCGTCAGCTGTTCTTCTTTTCATCGGAGAAGTGGGCTTTGGAGGGGTTGTCCTCGACGCCGTGTCCCGTTTTACGTTTGGCATCTTCGGCCTCATCGCCTATATTCTGCCCTTTGTCCTGGCCTTAGGAACGCTGCCCATACTTGCAAACAGGCAGAATCCTTCCTTCCGTGTCAAGGCGGTTTCCCTGGCAGTCTTTTCTGTCTTTCTCATGACCTTCTTTGAGCTTCTGAAGACCGGCGGGGACGGCAGCGGAATTGCCTCCTATATTTCATCCTATCACGACCGGACCGGCGGCGGCCTGATCGGCGGGTTGGTTGCCGGGGCTTTTTACAAGGGTTTTGGAACGGTCGCTGCCTGGTTTCTCGACATCATCGGTCTTTTTGTTTCCCTCCTCTTTTTCTTCGGAAAGTCCTTTGTCCGCCGGGCAGAGCACAAGGGACGGAATATCCGGAAACGGAGAGAGCTTGCTGCAGCTGAGCGGGAAACGAGAAGAGAACTGGATACGGCCAAGGAAGAGCGCTATTCGGCAATGGATGAAGAGCTGCCGAGGCGGAAGCCTATGGCAGGAAGAGGCGTCTCTCTCGATACGGCTTTGCAGCCGAAGGCAGAATCCTCTTCTTCGGATGCCATGAGCGAAATCACGGCGGAAACCCTTTCTTCTGTTGATGCGGGAAAAGAAGCAGTATTGTATTCGAGAGAAAAGGCGAAAACCTCTGCAGAGCTGCTATCGGGAAAACAGGCGATCTCTCCTGATACGCCTGAGAATCCCTCCCTTGACAGAGACTATGTCTTCGGGGCAGGGAACGGAAATGCTGTCCCTGACGAATTCACTTCTGCAGGCAGGGAGGAGGATAGTCTTCCTTTCTTCCCGCCGGACGAAATGCCGGTTATCGTACATGAGGACAGGCAGGGCGAAACTGCCGGAATCATTCGCGGAATCAAGGAATCAACAGATTCTGAAATGCAGTCTCCCGTGGATTTGAACCCTTCCGTTTCCCCGGAGGCGGTTTTGGCTGAAGAGGCGCCTGCAGGCGGAGAGGGAGAAGCCAATCCTGTTGCCGGAAGGGAAACGGAAGTCTCATCCCCGGCGGAAGTACCTGAGCCGGCAAGAACAATGGCCTCAGCAGGCGCAGCAACTGCATCGTCTGTCAATCCGCAGAAAAATCTCCTGAAGAATTACCGCCTGCCGGAGACGGATCTTCTGGATGCGTCCAAAGGGGCAGGAAAGAAGGACGGGGAAGCGGCCATTCAGACCATGGCGGGAAAACTGCAGAAAACCCTGGAGAATTTCGGCGTCAAGGCTTGTGTCACAAACTATATGCAGGGCCCAGCCGTAACGCGATTTGAAATAGAGCCGGAGACCGGCGTCAAGGTTTCAAAGATTCTGAACCTTTCCGATGACATCAAGCTGAACCTGGCTGTTCCAGACATCCGGATGGAGGCTCCGATTCCTGGGAAGGCAGCCATCGGAATTGAAGTTCCGAATGCCCATCCCCAGATGGTGAATTTCCGGGAACTCATGGAGTCTTCCGAATTCAGGACAAGCAAATCGAATATTGCTTTTGCGGCAGGCCGGGACATTGCGGGAAATATTATTATTTCTGATATTGCAAAGATGCCCCACCTTTTGATTGCCGGGGCTACCGGGTCCGGCAAGTCCGTCTGCATCAATACGATCATCATGTCCCTTCTCTATAAGGCAAGGCCGGACGAGGTAAAGTTCATCATGATCGATCCCAAAATCGTGGAGCTTTCCGTCTACAACGGCATTCCCCACCTGCTCGTACCGGTCGTTACGGATCCGAAGAAGGCAGCGGGAGCTCTGCAGTGGGCGGTCACGGAAATGACGACACGTTACAAGCGTTTTGCCGATGCAGCTGTCCGTGACATGAAGGGATATAACGCAAAGGTAAAGACGGGCGGCGTCGTTGAAAACGGAGCGCCTGTTACCGAGCCCATGCCGCAGATTGTTGTCATCGTGGACGAGCTGGCCGACCTTATGATGGTTGCCGGCAAAGAAGTGGAAAAATCCATCTGCCGCCTCGCCCAGCTGGCCCGGGCAGCGGGGATTCACCTCATCATTGCAACCCAGCGGCCTTCGGCGGACGTCATCACCGGTCTCATCAAGGCGAACATGCCTTCAAAGATTGCTTTTGCGGTCACGAGCGGGGTGGATTCCCGTGTCGTTCTCGACATGAACGGGGCAGAGAAACTTCTCGGCAAGGGCGATATGCTTTACTTCCCTCAGGGCATTCCAAAGCCCCTCCGCGTACAGGGCGCTTATGTCTCTGATGAAGAGGTCGGCAGGGTATGCGATTTCATCCGGACGGAGAATGCAGAAGCCGTGCAGGAAGCCCTGGCCAGACAGGAAGCGACGGAATCGGATATCGCTTCCCATGAAGAAGCGCTTTCTTCTGATACAACGGCTATTGACGGTAATGGCCGCGGCGGATTTGATGACGGCAGGGATGAGTTCTTTGCCGATGCAGGCAGGCTCGCCTGCGAAAAAGGAAAAATATCGATCGGCATGATGCAGCGGGCTTTCCGAATCGGATTCAACAGGGCGGCCCGGATCATGGACCAGCTCGATGAGGCCGGTGTTGTCGGTCCGGATCTCGGAACGAAGCCACGGACCGTTCTTATGAAGCCGGAAGAATTTGAAAATTATCTGGCCGGAGAGGGCGGGGAGAACTGACTCTTTGCTTTTGCAGCGGATTTTTTTTGTGACTGATTTTCTGTTTTTTGTCCCGGAGAAGAATTATGAAGTGCAAGCATTGCGGATTTGAAATGCCTGATGGCGCCATCTACTGTGAACACTGCGGTAAGCCCGTGCAGATGGTTCCGGATTACAATATGTTTGAGGATGACGTCCTGCCGTCCATCGTTTCCGGACAGAAGGGAAACGGGGGAAAGCAGCAGAATTCGGCTGCCCAGGAGACCGCTGCCGGACAGGACGAGGAGAGTCGCGTATCTTCCGCAGAAAAAGGAAATGCTTCTGCTGAAAATCCATCATACGGAAAGCCGGAGAAAAAGGCTTCAAAGAAGGTCATGATCTTTTCCTGCATTATGATTGCAGCATTTGCGGTTATCGTGATACTGGCTTTTTATATGAATACGCCCGGTTATCAGAAGGGAGCCGGCGACCGGGCATTTGCTTCCGGGAACTATTCCGGCGCGGTTTCGCATTACACGAAGGCTCTGTCTGTTCACGATACGGATGCGGATATTGCCGCTTCTCTCGGCGATTCCTATATGAAACTCAAAGATAATGAAAATGCGGAAAAGTATTATCAGATTGCCCTTTCAAACGATTCCGAAAATGCAAAGGCCTTTGCCGGTCTCTGCAGCCTCTATGCGGAAACACAGAACTATGACGGGCTGAATGCCATGAAGGATGCTGCTGTTACGGCTGAGCAGCAGAAAGCAATTGAAGGCGCCTATATTTCCGAAGTTACCTTCTCGGAAGAGGGCGGAGAGTATGACGATGATGTCGAGCTCTCTCTTTCATCTCCGGAAGGTTTTTCAGTCTACTACACGACAGACGGTAAGGAACCTGAACCGGATACGGCTGACTTGTTTGAAGACGGGGAACCGATAGAGATTACGGAAGGGGATACGACAGTTAAGGCGAGGGCTGTTTCCGGCAGCGGGAGTCTGGGACCGGTGACGGAGAAGGATTTTTCCGTCAAATATGCACTGCCGGATTATCCCAAGGTCAGCCCGGACGGTGGCGAGTTTTCCGCGCCCACCCAGGTCGTTATGTCCTATCCCAAGGATAGCGAGGCAAAGATTTACTATACCTGGGACGGAAGCGATCCGACGAAGGCATCCTCCCTCTATACCGGCCCTGTCGACATCCCCGAGGGGAACAATGTTCTCTCCGCCATTGTCGTGGATTCCCATGATCTGATCAGCAGCGTCTACCGCTGCAATTTCGTCTATCTGCCGACAGGAGAGGAGCCGCAGCAATGAACGCGCTGGATATTATCAATGAAAAAAGACGGGGACGGGAGCTTTCGGCAGAAGAGATTTCCTTTCTTGTAAACGGCTATACCGACGGAAATATCCCTGATTATCAGGTTTCCGCCTTTCTCATGGCTGTCTGCCTGAACGGAATGAGTGATGCGGAAACGGCTGCTCTTACGTTTGCCATGCGGGACTCCGGAAAGATCATGGATCTGTCTCAGATTTCCGGGATCAAGGTTGACAAGCATTCAACCGGCGGTGTCGGTGACAAGACGACGATTTCCCTGATCCCGATTGTATCGGCGGCAGGCGTTCCCTGTGCCAAGCTTTCCGGCCGGGGGCTTGGCTTTACGGGCGGAACACTGGACAAGCTTGAATGCTTCCCGGGCTTTCGCACGGATCTTTCAGATGATGAATTTGTACGCCAGGTGAAGACAATCGGGGCAGCGATTTCCGGACAGACGGACGATCTGACACCGGCGGACAGGAAGCTCTATGCCCTCCGGGATGCGTCCGGAACGGTAGAGTCCATTCCCCTGATCGCTTCTTCCATCATGTCGAAAAAGCTGGCCAGCGGGGCGGACACGATCGTTCTTGATGTAAAAACCGGCGCAGGCGCTTTCATGAAAACGGAGGAAGATTCCGTCAGGCTTGCCAAAGCGATGATTGAACTGGGAAAAATTGCCGGGCACAGGGTTTCCTGTTTCATTACGGATATGAATGAGCCGCTCGGAAATGCGGTTGGCAACGTCTATGAAGTCATGGAAGCTGTCGAACTTCTGAAGGGGAATGGTCCTGCCGATTACAGGGAACTGGTTTTGTCTCTTGCGGGGGAGATGATCTTTGAAGGCGGAAAGGCTGACAGTGCGGCACAAGGCCGGACAAGAGCCGAAAAAACGATAGAAGACGGCTCTGCTTTAGAGCAGCTCTGCCGCATTTTGGATGCCCAGGGTTCGAACAGGAAGTATGTTCTTGATACGGGGCTTTTGGAGACTGCAGCAGAGGAGGAGACTTTCTCTGCACCGCATTCCGGCTACATTCAGGGCATACAGGCGGAACTCGTCGGCAGGGCTGAGGCAGCCCTGGGCGGCGGCCGGGAAACCAAGGAGGATCCGATTGACCTTTCCGTCGGGCTCACGCTTTTAAAAAAGACGGGAGACTATGTACAAGAGGGTGAACCGCTTCTTGCCGTACATTTTAACAGCCGTGAAAAGGCAGATGCGGCAAGGGAACTCCTGGCAAAGGCCTATACCATCGGGGCGGCCGATCCGGGCAAAAAGCAGGTCATCAAAAAAAGACCGGAGGACTTCGGGTGATTTTCGCCGGAAGTTTTCCTGCGGCTTTTAGAAATATGTATTCTCACTATTAATAGTAGGTCAAAAGTGTTAAGATACAACTTGTTGTGGTTTTTCAGGAGCGATAAGTAAACGGATTTGGATACAGTAAAAACAATAGATATTCCTGCAGAACACCTGAAAAATATTTTCGGGGAACTCGATTCGAATCTTTCCATCATTGAAAAAGCCCTCTCTGTCAGTGTTACTGCCAGAGACGGCGTGGTCCGAATCAATGGAACCGGATCTTCAGCAGATAAGGCAGAAAAGATTTTTCAGGAACTCCTGTCCCTGTCAGAAAACGGAACGGTGCTGACGGAACAGAATGTGTCCTACGCCCTCGACATGGCGGACATCGCCCATGAGGACGGCGCCCTGCAGAAGATGGACAGTGATATTATCTGCCACACGGTGACAGGAAAGCCAATCAAGCCGAAGACCTTGGGGCAGAAGGAATATGTCGATGCCATCCGGAACAATATGATCGTGTTCGGAACAGGGCCTGCCGGAACCGGTAAGACCTATCTTGCCATGGCGCTGGCCTGCTATTATTTCGGACGAGATGACTGTGAACGGATTATTCTGACCAGGCCTGCCATTGAAGCCGGTGAAAAGCTGGGCTTTCTGCCCGGGGACCTGCAGTCAAAGGTGGATCCTTACCTGAGGCCTTTGTATGACGCCCTTTACCAGATCATGGGGCAGGAGACCTTTCAGCGGAATATGGAAAAGGGAACCATAGAAGTGGCGCCTCTGGCCTATATGCGGGGACGTACGCTCGACAATTCCTTTATTATTCTCGATGAGGCGCAGAATACAACACCTGCCCAGATGAAGATGTTTCTGACGCGCATCGGTTTCGGCTCCAAGGTCGTCGTTACAGGAGATCTGACGCAGAAAGACCTGCCGACGGGGACGGTTTCAGGGCTGGATGTGGCTGAGCGGGTGCTTGCCAAAGTAGAAGAAATCAAATTTTGCCATTTGACAGGAAAGGATGTTGTCCGGCATCCCCTGGTGCAGAAAATTGTCAATGCATATGAAGAATACGAAAACAAACAGGCGCGGCTTCGCGCCCAGGGCAGCGGAAAGGGCAGGAGAAAATAAGCTTTCCGTCCGACGGATTGCGAGCGTTTTCTTCTGTATTGTAATTTTCGCTGCAGGCCTGATTCTGCTTTCCTACAGGGAAAGCCTTCTTCTCGATGAAGAAGTCTGCATTCTTGCCCTGTCGGCCCTGTTTCTGGCTGTTTTTTTCCTCGCCCTGCGGCATGAGAGGCTTTCGGATCGCCTCGCCTTCAACGGAACCGGTTACCGTAAGCTCATCGTGATTTTTGCCGTCTGCTTTGCCCTTGTCATAGCCGGAACCTACCTTCCGGATTTCTTTTTCCCGATCATGATCATCAGTTTTCTGGTGACATCCGTGACGGACGGAAAGCTTTCCATCGCTCTGAGTGTCTACTTTGCCTGCATCTTTTCCCTGGCGGAGGGAGCCGGCATGTATATGCTTCTCTGCTATGTTTCGCTTGCCTGCGTGGGAGCCCTGCTTTCCGACTACATCCGGGATGAGCATGTGACCGTTTTTACGGGTGTCATCGTGTTCTGCGCGGATATGTTTATTCCGGCTGTATTCCAGTATCTTTCCTACCGGACGCTTCCGGTGTCCTTCTTAAAGGACGCCTTTGCTTCCGGTCTCATTACGGCTTTGACCGCCTGGATTCTTTTCCCCATTCTGGTCAGGTTTGACCGCAGGGAACCGGTTTCTGCTTATGAAACCCTGCTGGATCCCGATTGTCCCCTGGTGCAGGATATCCGCCGCTATTCTCTTGCCGAGTATGAGCACGCAAAACGTGTTTCCATGGCTTCCGGAGCCTGTGCCCGCCTTGCCGGGGCAAAAGTGCTGACAGCCCGCTGCGCCGGAATGTATTACCGTCTTGGTGTCATGGCCGGGGAACCGGTCGTGGCGAACGGGGTTCGTCAGGCCGTTGACAATTGCTTTCCTACGGATGTCATCACGATTCTCTCGGAATATCAGGGGCTGGAACAGAAACCGTCGACCGTGGAATCGGCTATTGTCCATATGGTGGATACGATTATTACAAAGCTGGAACTTCTGGATTCGGATACTTTCACAACGGATTGGAATCAGTCCATGGTGATATACCGGACGCTCAACGACATTTCCGCTGAGGGCTTTTATGACCAGTCCGGCATGGGCATCAACCAGTTTCTCCGCATTCGGGATTTTCTGGCGAAGAAGGATCTCCTGGGACAGACGGAGGGATGACATGATGGTACTGCAAACGCAGAGCATTTTCCTGGTGGGGAGAAATATTATTCATGAGTATAATTTTTTCGGATGAATGCGAAGAAAATCTGGGTTTTGATTTGGAAAAGACCGCGGAAGATACGGTAAATGCTGCGCTTTCCGTGGAGGACTTTTCTCTTCCGGCTGAAGTTTCCATTACACTCACGCATGCGGACGAAGTACACGCCCTGAACAGGGAATACCGGGCGGTGGATGCGGAAACAGATGTGCTTTCCTTTCCGCTTCTCGCCCTTTCACCGGACGAGGATTATTCCGTACACGATTTTTCCCTGGATATGGATCCGGATACCGGGAAAATTCCTTTGGGCGATATCGTTCTCTGCCTGGAACGCATCCGTTCGCAGGCTGCAGAGTACGGGCATTCGGTTCGGAGGGAATATTCTTTCCTGATCTGCCATTCCATGCTGCATCTGCTGGGATATGACCACATGGAAGATGACGAGCGGATCCGGATGGAAGAAGAGCAGAGAAAGATCATGGAGAAGCTCGGCATCAGCCGGGATGATGCATAGGGTAAGTGTCACGGACCGGCGGACTTACCATGAAAAAAACAGAGAGAGGAAATAAGACTTTGAAAAAGGGACACAAAATTCTGATCGTCATTCTGATCATCCTTCTGGCTGCTCTGATTGCTGCTTTTTTTGTACTCGACTACAGGCAAAAACAGCAGGCAAAAGAAGCAGCGCAGACGGAAACCAATGCGGCTGAAAAAAAATCAGACGTGAAAAAAGAGGAAGAAAAGCAGCCGGAGGAGGTTTCTCCGCAGGGACCTGTTTCCGCCCTCACGGGGCTTCCCCTGGAGCACGCAGATGCAGCCGGCCGCCGGCTGGTAGCGGTGATGATTGAAAATACGAAAGCAGCCCTTCCCCATGCAGCTATCAATCGGGCGGGCATTATCTATGAATGCCCCATGGAGGGCGGCATTTCCCGCTATATGGCCCTGTTTGACGATTACGACGGCCTGGACATTGTGGGAAATGTCCGTTCCTGCCGCCCCTATTTCGCTTATTTCGCTTCTGAATACAATGCCGTCTATATCCACTATGGTCAGTCCGTTCAGGGAGAGGAAGTCTTAAAGAGCGGCATTGTCGATGAGATGAACGGGTTGGACGGCACCATCTCGAACCAGGTCTTTTTCCGGTCTTCTGATCGGAAAGCCCCTCACAATGCTTTCACTTCGGCAGCCGGTATCACTGCCGGAATCGAGGCCAAGGGCTTTGATACGGCAAACAAGGCAGCCAACCATTTCTCGTTTTCAGGGACGGAGAATACGCTTGCTTCCGGAACCGACTGCAAGGCGCTGACCGTCTATTACCCGAACAGCAAGCCTTATTTCGTCTACGATGATGCTTCAAAAACTTACCAGCGGTTTGAATTCAACGCGCCCGAGACGGATTCCGTTGACGGGCAGCAGATTGCGGTTCGGAATATTATCATTGAACAGGCACCGGTTTCAAACTACGAAGGCTTCGAATATCTGAATATCCCGCTCACAGGCAGCGGGAGCGGAAAGTTCCTGACAAACGGAAAAATGGTGGACATCACCTGGTCAAAGGCCGGGAATACGGATATCACCCATTACTATATGCCGGACGGCAGTGAAATTGCCCTGAATCCGGGGAAGACCTGGATCTGCCTTGAAAGCAGCTCGGCAATGGAAAAGAACACCTATTTTGCCACGCAGAACCAATTGACCGGAAATTAAAAGAGGATTACAATCGGTTAGACATAACTAACAAACAGGCAGCGCAAGCACTACAGAAGTCTTTATTTTTATGCCGAACACAAAGAAAAGCGACTCCGCTTTCATCGTCCAGGGCTCGATTCTTGCGGTGGCATCCATCATCAGCCGGATCATCGGGCTTGTTTACCGGATCCCGCTGACAGCCATCATCGGGAAAACCGGGAACGACTACTACGGAACTGCATTTGAAATTTACAATATCATCCTGATTATTTCTTCCTACAGCATTCCCCTGGCCGTCAGCAAGCTCGTCGCTGCGCGGCTCGCCGCAGGAGAGCGGAAGAATATGATGAAGGTTCTGAAAGGATCGCTGGTTTTTGCAGCCATTTCCGGCGGAGCGGGCTGCGCCATTGTCTGGTTTGCGGCAGATCTGTTCACCGGCTGGCTCAAAACCCCTTATGCATCGCCCGCCCTTCGGGTGCTTGCCCCTGTCATTTTGATTGTGGCGATTCTCGGGGTTCTCCGCGGTTTCTTCCAGGGACTCGGCACTATGGTGCCGACCGCAATTTCCCAGATCGCGGAACAGATCACGAACGCCATTGTCAGTGTAGTCGCGGCCTACTCCCTTTTCGCCTACGGAAAGAAGGTCGGCGCGGTTCTCGGAAATGAAAAGCAGGTGGCTGCAGCCTACGGGGCAGCCGGCGGAACGCTTGGTACGGCTTGCGGAGCCCTGATTGCCCTTGCTTTTATGATCTTTGTCTTCTTCCTTTTTTACAGCAGGTTCAAGGCAAAGGTTGTGAGAGATCACACGGTGAACTATGCCGGCTACGGGCAGATCATGAAGACGCTTGTCTTTACCATCGTTCCCGTCCTTCTTTCTACGACCATTTACAATATCAGCTCCATCATCGATCAGACGATTTTTAAGAATATTGCGGTTGCCCAGGCCTACAGCGCCGGGGAAATTTCCGAGTGGTGGGGTGTTTATACGGGCCAGTTCAAGGTTCTGATCAATGTCCCGATTTCCATTGCGTCAGCTATGGCGGCATCTGCCGTTCCCACTCTGACCAAGGCTTATAAGGCCGGAGACATGAAGCTTTGCCGGCGGCAGATTCACTCAGCTACCCGCTTTACCATGCTGATTGCTTTCCCCTGCGCCTTCGGCCTCATGGCTCTCGGCGGGCCCATCATGATGCTGCTATTCTCCGATCCGGACAAGACATCGCAGATGATGATGACGGTCGGCGCAGCTTCCGTCATTTTCTATTCCCTTTCGACACTCTCGAACGGGCTCCTGCAGGGAATTGACCGCCTGCGGATTCCGGTGCGCAATGCCGCGATTGCCCTGGTGATTCAGGCGCTCTTTCTCGTCTTTCTGATGCGGACCTGCCGCCTCAATATCTATGCCGTGGTGCTGGCCAATGCCTTCTATGCCCTTCTGATGTGCGTCTTAAACGGTATTGCCGTGCGCAGGTATTCCGGAACGAAGCAGGACATCCATACGACCTATATTGAGCCCTGCATCGCATCGATTGTGATGGCAATTGCCGTGTGGCTGATCTACACCGGCTTTCATGCGCTGACGCACAGCAACGCAATTTCCACGATCCTTGCTATCCTTGCCGGAATGCTGATTTATCTCTTCCTTCTTCTGATCACCCATTCCGTGACGGAAGAAGAATTGCTTCGCCTTCCGAAGGGGGCAGCGCTCGTCCGTATCATCAAAAAGACCGGGCTTTTATGATCATATGACTAATATTTTTCCCGGGCAGCAGTAAACTTTTGGCAGGGCGGTATTTTCGGATGAAAGTTTTTGATACCATCATCATAGGCGGCGGGGCGGCAGGCCTTGTCTGTGCCCTGACAGCTGCCCGACGGGGGCTATCTGTCTGCGTCCTCGAAAAGAATGACCGGTGCGGAAAGAAGCTTTCCCAGACAGGGAATGGGCGCTGCAATTTCACAAACAGCGCCATGGCGTATGAATATTATCACAGTGATTCTCCCGAGGCCGTGAAGGAAGTGCTTGACCGCTTCGGCTGGCAGGACACGGTTTCCTTCTTTGAAGGAATCGGCATCGTTCCGGTATTCCGGGAAGGATATTGCTATCCGGCTTCCGGGGAGGCAAGGTCCTTTGCCGATCTTCTGACGGCGGCCGTCATCGACGCCGGAGCTCAACTGCATATGTCCTGCACGGTGACGGGCATTGAAACAAGGGGGGATGCGTATTTCCTTACTTCTCAGCAAACCCCCGTCGAACCGGCAAAAAAGAAGGGACCTTCCGGGAAAAAGGCGGCTGCGAAGGCGGCCCGCGAAAGGGAGACCGTGGACGGAGAAACTGCAGCAGAAGAGATGTTCTCCTGCCGGAATCTGGTGCTTGCGGCCGGCGGGGCAGCAGCTCCGAAGACAGGCTCAGCCGGAGAGAGCTTTCTTTTTCTTGAAAAACTCGGCCTCCCTGTAGAGAAGCCCCTGCCCGCCCTGGTTTCCCTGCATCTCGGCAAGCCCTATGATCCGGAACTTTTCGGCCTGCGGCTTCCGGCGAAGACAGCCGTGTTTGCAGACAGTGTACTGCTATCCGAAGACACGGGTGAAATTCAGTTCACGAAGGAAGGCCTGTCCGGCATTCCCGTCATGAATGTCAGCAGCCCGGCCGTCCGCTGCCTTGCTGCCGGAAAGGAAGTTGAGCTTTCCTTAAATCTTTTTCCGGAGGGACTTACCGGGGATAGTGTATATTCAATCGTAAAAAAGAGCGGAGCCGGCCGGCCTGTTTCCCAGGCGCTGACAGGTCTTCTTCCCTACAAGGCGGCTCCGTTTTTCCTTGAACAGGCAGGGTTGAAAAAGAGCATTTCCGTTGGAGGATTTCACCTGTCCGATGCGGAAGAAATTGCAAAAACTCTGACCGGTCTGCATTTCCCGGTCACCGGCTATGCGGATTTTGATCGGGCCCAGGTGACGTCAGGAGGCCTTCTTCTTTCCGCAATTCATCCGGAATCCTGTGAGACAGTTAACTACCCCGGGCTTTTTGTCATCGGGGAAGATTTGAATTGTGACGGCCGCTGCGGAGGCTACAATCTTCAGTGGGCATTTGCAACCGGCCATCTGGCCGGAAGCGCTTTGAAAGGAACGATATGCTGACTCTGCGACAGGTGAAGATCCCCCTGTCTTTTTTTGCGGAAGACGAAAAAGACGGAATCAAAAGCTTCATAGCGGATGCCATTCCCTGCAATGTCCGGGATATCAAAGACATTCGGATTCTGAAGAAGTCCGTGGATGCCCGGAAGAAGCCGGACATCTATTTCAACTACACCCTTTCGGTGGCCTTCGCTGCCGAAAATGCCATCCTCCGGAAACACCCGAAAAAGCACATCCTGATTGAGCGGCCGAAGGAGACTGTCTATACCCTTCCTGCCCATGCTGCGCCGGGAAAAAGGGAGCGTCCCCTCATCATCGGAGACGGACCGGCCGGGCTTTTTGCTGCCTATCTGCTGGCGGTTTTGGGCTTTTGCCCTGTCGTCTTCGAGCGGGGAGCGGCGGTGGAGGAGCGGATACAGGCGGTTGACAATTTTTTTGCGACAGGAAAGCTTTCGGACCGGACCAATGTCTGCTACGGCGAAGGCGGTGCCGGAACTTTTTCCGACGGCAAGCTGAATACGCTGACAAAGGACCGGTTTGGCCGTCAGCAGTTCGTTCTCGAGACTTTTTACAAATACGGGGCCGATGAAAATATTCTCTATGATGCCAAACCTCACATCGGGACGGATCGGCTGCGGGAAGTCCTCCCCCGCATGAGGAAGGCCATTGAAGAAATGGGCGGGGAATTTCACTTCAATACCAGGGTGACGGACTTCCTGACGACCGCAGGAGAGGACGGTCGGCCTGTCCTTGCCGGAATCCGCACGGAATCCGGGAAAGAATATTATTCTCATGAAGCTGTTCTTGCTATGGGACACAGCGCCAGAGATACTGTCCGGACGCTGAATGGCATGGGCGTTTCCATGCGCTCCAAAGAATTCGCAGTTGGCGTCCGGATCGAGCATCCGCAGGAATGGCTGGACCGGGCCCAGTTCGAGCTTACCCACCCACTGCTGCCACGGGGCGACTACAAGCTTGCCGGCAAGGCAGCATCCGGGCGCGGTGTCTGGACATTCTGCATGTGCCCGGGCGGCACGGTGGTGAATTCCTCAAGTGAAGACGGCCGTCTGTCTGTCAACGGGATGTCAAATCGCCTGCGGGATGGAAAGAATTGCAACAGCGCCGTCATTGTCCACGTTGGGGCGGAGGATTTTTCACTGACGGATCCCCTTGCCGCCATTGCTTTTCAGGAGGGGTTGGAGGAGAAAGCCTTTTCTCTCTGCAAAGGAAAAATTCCCCAGCAGCTTTTTGCCGACTTCCGGAATGGCCGAATGTCTTCGTCCTACGGGGCGTTTTCTTCCGAAACCGGCGGCCTTCGGGATTTCGGGAGGGTGGATGCGATTTTTCCTCCGGAACTGAAAAACGCAATAACCGATGGCATCGAAGAATTCGGACGAAAAATAAAGGGCTTCGACCGGGAAGATGCCATTCTTTCCGGGGTGGAGAGCAGGACATCCTCCCCTGTTCGGATCAACCGGGAAGAGGATTACCAGTCGCCTTCCATGAAAGGACTCTACCCCTGCGGAGAAGGAGCCGGTTTTGCCGGCGGAATTATGTCTGCCGCAGTAGACGGTATCCGCTGCGCGGAACGTGTGGCGCAGGAACTGGTGGAAAGCAGTGGCTTTTGAACTTTCCTGCTGCCTTTGATCGATGAACTTCCTCTTTTGGAATTGGAATCTATTGATGAGTGAAGAGAAGAAGAAAACCTTATATGCGGACGAGCTTCTGAATGATCCGGAAACGGCGGGCAAGCTGACGCCGATGATGATCCATTATCTTCAGACGAAGCAGTCCTATCCCAACTGCATTCTCATGTACCGCCTTGGCGATTTCTATGAGATGTTCTTTGATGACGCAGAAACCGTATCCAGGGAACTCGACCTGACGCTGACGGGGAAGTCCTGCGGGCTTGAAAACCGGGCGCCGATGTGCGGCATTCCTTTTCACGCTGTGGATTCCTACGTGAACCGTCTCATCAAGGCCGGCTACAAGGTGGCTATCTGCGAGCAGCTCGAAGATCCGAAGTTTGCCAAGGGAATGGTGAAGCGGGGCGTCAACCGCGTCATTACGCCGGGAACGAATATCGATTCGACAGCCCTCGATGAGTCAAAGAACAACTTTCTTTTTTCCATCTTCTATGCGGGAGGCGCCTTCGGCATTGCCTTCTGCGACGTATCGACAGGCGATTTCTTTGTGTCGAGGGCTGCTGATTATGGCGAGCTTTTAAACCAGCTGGAAGCGAATTCTCCTTCTGAAATTATTGTCAATGATTCCTTTTTCATGTCCTCTTTCCCGGATAGCGCCTATACCTCCCGTACAGGAGTTGCCTTTCAGGGGCTTGACAATATGGCCTTTGACCCGGACAACGCCCTGCGGACGGTTGAGAAGCAGTTTTCCGTGAAAGATCCGGAAGCGCTGGGGCTGACGGCGGATGACCTGGCCATTCCGGCTGCCGGGGCGCTCTTAGATTATCTTCATGAAACACAGATGATTGAGCTTGCCCAGATCACGACGGTGAAGCGGTATGCGGGAGCCGCCTATATGGTCCTCGACGCGTCGACGCGGCGGAACCTGGAACTGACGGAAACGATGAGGGAGAAGCGGAAATACGGCTCCCTCCTCTGGGTACTCGACCACACGCAGACAGCTATGGGCGCCCGGATGCTTCGCCGGGAAATCGAGCAGCCCCTTGTGAAAAAGGACGCCATAGAAGAGCGGCTCAACGCCGTGGAAGAGCTCAAGGATAATATGGTTCTCCGGGAAGAACTGCGCGAATATCTTGCTGCGGTATACGACCTGGAACGGCTTCTTACACGGGTAGCTTACAGGTCGGCCAATCCCCGGGACATGATTGCCCTGAAGGGGTCCCTTTCCGTCCTTCCTGCCATTCAGGCAGTTCTTTCCGATGCCAGGGCAGAAGCCCTGGTCAGAATCCGGTCAGGCATCGACACCCTTTCCGATGTGAAGGAGCTTCTGGAGAAGGCAATTGTCGACGATCCGCCGGCGGTCATCCACGACGGGGGCATCATCAAGGCCGGTTTCTCCGAAGAAGTGGACCGGCTGAAGTCAGCAAAGACGGACGGGAAAAAGTGGCTCTCCGACCTGGAGGAAAAGGAGAGGGAAAAGACCGGCATCACCAAACTCAAGGTGAAGTACAACAAGGTTTTCGGCTACTATATCGAGGTCTCAAATTCCTTCAAGGATCAGGTGCCGGATTATTTCATCCGGAAGCAGACGCTTGTCAATGCCGAGCGGTATTATACGCCTGAGCTTAAGGAACTGGAGAATACCATCCTCGGAAGCGAGGAGCGGCTTCTTTCCCTCGAGAGGGAGCTCTATTCAAATGTTCTTGACCAGACGGCAAATGAGATCAAAAGAATTCAGGCAACGGCCGGATATATTGCAGAACTTGATTTTTACCAGTCCCTGGCCTATACGGCAGACAGGAACCGCTATATACGGCCGACTCTCAATACGGAAGGAAAAATCGATATCAAAGGCGGCAGGCACCCGGTCATTGAGAAACTGCGCCAGGAAGAGCTTTTCATAGAAAATGACACTTATCTGGACAGCGAGGCTCATCGCATAGCCATCATTACAGGACCGAACATGGCCGGCAAGTCCACCTATATGCGGCAGACTGCCCTGATTGTCCTCATGGCGCAGATTGGCTCCTTTGTTCCGGCATCCTCTGCCGATATCGGTCTCTGCGACCGTGTTTTCACGAGAGTCGGGGCTTCGGATGACCTGGGAAGCGGCCAATCCACTTTCATGGTCGAGATGAATGAAGTTGCAAATATTTTGAAGAATGCGACGGAAAATTCCCTGCTTATCCTCGATGAAATCGGGCGGGGAACTTCCACCTACGACGGCCTTTCCATTGCCTGGGCGGTAGTCGAATATATCGCGGACCGGAAGAAGATCGGGGCGAAAACCCTCTTTGCTACCCATTACCATGAACTGACCGAGCTCGAAGGACAGGTGGACGGCGTGAATAATTACTGCGTGGCCGTCCGGGAGAATGGAGACGATATCGTCTTTCTCCGGAAGATTGTGAAGGGAGGGGCGGACAAGTCCTACGGCATCGCTGTTGCCCGTCTGGCCGGCCTGCCGGATGATGTCCTGACGCGGGCGGAGAAAATAGCCTCTGAGCTTTCTGCCAGCGATATTTCAAAGGAACACAAAGCTGTGGCAGCTCCTGCTGCCCCGGAGCCTGTGTTTACCCAGATGTCCCTTTTCGACAATGCACCGCAGGTTTCCGGCCTCACCGACACCGAGAAAAAGATAATGGAAACCCTGCGGAGCCTGAATATCAACGACATGACACCCATGACCGCCATGAACAGGCTGAACTCACTCATAAAATTAGCGGGAAAGGATATTTAAATGCATAATGAATTCTATTAAGTCTGAGCGATCCCCCATACTTTTGCTCTCCCCGGAGACCATCGACAAGATTGCCGCCGGCGAAGTGGTTGAACGGCCGGCCTCTGTCGCCAAGGAGCTCATTGAAAATGCCATCGACGCCGGGGCAAAGAATATTACCGTTGAGTGGAAGGACGGGGGAATTTCCTACCTGCGCGTGACGGATGACGGAGCAGGAATCCCCTATGATGAGCTCCGGGCGGCATTTCTGCGCCATTCGACATCGAAGCTGCGTTCCATCAAAGACCTCGATTCCATTGCCTCCCTGGGCTTCCGGGGAGAGGCTCTTTCCTCCATTGCCGCCGTTTCAAAGACAGAGGTCTTTACAAAGACGGCAGACGAAGTCATGGGAAGCCACTATGTAATCGAAGGCTCGGAGGAAGAAATCCTCGAAGAGACTGCTGCGCCACAGGGAACGTCCATTTTTGTCCGGCAGTTATTCTACAATACCCCTGTCCGGAGGAAATTCCTGAAGTCTCCGATGACGGAGGGAAACTATCTGGCGGAACTCTGCAGCAGGATTGCCCTTTCCCATCCGGAGATTTCCTTCTCTTTGCAGGCAGACGGGCGGGAAAAGCTTTTTACGCCCGGAAACGGGAAGCTTTTCGACTGCATCTACCGGGAAGACGGACGGGAGGTGGCAAGTCATCTCTACGACCTGTCCTGGTCGGATGAAACGCTTTCCGTACGCGGTTTCCTCGGCCAGCCGGAGATCCGGCGATCAAACCGGAACAGGGAAATTTTCTTTGTAAACGGCCGCTACATCAAAAGCAAAATTCTGTCCAAAGCAGTGGAAGACGCCTACCAGGGCTTTCTGATGCTGCACCAGTATCCCTACTGTGTCCTTTTTCTGACTTTTCCGGACGGGCATGTCGATGTCAATGTCCATCCCAGGAAGGCGGAAGTCCGCTTCACGGATGAACCGGCTGTCTATGACTCTGTCTACAAGGCTGTCCGCAGCCGCCTGTCCGCAGCGGTCGACATCCCGGTGACGGATCTTTCCACCTCTGACGAGAAAGTCGTAAACCGGGAGGAGAAGGCGCCGGAAGCCTTTGAAAAATCCCGCCTCTCAGCCTATAAGGAAGCCGTGCAGGAAGAGATTGCGGCAGCGCTTCCGGTGGAAAAGACACCCGGCAATGCTTCAGGCACTGCTTTCAATGTCCTTCAGGATGGCAGCATCAGCAGGACCTCCGGAGAAGACTCGAATACAGAAGACAAAACAGCCTTCTTCTCCGGTGATGGAAACGGGCAATATTTAAATAATCAAGCATCAGAAAGAGCCCCTAAGCCCGAGTTTGACACGGCTGCCTTCAGCCACCAGACAAACCGCGCCGCTGCGGAAGCGGCAGGGATTGCCCCCGCTGTCTATATGCGGACGGCTGACAGAGAAAAGCCGGAGCAGCTTTCCTTTCTTTCAGAAGAGGCGGTGAAGAGCCACCGCATCATCGGGCAGATCTTTGATACCTACTGGATTGTCGAGTTTAATGGCAAGGTCTATATCATCGACCAGCATGCAGCCCATGAGAAGGTCATGTACGAGCGCTTCATGAAGGCGTATGAAAAGAAAGAAATGACGAGCCAGCTCATCGCTCCGCCCATTGTAGTTTCGCTTTCCCCGACGGAAGAAGAGACCTTTGCCTGCTATCACGAAGCCTTTGAGCAATTGGGCTATGCCGTTGAAAATTTCGGCGGCTCCGAGTACCGGATTACGGCAGTTCCCGGGAACCTCTACTCCCTGGATCCGGAACAGATTTTCATGGAGACGCTTGCCGATCTCTCCGACGGGAAGGGGCGCGCCATCAACGAAAGTCTCTATATCCGCGTCGCAACTATGGCCTGCAAGGCAGCTGTCAAGGGGAATACCCGCCTGCCCGAAGCAGAGGCGAAGGCCCTCATTGAAGAGCTGCTGACTCTTGACAATCCCTATCACTGTCCCCACGGGCGGCCGACGATGATCTCCATCTCCGAGACGGAGCTTGAGAAGCGGTTCAAGAGGATCGTCTGAGAGAAATGCATAATACATAATGCATAATTCATAATTGTTTGTTACAGATAGAAATCCTTTGCATAGATGTCAAACATAAATTCTCCGGTGAAAGAAGACAGTCCGGGCGAAAAGGAAAAAGTGATTGTGGTGGCCGGGCCGACAGCCTCCGGGAAGAGCGCCCTGGCTGTCTCGCTGTGTAAGCGTTTACGCGGCTCCGTCATTTCCTGCGATTCCATGCAGGTATACCGGGGGCTAGACATCGGTTCTGCGAAGATCACGCCGGAAGAGACGGAAGGTGTCCGCCACTATATGATCGATGTGGCGGAGCCTGAAGAAGCCTTTGATGCCGTCCGTTTTAAGGCACTGGCAAAGGAAGCAATGGATGAGATCCGGTCCCGGGGCGAGATTCCCGTCCTTTGCGGGGGAACCGGCTTCTATATCGATGCAGTCCTCTATGACACGGATTTTTCGGAAGAGGGTGAAGACGGCGCGCTGCGGCAGGAACTTTCGGAATTTGCTGCGTCACACGGAAATCACGCCCTGCACGAGCGGCTCAAATCCATCGATCCCGTCTCCTATGAGACCATTCATGAGAATAATATAAAGCGCGTCATTCGTGCCATCGAGTATTATGAGCACACCGGGCAGCCCATTTCCGCCCACAATGCGGAGGAACGGCAGAAGGAATCGCCTTACGATTCTGTCTTCTTTGTCCTGACGGATGAGCGGGAAAAGCTTTACCGGCGGATTGATGAACGGGTGGATGAGATGCTTTCCGCAGGGCTTTTTGAGGAAGTGAAAGGCCTCTATGACCGGGGACTCAGGCAGAATGACAATTCTATGCAGGGCATTTCCTACCGCCAGCTCATGGACTGTATCGAAGGAAAATGCGCGTATGATGAAGCTGTGGCAAAAATCAAGCAGGATTCCCGCCACTATGCCAAGCGGCAGCTGACCTGGTTCAGGCGGGAGAGAGGGGCGGTTTTCCTGAACCGGACCGATTGCGGCGGCACGAATGAAGGAGTTCTGGCTGCCGCCTTGGAAGTTCTTGCCGACAGTGGCTTTTACAGCGGAGGCCTGTAACGGGAAACGGCTGCAGGCCAAACGCGCCGGCCGCGTTTGGTGGAACTTTGTATTGAAAAAAAGGATATGGAACAATGAACACGATTGAAATGTATGAACATATGGGCATCTCCCCTGAAGTCCTGGCCTTCGGCGGGAAGATTCTTGACGGCCTTGCGGACCGCTTTGCTGAGATTGATGCAACGGCGGAGGTAAACCAGCTAAAGGTGCTTGCCGCCATGCAGAAGAACAGGGTAGCCGCTGAATGCTTTACCGGCTCCACCGGCTACGGCTACGACGACATCGGCAGGGATACGCTGGAAAAGGTCTATGCGGATGCCTTTGGCGGCGAGGACTGCCTGGTGCGGCCGCAGATCACCTGCGGAACCCACGCTCTGGCCCTTGCCCTGATGTCAAATCTGAGACCGGGCGATGAACTCTATTCCCCGGTGGGAAAGCCCTATGACACTCTGGACGAAGTCATCGGAATCCGCCCCCAGAAGGGTTCCCTGGCAGAATACGGCGTCACCTATGCCCAGACAGACCTTCTGCCCGGAAGCAAATTCGACTATGAGGACATAAAGAAAAAGATGAATGAAAGGACAGCCCTTGTTGAAATCCAGCGATCCAGGGGCTATGCCGGCCGGAAGACTTTTACAATCGATGAGCTTGCTGACCTCATATCCTTCATCCGCTCCGTGAAGCCGGATGTGAAGATTATGGTGGACAACTGCTACGGAGAGTTTATTGAAGACCGGGAGCCACTGGCTGTCGGAGCGGACATCATCGTCGGTTCCCTCATCAAGAATCCCGGCGGCGGCCTGGCTCCGATCGGCGGCTATATCTGCGGCAATCATGATATGGTAGAAAATGCAGCCTACCGCCTGACGGCGCCGGGGCTCGGTCGGGAAGTCGGCGCTTCCCTTGATGTGATGAGAACCCTCTACCAGGGCTTTTTCCTTGCTCCGACTGTAACGGCAGCAGCAGAGAAGACGGCTGTTTTTGCAGCGGCCTGCTTTGAAAGATTAGGCTATCACGTGTCTCCGTCATCGACGGAAAAACGTGGCGACATCATCGAGTCCGTCGACCTGAATTCAAAGGAAGGACTTCTGGCGTTCTGTGAAGGCATTCAGGCGGCGGCTCCTGTGGACTCCTTTGTCACGCCGGAGCCCTGGGATATGCCGGGCTACGATGACCAGGTCATCATGGCGGCAGGCGCTTTCGTGCAGGGTTCTTCCATCGAGCTTTCTGCTGACGGCCCCTTACGTCCCCCTTACCGGGTTTTCTTCCAGGGCGGCCTGACCTGGCCCCACGGCAAGTTCGGCATCCTCATGGCCATGCAAAAAATGTACGAGGCCAACCTTTACGACAAAGGGCTCTTATGCTAAACTTTATAGGCTTGTGAGTCGGATTCTTCTGCCCGAAGCAGAGCTTTTCGCTTGCCTTCGGGCTTTCTATTATTCATAAATGAAAGGAGGTTTTCCATGTCGAACGGGTACGGGATAGATATGGGAACCGGAAATTTAAAAATATTTGACAAGAGCAAGAGCCAGGTGACCGTGGAGAAAAACACGATTGCCATTGTCGACAAGAACCGCATGTATGCCTACGGGGATGAAGCCTATTCCATGTACGAAAAGGCGCCGGAGACGATCAACGTCTCTTTCCCGATTGTAAACGGCGTCATTGCCGACTTCGACAATATGCAGACCATGCTGATTGAAATTCTGAAGTCCCGCATGAACGCCCATCTGAAGGGGGCGGATATCGTTCTTTCCGTACCGACGGATATCACAGAGGTGGAGAAAAAAGCCTTCTACGATATTTTTGCAAAGACAAAAATCAAGGCACGTTCTATCCTCCTTTGCGAGAAGGCTCTGGCAGACGCCCTGGGACTCGGACTGGACATTTCCCAGCCGACCGGCATCATGGTCGTGGATATGGGAGCGGACACGACGGAAATTTCCGTCATTTCCCTGGGCGGGCTTGTCCTTTCCGACCTCATTCCCTTCGGAGGCAACCGGTTGGATGAGGCCATCGTCACCCACCTGAAACGGAAATTCAACCTCGTCATCGGAAAGAAGACGGCCTGTGAGCTGAAGGAGACGATAGGTTCTGCCCTGAATGACCGAAAGGAAAAGATGACGGTGGTCGGCCGTGATGTCGTTTCCGGTCTGCCCATCGAGATGGAGGTTTCCTCCGAGATCATATACGAGGGCATCAAAGACGACCTGACAAATATTTCGAACAGCATCCGCCTGCTCCTTGAGAAGGTACCGCCGGAACTGGCCAAGGATATCGTCCATTCCGGCATCTATCTGACAGGGGGATCTGCCAATATCGATTCCATCGATGCCTTCGTTCAGAATATTACAAATATTGACGTCAATGTGGCGGATGACGGGGAAACGACGGCGGCCCGGGGCCTTGGAAAGATCCTGACGGATCCGGAATGCGCCCGCTACGGCTACAGCATCAAGTCGCGGATTTTCAGATAACTCTTCAGGGAAAGGGATTTCTCCCTGTTTATCATGCGATAGGATAAGGATTTTTTCATGCCTGTCAGAAACAAGAGAAACATTCCAAGCCGGTATATCCTGTTTGCTTTGACGACAGTAGCTATTCTGCTTTTGTTTTTCAGTTATGCGACCGGATTCTCAGGCGGAGTCTTCGAGGAGGCTGCCGCCTATATTTTCGTGCCCATGGAAAAGGGTATTACCTTTGTCTCCAATGCAGCTGCCGAGTCATCGAAGGACAGGGAGGCAAAGGTTGTTCTGCAGAAGGAAAATGCCGAGCTCCAAAGCCAGGTGGAGCAGCTCAGGGAGGACAATACCCAGGCAAAACTGGAACAGGACGAACTGCAGCGCCTCAGGTCCCTGCTTGAACTCAAGGATACCTACAGCAACTATGAGACGACAGGAGCTCACGTCATCGCCCGGGGTGAAAGCAACTGGTTCAATACCTTCACCATTGACAAGGGTTCGGCTGACGGGATTGAAAGAAGCATGAATGTCATTGCAAACGGCGGTCTCTGCGGCATTGTCACCTCCGTCGGCAAGCATTCTTCGACGGTTCGGGCTCTGATTGACGACACGAACAATGTCAGTGCCATGGTTGTTTCTACCCAGGACAACTGCATCGTTTCCGGTTCTCTGCAGGGAATGACGGAAGAAAACACGATTACATTTGCGAACCTGCAGGATACGGACGGGAAGGCTGCTGTCGGTGATCCTGTCGTTACGTCAAATATTTCCAGCGAATATGTGCCGGGGCTCCTGATCGGCTATCTGACAAGCATAGAGGCGGATAGCAACAATCTCACCAAGTCCGGCACTCTGACGCCGGTCTGTGATTTTCGCCACCTGTCGGAAGTCCTTGTGATCAAGCAGCTGAAGGAGACCTCAGATGAGTAAAATCCGGCCGATTCTCCGCCGTATCCTGATCACGGCTCTTCTGATCATAGTTCTTTTTGTTCTGCAGGAATCGGTCTTTTCCCGCCTGAAGCTCGGGAATGTTTCTCCCAACATCCTGTTGATTCTGGTTTCCTTTGCCGGCTTTACGCGGGGCAGGAAAGAGGGCATGGTCGTCGGTTTCTGTTCCGGCCTGCTCGTCGACCTCTTCTTCGGCAGCTGGTTCGGGATGTATGCCTTAATCTACATGTATATCGGTTTCATTAACGGCCTTTTCCGCCGCCTCTTTTTCGGGGACGACATGAAGCTGCCCCTCCTCTTTATCGGACTTTCCGATGTGATGTACGGTTTTATCATCTATTTCTTTCTCTTCTTTACGAGACAGCGGACGGACGTTTTATTCTTCGCGAACAATATTATCCTTCCTGAGGCGGTCTATACGGTTGCCCTGGGCGTCATCCTGTATGTCCCTCTTCTCCTGATCTACAATTTCCTGGGGAAGACGGATCAAAGGAGTACAAAGAGCTTTGTCTGAATTTTTTCATGCCATTTACGAAAAATTTTTTGCGGCGCGTACGAAGGTTGTCCTGTTCATATTCTGCCTCGGTTCCTTTGTGCTGGCGGCCAGACTCTTTGTCCTGCAGGTCGTGCGGGGAGAGTCCTACCAGTCAAACTACAATCTCCTGACGGAAAAGACGGAGAAGCTGCCGGCCACCCGCGGAAACATCTATGACCGGAATGGCGTTCTGCTCGCCTACAACCGCCTGGCCTACAAGGTCATGATTGAGGACAGCGGCGACTACAGCAACAAGAAGAAGTCTGAAAAGAACGAAATATTAAACGCCGAACTCTACGAGCTGATTACAAATATCGAAAAACGCGGGGATGAAATCGACAATGACTTCGGGATTACGAGAAATTCCGACGGCACTTATTCCTTTACCGCAACGACGGAAACGGCAGAACTCCGCTTCCGGGCGGATGTCTTCGGCCATGCCAAAACCCATGATCTCGGTGAAAACAGGAAGGCCGGATTGAATGAGAAAACCTGTTCTGCAGGGGATATCATCAATTACCTGGAAAGCAGCCTGAAATTCGGCGTCAGCAGAGATTACGACGATGCGATGCGCTACAAGATCGTCGTCATTCGCTACCGTCTGAGCCTGAATGCTTATCAGAAATATATTCCGATTTCGATTGCATCCGACGTGAACGAGCAGACGGTGGCCTATGTCCGGGAGCATTCTGATACCCTGACAGGTGTCAGCATCGAGGAGGACTCGATGCGTCAGTACAATTACCCCTATTGTACGGCAAATATTGTCGGCTATACCGGTACCATTTCGTCTGAAGAATATAATGCAGCCATTGAAAAGGATCCCGACAACAAGGATAGCTATTCCCTGACGGACACGGTCGGAAAGAGTGGAATCGAGCAGTATTTAAACGACTATCTGACAGGAAAGAAGGGCGACCGAACCGTCTATGTAGACAATGTCGGAAATGAGATCAAGGTGGCCCAGGAGACAAAGTCCGTCCCCGGCGACGATGCTTACCTGTCTATCGACGTCAATATCCAGGAGAGCACCTACAAGCTGCTTGAGAAGGAAGTTGCAGGCATCGTGCTTTCAAAGCTCGCAAACATCCGCTCCTTTACGGTGACGGACAGCACAAAGGACATCCTGATTCCCATCTATGACGCCTATGTATCCCTGCTGAAAAACGGACTTATCTCTGTTTCAGATATGGCAGCAGAGGATGCGACGGACCTGGAAAAGCAGGTATACGGTGTCCTTTCGCAGAAGAACAGTGATGTCCTTGACGGCATCCGGGCAGAACTTACTTCCGAAAGTCCGACAGTATATGAGGATCAGGACGAGGAAGGGCAGGATTACTCCACCTATATCATCAAGCTCCTGAAGTCCCAAAAGGTCCTGGTCGAGGACAAAATCGACGACAATGATGATACCCAGAAGGCCTGGTCCAACCAGAAGCTTTCCGTGGAAGAGTACCTGAAATACTGTATCAGCAGCGACTGGATCGACATCAACGCCTATCAGACCGAGAAGAAGTATTCGGACTCGGACGAGATGTACACGAGCCTCGTGGATTATATTATCAACACCCTGTCCTCGGACGCGGCCTTCAAGCGGATCGTGTATGAATATGCCGTCCGGGACGACCTCGTGACCGGGAATCAGCTCTGCGCCATCCTCTATGATCAGGGGGTGCTTTCTTACGATGAGACCGCCAGGGATAATGTCCTGACGGGAAAGGTTACCGCCTACAGCTTCATTCGGGAAAAGCTGAAGAATCTGGAAATCACGCCCGGCCAGCTGGCGCTCGATCCCTGCTCCGCCTCCGCCGTTGTGATCAACCCCAATGACGGTTCCCTTCTTGCCTGTGTTTCCTACCCGGGCTATGATACAAACCGGCTGGCAAATACGGTGGACAGAAAATATTATACCTACCTCAATACGACGTCGGCCGCGCCCCTCTACAACCATGCTACCCAGCAGATGACGGCGCCGGGCTCTACCTTCAAGCCCCTTTCGGCAACGGCCGGACTTGCGGAGGGTGTCATTGACATCTCTACGCAGATTGACGACCTCGGTATCTTCGATAAGGTCTCAAATCAGCCGCGATGCTGGATTTATACGGGTTCCCATACAACCCACGGCGAGGAAAACGTGACGGATGCCATCCGGGATTCCTGCAACTATTTCTTCTACGAGGTCGGCTGGCGGCTGGCCGGAGGGAATGGCTACAATGACAAGACCGGTATTGCAAAGATTCAGAAGTATGCGAATCTGTACGGCCTCGACCGGAAGACCGGCGTTGAAATCGAAGAGAATACGTCTCATGTAGCTACCCAATATCCGGTCATGGCGGCCATCGGTCAGTCAGATAATAACTACACGACGATTGCCCTCGGGCGCTATGCCGCTGCGATTACCAATTCCGGAACGGTCTACAATCTCACCCTGCTTTCAAAGGTGACGGATCCGGACGGCAATGTCGTGCAGGAATTTGCGCCTTCCGCTGACGCTTCCGTGGACGTCCTGTCCCAGAGCCAGTGGGGCGCCATCCATACCGGTATGCGGGAAGTAGTTGAAAATATGTCCGTTTACGACGATTTCCCTGTTCAGGTGGCCGGCAAGACGGGGACGGCGCAGGAATCGAAGAAGCGCCCCAACCACGCTCTTTTCATCGGCTATGCCCCCTTTGCCGCGCCTCAGTATTCGGTAGCGGTCCGCATTCCTTTCGGATATACATCCCACAATGCGGCCGATGTGGCACGGGATATTCTGGGCGTCTGCCTGGGCGTCGAAGACAGCAAGGCGAAGGCAGACAGTGTGGTCGAAGAGAATACTGCTGCAACGACGCGTACGGATTGACAGATATCGGAAACGCCCTAAGCCGTTTCCAAAATTTGGCAGGAGGTAAACCATGACGGATTCCTGTGTAATCAAAAGCATGCCCCATGGCATCGCGCTGACATTAAACCCGGATATGCCCTTCACGGAGCTCTGCACGGATGTCTGCCGCAAATTCTATGAATCACGGGATTTTTTCGGCCAGACCATCCTTACGATTTCTTTTTCAGGAAGAGAGCTTTCTCCGGAAGAAGAGGAGGCCCTTGTCGAGGCGGTTGAACTCAACACGGACATCAAGATCCGCCTCATCTATGACGGAGATGAGCTTCGGGACCGGCAGACCATCGGAGATGCGGACCGCTTCTATGCGGAAGCCAAAAGCATCAATGCCCGCATCCACAAGGGAAATGTGAAGAGCGGGCAGACGGTTACCTCGACATCTTCCCTTCTTGTTCTCGGAGATGTGGAAGAGGGCGGGAAGGTCTCTGCAGCCGGCTCCGTCACCGTCATGGGAACCCTTTCCGGTTCAGCGGAAACCAAGGATGGTAAAAGCTTCGTTGCGGCAGCCGTCTTTGACAACGCCGCAGTCACCGTTGGAACGGTGTCCGGTGACATTGCCACCCGCCCGAAGAAGTCCCTGTTCGGGAAAAAGAATGTCGTCCGGCCGGTTGCTGTTCGGGCGGAGAACGGGGAGCTTCTTGCGGATGAAGTGGCTGAAATGCAGTGATTTTTTCTGCCTGTTTTTCGATTTTTTTAGAAGGTTGCCTGAAGGCTCATGTTTCGTAATTACCGGCTGAAAAACTTAAATCTGCGGCTGATCATTGCCTGCATCGCCATTACGATCATAGGTGTTCTCGTGGTGGGATCGGCTCGTGGCGGGGCCAACGGCTACTACCAGAACCGTCAGATCATGGGCATGATTATCGGCGTCATTGTGATGACGGCTGTTGCTGTCATTGACTACAGTCTCTTGCTGCAGTTCGCCTGGGGCTATTATTTTCTTGCCCTGGGGCTTCTCACGGCTGTCCTCCTCTGGGGGGATTCTTCCCTGGGTGCCCAGCGGTGGCTGGTCATTCACGGCTTTCGATTTCAGCCCTCTGAGCTGGCAAAAATATTATTAATATTATTCTTTTCCTTTTTCCTGATGCGAAATGAGGAGAAGATCAATCAGCCGAAAACCCTTCTGCTGACCGTTTTTCTGATGGGCGTTCCCCTGCTTCTGATTGAGCGGGAGCCGGATCTTTCGACGACCATCGTCACATTTCTGATCCTTGCCACAATGCTTTTTGTCGCCGGCCTTACCTACAAGGTTGTGGCTCCGGTGCTTGGCATTTCCATCCCCCTCCTCATCATCTTTCTCGTTATGGAGTCACGGGGACAATCTCTGCTCCGGGGCTATCAGGAAAAGCGGATATTGGCCTGGCTGAGGCCTGATGACTATCCGGGAGATTCCTTCCAGCAGCAGAATTCCATCATGGCGGTGGGCTCCGGACGGATCTTCGGCAAGGGGCTTTTCAATGAATCCGCCCAGTCGGTCAAGAACGGGAATTATATTCCGGAACCGCATACGGACTTTATCTTTGCCGTTGCTTCCGAGGAAATGGGCTTTATCGGCGCTTTTGTCATCATTGCCCTGCTTCTCGTCATTGCCATCGAGTGCATCCGGGTTTCAAAGAAGGCGAAGGATACGGCGGGAAAGCTCATCTGCATTGGAATGGCTTCGTACATCTCCATTCAGAGCTTTGTAAATATCTGCGTCGTGACAGGACTCATGCCCAATACCGGCCTGACGCTTCCCTTTGTAAGCTATGGCCTGACCTCCCTGGTGACGACCTATATCGGCATCGGCCTCGTGCTGAATGTCGGCCTGCAGGCCAAGAAAAATTATATCGATGAAAAGGCGCCGCTGAGGTGGTAAGCGGTTATTCTTTTGCCGCCGTTATGCTATAATAATAGGCGTGATGTCGGCTGCTTCGGGGCGCAGCCGGAAATAATGCATCTTTGGCGTTTTACAGCGGTCGGGGGACCGCTTCAGGGGAAGACGAACTTCAGTTAGGAGGAAATGACATGAATATCGGACTTGTAGCGCACGACTCGAAGAAGAAGCTGATGCAGAACTTCTGCATCGCCTATCATGCAATCCTTTCAAAACACAAGCTCTACGCCACAGGAACGACAGGGCGTCTCATCGAGGAAGTGACAAATCTTCACATCCAGAAGTTCCTGCCCGGCCACCTCGGCGGTTCCCAGCAGCTGGGAAGCCAGATCGAACACAACAATATCGATCTCGTGATCTTTCTTCGCGATCCCTTCCGGCAGAAGAGCGGGGAACCGGATGTGAATTCCATTGTAAAGCTTTGTGATGCCCACAATATTCCTCTGGCAACAAATCTGGCAACGGCAGAGCTCCTGATCAAGTCCCTGGACCGGGGCGATCTCGAATGGCGGGAGATGTACAAGTGAAAAGAAACGCAGCTCTCTGTCTGGCGATTTCCTGCCTGCTGCTTTTGACCTCCTGCGGGAAGGAGGCTTCCAATACCTATCATGCCTATATCACACCGGCTGCTTACGGTATTACAGCTGCTCCTGCGGATGATGCGGCTGAGGGCTTCTTTTCTTCCGGTCTTTGCGTCACGGATGAAAGCGACCTCCATACGGAAGCCGTAGATTCCCAGGTGGCTGCAGCGGCCGGCGTCTTCAACTGTGACAACGGCGCAGTCACTTACAAGCAGAACATCTTCGGGCAGGTCTATCCCGCTTCCACGACAAAAATCCTGACCGCTCTTGTCGCCATTCGTTACGGAGATCTGGACAAAACGGTGACGGTGTCTGAGAATGCCGTCAATCTGCCTTCCGAATCATCGGTCGCAAACTTAAAAGCCGGAGACAGCCTGACCATCCGGCAGCTTCTATATGGTCTGCTTCTGGTTAGCGGAAACGATGCAGCAATTGCCATTGCGGAGGGCGTTTCAGGAGATGTGGATACCTTCGTCGCTCAGATGAATTCGGAAGCGGCTTCCCTGGGAGCTACTCACTCCAACTTCGTCAATCCCCACGGACTTCCGGATCCCAATCACTATACAACAGTTTATGACATGTACCTGATCATGAACGCTGCGGTGAAAAACACGGATTTCGTGGATATCGTCCATTCGGCATCCTACGATGCCTATTACCTGGATGCGGCAGGAAACCAGGTGACAAAGACCTGGGGCAATTCGAATCAGTACCTTACCGGTTTTCGCCGCATGCCGGACGGAATTGAGGTCATCGGTGGAAAGTCCGGGACGACAGGGGCGGCCGGCTACTGTCTCGTGCTCCTTTCCCGGAATGCAGCCGGCCAGAATATCATCTCCCTCGTATACGGGGCGGATGCGCGGACGAATCTCTACCTTCTGATGGGGGAAATCCTTTCCGCCTACGGCGGAACCTGAACTTTTTAAGCCATACGAAATAGTATACGAGCTATCAAACTTATCTTGACCGCAAAGAAATTTCTGAGCAGGAAAGATCTCATAGAAGACCTTGAAAACCTCCTGCCATGGATTTTTGGCAGGAGATTTTTTTATTGGAGATCGTAATATGATCAAAATTGCAATCTACGGCAAGGGCGGCATTGGCAAGTCAACCATCACTTCGAACCTGTCGGCGGCTTTTGCCATGCGGGGGAAAAAAGTCATTCAGATTGGCTGCGATCCCAAAGCGGATTCCACCGGAAATCTCCTGTCCGGGAAGCCCATTGAGCCTATCATGAACTATCTCAGGGAACACGATGCGGATCCTGCTTCCCTCGATGAGATTTCCGCCCGGGGCTTTGGCAATGTCCTCTGCATAGAGACCGGCGGCCCCACACCGGGGCTGGGCTGCGCCGGCCGCGGAATTATTTCTACTTTCAACCTTTTGGATGAAATGGAGCTGATGGAGAAGGAGCAGCCGGACGTCGTCCTCTTTGATGTTCTTGGCGATGTGGTCTGCGGAGGTTTTGCCGCGCCGATCCGTGAGGGCTTTGCCAATCGGGTTTTGATCGTTACCAGCGGAGAAAAGATGGCCCTCTATGCAGCCGGAAACATCAATTCAGCCGTTGAAAATTTCAAGGACAGGGGCTATGCGTCAGTAGAAGGTATTATTTTGAACCGGCGGAATGTGGAGGATGAAAGGGAGAAAGTCGAGGCCTTTGCGGAAAAAAACAGACTTTCAATCGTGGCGGATATTCCGAGAGATCCTGCTTTTCAGACGGCGGAAGATGCCGGAAAGACAATTGTGGAACTGGCTCCGGAAAGTCCTCTTGCCCGGAATTTCTTTGATCTTGCCGACCGGCTGCTTTCTGAGGAGGCAGCGGGAGAATTTGAAGAGTCTGCTATTCATCCCGGAAAGCTTTCCGACTGCGGGTGCCTGTGATGCGCGCCGATTCGAAACGGGTGAATACCGGCATGCTTCCTGAAAGCCATACGGTTGCCGACCTGGCGGAACTTGGACCTGAGCGCCTGCCGGATATCTATCGGACAGAGCGCCACCTGATCTACAATTCCCCGGCCGCTCTGGCTTTTAATTCTCCCGGAGCTGAAGGCTTTGGCGTGAAAAGGGCTGGACTTGCCATCCCGGGATCAGTCATGCTGATTGTCTCTCCGGGCTGCTGCGGACGAAACACATCGGAAATCACTGCGATCAGGGGCTATGAGGACCGTTTTTTCTACCTGGAGATCAGCGAAACGGATCTGGTGACGGCCAGACACTTAAAAAAGATTCCGGAAGCAGTCAGGGAAATCGTGGATTCCTGCGTGGAAAGGCCTTCCCTGGTAATGGTCTGCATCACCTGCGTGGATGCCCTTCTGGGAACGGATATGGAGAGGGTATGCCGGGCGGCAGAAACGGCTGCCGGCATTCCTGTTCGTCCCTGCTATATGTACGCGCTGACACGGGAAGGAAGGAAGCCGCCAATGGTACAGATACGGCAGTCTCTTTATTCCCTTCTTCCGCAGCAGAAAAAGCGGGGAGCTTCCGTAAATCTGCTCGGATACTTCGCCCCGGTGGATGCTGAGAGCGAGCTTTTTTCCCTGCTCCAGGATATCGGGGTGAAACACATCCGGGAAATCTCCACCTGCCCGGATATTCTTGAGTTCTGCAGAATGGGGGAGGCCAATTTCAATCTGGTATTGAATTCCGAAGCCAGGGCAGCGGCAGACGACCTGGCAGACCGCCTCTCCATTCCCTATATAGAGCTTTCCCGTTTCTACGGACCGGATCGGATTGAAAAGCAGTATGAGGCTCTTGCAGGCGCATTGGGCGTGAAATGGGATTCATCTAAGGGAAAGTCAGCAGCGGAAGATGGACTTGCTGCTCTGAAAAAAGCTTATCCTGACCTTGTTTTTTCCATAGGTGAAACGATAAATGCCAACTCCTTCGAACTTGCCCTGACGTTTTGCGAGGCAGGATTTGATATTCTGGAAATCTTCCGGAATCCCGCGAGGGAGGATGAATATTATCTGAAAGCGCTTGCCGGGCTGTCGCCGGAGACACGTGTCTATTCCAATATGGAGCCCACGATGATCTATTATGACTTCGGGACAGGAAAACAGGAAGAATCTGCTTCCTGTGAAGCTGAACCAATTTGCCGAAAGAAGCGGCTGGTAACGCTCGGCAAGGATGCAGCCTGGTATCATCCGGATGACATCCATGTCTATTGGAATAGCGATGAACAGCCCTTTGGCTACATGGGACTGAAAAAGCTCGTGGAAGCCATCGCTTTGGCTGTCAGAGGGGAGGAACGCCATGAAAGGGCTTCGTAAGGCGCTGACTCCCTTTGCTCCGGATCAGTCCGGGGCAGTCTCCGTTCTTTATTCTCTTGGCGGAATTATCGTCATTATTGATGCCGGCGGCTGCGCCGGCAATATCTGCGGTTTTGACGAGCCGCGCTGGTCATCGGAACGATCGGCTGTATTCTCTGCCGGCCTCCGGGACATGGATGCCGTGATGGGGCGGGACCGCCTGCTCATCAAAAAAACGGTTGACTGTGTCCGCAAATTGAAAGCAAATTTCGTTGCCTTTGTCGGAACGCCTGTCCCGGCAGTCATCGGGACGGATTTTTCCGCTTTGAAGCGAATGCTTGATCAGAAACTTTCAGAGCTTTCCCTGCCGCCTCTTCCTGTGCTTGCGATTCCGACTGACGGCATGCATACCTTCGACCGGGGAGAGTCGCTGGCCTATTTGTCCCTGCTTCAGGAGTTGGCTGAAAGGAACCTGTTTGCTGCTATTCCCGTCGACGAAAAGCGTGTTGGCCTTTTCGGGGTGTCGCCTTTGGATCTGCCTGAATATGATGCTGACAGGAAGCGGATTTCAGCTGCCCTGCGGAGGGAAGGCTTTTCAAAAATAATATTTTACGGGGCGGATGCTGATTTCTCCGCTTACAGAAACGCACCTGCAAACGTGCTGAATATTGCGGTTTCCGAGGATGGCGTCGCTGCCTGCAGCTTTCTGCAGGAGAAGTTCAAAACGCCTTACCGGGTTGATTTCCCTGGGGCGGATGATTATCTGAAGATTCTGTTCCCTGATTCGGGCCAACCGGACACCGGAAACACTGCAGAGGCGGAAAACCTGCCTGGCGGAGCGCAAAGCATACTGATTGTCAACTCGTCGGTTTTCGCCCAGTCCCTTGGAAAGGCAATTCTTCAGTATCTGCCGACAGCAGACGTCACGATAGCATCCTGGTTTGCAAGCAAAAATGAGAACGTTTTCCGGCTTCGGGAAGAGGACGACTTCACCCGGCTGGTGACAGAACAGAAATCGGAAATTATTATGGCTGATGAGGTACAGAAGAAGCTGATTCCGGATTACTCTGGCACTTTCATTCATATTCCGGAATTTGCTCTTTCGGGAAAGCGGCGGGCATGAGGGAAGCGCTTGTAAGAAAACGAATCCGTGTCTATGGCATCGTTCAGGGAGTCGGTTTTCGGCCCACGGTCGTCCGCCATGCCAAAGCCTGCGGAATCAGTGGGCAGGTTTCAAACCGGGGCTCCTATGTGGAGATCCTCGCAGAGGGGCAGAACAGTGCTGTCACGGACTTCATTCGGCTGGTTACAGACGAAGCCCCGGAGCGGGCCGTCATTCTGAAGACTGATGTGCAGGATCTGCCGGCAAATGACCTGCCGGTAGAAGAACTTTCCCGAAAGGAAGCCGGTACTCTTCCGGAAACACATGACCTGACAGAATTTAGCCAACCCTTTTTCACCGGTTTTCATATTGTCGAGAGCAAAAAGGAGCGGGGGGAGATTTTCATTTCACCGGACATCGCTATTTGTGATACCTGTCGTGAAGAACTGTTTGATGCGAAAAACCGGCGCTATCTGCACCCCTTCATCAACTGTACCCTCTGCGGCCCGCGTTTTTCGATTCTGGAAGGCCTGCCCTATGACCGGGAACGGACCTCCATGAAGGCCTTTCCCATGTGCCCGGAATGTGAGAAAGAGTATTATGACAGGAACTCCCGCCGCTTTGACGCCCAGCCGGTCTGCTGCAAGGTTTGCGGCCCGGAAGTATATATTCTGGGAAAGGAAGCGTCTCTGCGGGGAGGGGCGGCGATCACCCATGCGAGGAAAATTCTCTCCGGCGGCGGCATTGTGGCCGTCAAAGGCATCGGAGGTTTTCACCTGGCCTGTGATGCAGCGAATGGAGAAGCGGTAAAAAGGCTGCGTCAGCTCAAGAAGCGCCCGATGAAGCCCTTTGCCGTCATGGCAAAAGACTTGGGAACCGCAGCAAGAGAATGTGTATTTGACAGTATCCAGGAGAAGATTCTGACAGGCCCGCAGAAGCCGATCCTGCTGCTCGCAAAGAGGGCAGGCGGGAAAATCGCGGAAAGCGTCGCTCCGGACAATCCGACGGTGGGCATTATGCTTCCGTACGCGCCGGTGCAGCTTTTATTATTCTCCTATCCGGATGAGGTCACGGATATGTCAGACGTCCTTGTGATGACGAGCGGCAATGCCTCCGGTGCCCCGATTGCTTCTACGGATGCGGAGGCTCTGGACGAGATCAGCGGCTTCTGCGACGCTATTCTGACAAACAACCGTGACATCCGTATCCGGACGGACGACTCCGTCATGGATTTCTATAAGGGCAGTCCTTACATGATCCGTCGGTCCCGGGGCTATGCGCCGCTTCCCTATATCATGAGCGATTCCTTCCATGGAAGGGCTTTGGGAATCGGCGGCGAACTCAAGAATACCTTCTGCCTGGCCGTCGATCAGAATTTTTATCCGTCTGCCTATGTCGGTGACCTTGCCGACATTCGGACAGTGCACGCCTTGGAGGATGCTATCGAAAAAACGGAAAGCCTGCTGGAGATGAAGCCGGACATTATCTGCGCGGATCTGCATCCCAGGTATAATTCCGGTATTCTGGCAGAAAAACTGGCTGATGAGCATGGGATTCCTCTGATCCGGGTTCAGCACCATTACGCCCATGTCCTTTCCTGCATGGGAGAGAACGATTTTTCGGATCCGGTGATCGGAATTTCCTTTGACGGAACCGGGTACGGGACAGACCGGACCATCTGGGGCGGTGAGTTCCTGCTCTGCGACTTCGACGGCTTTGAACGTCTGTCCTCCATCAAACCCTTCCTGCAGATCGGTGGGGATGCCTCCGCCAGGGAAGGCTGGCGGATTGCTGTTTCCATGCTATTTTCCCTTTGCGGAGAGAGGGCAGAAGACATAGCATTGCAGCTGAATCTCGCCAATGAAAAGACCGTCAAAGCCCAGCGGATGCTCTTTGCGCACCGGATGAATGCGGTGGCCTCGACCAGTGCCGGCCGTCTTTTCGATGCCGTGTCTGCCCTGCTGGGAATACGGCAGGAATCCACCTTTGAAGGAGAGGCAGCGACCGCCCTCATGTATGCAGCTCTGCGGGGACAGGATGCTATTTCCGGAAAGCCCCTGCCCGACGAGCTGTGTCCGGCTGCTTTTGAGACTTTTTCTTTCGGGGCAGATGCTATACAGGATTCGAACGAGAAAGCCTCGAAAGAAAAGGCGCCTGCCATCCGGCAGGAAAAGACATGCCTTCCGACTGATCGTCTCTTTGCCTGGCTTGTGGAAAAGAGATTGGCCGGCAGGACAGATACTGACCGCCTGGCATATTTGTTCCACAAAAATCTTTCGGCAATGATCGTGAACAAAGCGGTTTCCCTGCGGCAGGAGACCGGCGTATCTGTCACAGCGCTGACAGGCGGTGTCTTCCAAAACCGTCTGCTGCTTTCCCTTGTGGAAGGCGGTCTCGAACGCGAGGGCTTTACCGTCCTCCGTCACCGCCTGCTGCCACCCAATGACGGCGGCATCTGTCTGGGGCAGGCGATATATGCTATGAACGCGCTCCAAAGGGGCAAATTAATAATTCAATGAACAGGATGGATTTTTTTAAATCCGCTTTCAGTGAAAGGATGAAGAAGAAATGTGTGTAGGACTTTCTGCCAAAGTAGTGAGTATCAGCAAGGACACCTGCATAGTTGACGCGGGTGGCGCGAAACGAACGGTTTCCGCAGCTCTTTTAAATGACCTGACGCCGGGAGACTATGTCATGGTGCACGCCGGAACGGCGATTGCAAAGATCACGGATGACGATGAAGAGGAAACCGATCAGCTGCTGGAGGCACTGCAATGAGCTCCATCGAACGTGCGCGTGAAATTCTTCAAAACTATGACGGGGCACACTGCCGCATCATGGAGGTGTGCGGGACTCACACCCACGAAATTTTCCGCCAGGGCATCCGCAATGTGCTGCCGGAAACGATTGAACTCATCAGCGGACCGGGATGTCCCGTCTGCGTGACACCGGTCGGCTTCATTGACGAAGCCATATATCTCGCTCTCGAAAAGGGCTGCACCATCTGCACTTTCGGCGACCTCGTGCGGGTGCCTGGCAGCGCCGACTCCCTGCAGACGGCCCGGGGAAAAGGCGCTCAGGTGAAAGTCGTCTATTCGCCCCTTGATGCGGAAACCTATGCGGCACAGCATCAGGAGGAGCAGGTGGTCTTTCTCTCCGTCGGCTTTGAGACAACAACGCCGGCCAACTGCCTGGCCGTTTTGGCGGCCCGGGAAGCCGGACTTTCCAACTTTTCCCTGCTGACTGCAAACAAGACCATGCCTGGCGCATACGAGGCCATGAAGGGCTCGACAGATCTCTTTCTCTATCCCGGTCATGTCCATGCGATTACCGGAACGGCAATCTGTGAGCAACTGGTGGGAGAAGGTGTCAGTGGCGTCTGTGCGGGATTTACTGCCGGAGAGCTCTTAACAGCGCTGGCAGTGGCCGTAACAAATTTCAAAAAGGGGAAGCCCTTCTTTGTCAACTGCTATCCGCGGGTGGTCCGGCAGGAGGGCAGTCCGGAAGCCGTAAATATTATTCATAAAGTCATGACGCCCTGTGACAGCGAGTGGCGGGGAATCGGCATGATTTCCGGCTCCGGACTCTGCCTTCGGGAGGAATACGCTTCCTATGACGCGCGGAAGAAGTACTCTGTGCCACCGATGGAAGGGCGCGGCAATCCCGCCTGCCACTGTGGAGAGGTCCTGCGGGGACGGATCCTGCCCACTGCCTGCCCCCTTTTCGGAAAAGCCTGTACCCCCGAACACCCGGTCGGTGCCTGTATGGTGTCGTCAGAGGGTGCCTGCTCTGCCTGGTATCTCTATGGAAATCAGCGCGGAGGAATATGATGCGCACGGGGAATTCCTGTTTTCAGGCAAAGTCCGGTATATGGGGGGAAGAAACATTTTTTGACATGCAGAACATCATTTCTATTCGTGTGAAAGGATTCATCTGATGAAGAATAGTGACACGATAACCATGGCCCATGGGGCGGGCGGGAAACAGACATCCGCCCTGATCTCCGGTATTTTCAAAAAATACTTCGAGAATCCGTATTTCACGGCAGACGACGCATCCGTCCTGCCGGCGCCAAATGGGAAAATTGCGATGACAACGGACGGCTTCATCGTTTCCCCGCAGTTTTTCCCGGGCGGAAACATTGGCAAGCTCTCTATCTGCGGCACCGTAAACGACCTCTCCTGCATGGGAGCCCGTCCTCTCTATATGACGTGTGCCTTTGTCATCGAAGAAGGGTTTCCGGTGGCAGACCTTGACAAAATCGCTTCCGCTATGGCAAAGACGGCGGACGAAGCCGGCGTGCATCTCGTGGCCGGCGACACAAAAGTGGCCGGAAAAGGACAGTGCGGCGGCGTCTTCATTACAACTACCGGTGTCGGCGAACTGCTGCCGGATGTACATACTTCCGGCGCTCTGGCAGAGCCTTTCGATGATATTATCGTGACGGGTGACATCGGCCGCCACGGCTGCACGATTCTTCTTGCCCGGGATGACTACGGAATCGATGCTGACGTCACATCAGACTGCGCTCCCCTGTGGAAACCGGTAGAGGCAGCTCTGAAGGCAGTACCGGGACTTCACGTCATCCGGGACGCCACCCGTGGTGGGGTAGGCACTGTCCTCTATGAAATTGCCGCGGAATCAAATGTCGGCATTCACCTTTCAGCAGAAGCCATTCCCGTTGATCCTGCCGTCCGGGGCGTGACATCCATGCTCGGGCTTGAGCCCCTTTACCTGGCATGCGAAGGCCGCCTCGTGATGTTCTGTCCCCACGAACATACGTCTGACCTCCTTGGCGTTTTGAAAGGGCAGGTATATACGAGCGGCGCTGCTGTCATTGGCCATGTCACGGAAGAGAACAAGGGCTTGGTCATCATGACGACGGAAATCGGAGCACAGACCATCCTGCCGGAACCGGGGAACGAGCTGCTGCCGCGGATCTGCTGATGCGGGAAGCGAATACGTGGGAAAGAATTGAAAATTTACTCCTTAAAAAAACGCGCTTTTTGTTTTTGACATGGAGTTTTTCAACAGAAAAATTTTTCGATGATACGGAAAATAGGAGTTTTTCATGGAGACAAGAGTAGCTGTAATTGCAATCGTGATTGAAAATGCGGATGCCGTGGAGCAGGTGAACGAGCTTCTGCATGCGGCCCGCGACTATATCATCGGCCGCATGGGCATTCCCTACAAGGCACGGAATATCAACCTAATCAGCCTGGCAGTTGATGCCCCCCAGCCTTTCATCAGCGGGCTTTCCGGCAAACTGGGACAGATTCCCGGCGTCAGCGCAAAAACGGCCTATTCGAACATCACGTCGGAGTGATGCAGACAGATTACTGGCAAGCGTTTTTCATACAAAAGTGTGTTTTGCCGTTTCAGGGGATGCTTCTGATCGAAGCGGAGTGGAAAAACTATGCTGACACGGGTTGGCGGGACAAGTGAATATCGGTACGATTCCAAAACGGCAGCCGTCGTGCGCATCGGTGACGCGAAGGAACGCCCCCTCTTTCCCTGGCGCCTCGAGTACAACTGTCCGGTTCATGAGAACTGGAATATCGTCCACACCGGAATGCTCCTTCCGGAGACACAGCAGATTTATGTCTGCTCGGACAACTGCCTGCGGGGAGTCATTCTGACAGCAGCGGAGATGGGCGCGTTGAGCCGCATTTCCTCTGTAATGCCCGATGAAAACGAAGTCGTCAACGGGCGACTGGAAGAAGTGACAATTGAAGGCGTCGCCGATGTCATTGAAAAGCTTCCGGTCCGTCCCAAGGCTGTCGAACTCTTTCTTGTCTGCATGCACCACCAGACAGGAGCAGATTTTCGCTACATCTATGACACCCTCGGTAACCGCTTTCCGGACATTGCTTTCGTCCCCTGCTTTATGGACCCGATTATGCAGAAGGTTTCCCTGACGCCCGAACAGAAGCAGCGGAAATCCATGATGGATCTGCTGACCGCATCTCATTTTGAGAATAATATGATTTCGGTACTCGGTGACAACCTCCGCCTTCCTGCATCGGCCGATATTTCCAGGGTGCTTGCCGTCGCAGGCTTTACCATCCGCCAGATCCAGGACTGCAAAACCTTTGAAGATTATCTTTCCATGGGGAATGCCGGGCTCTATATCACACGGTCGGCTCTGTCTGTTTACGGGCTGAAGGCTGCCGCCGAAAAGAACGGGCGAATGGAACTCTATCTGCCGCCGACGGCCGGCGATGCCGAAATTGACGCGGCTCTTTTGTCTTTACAGGAGGCCCTGGGGATCTGTGGAATGGGTGGAGACCTGCAGAAATCCGGTCAAACAGCAAAAAAACTTCCGCCGTCCGTCTCGCAGTCAAATGAAAAGTCAGCACGCGCCTTTGACATTACCGCCTTTCTTTCCTCTGAAAAAGAGAAGACCGAACAGGCTTTTGCCGCTGCCCGGGAAACCGTGGGAGGGCGGGATGTCGAACTTGATTACCTGGCCTTTTCCCGCCCCCTGTCCTTTGCCCGCCGCCTTCTGCAAGAAGGCTTTCGGGTTACCCGTGTTTACCTGGACAGTATCTCTCCGGAAGAGCATGAGGACTTTCTCTGGCTGCAGGAAAAGTATCCGGACCTCCTCCTTCAATCCACGAATAGTACACTTGTTCGAAAACAGGAAAATCTGGATCGGCCGGAAAGAGAAAATGTTCTGGCTCTGGGCCCCAAAGCTGCATTCTTTGCCGATACCCCCTATTTCGTCAACTGGATTGAAAATGACGGGAATTGGGGATACGACGGCCTGCAAAGGCTCTGTGCCGCCATGATTGCTGCCGTAAAAAAGCCGAAAAATCCGGAAGAAATCGTCCAGAAGAAGGGGCTGGGCTGGCCATCGCTTGTGGAAGACTTCCCGGAGAAAACGGAGCAGTACCGGAGGCTTTTTCCGACCGAAGAAAAGGAGCCTATAGCACATTCTGGCCGTGCGAAGGGAGGGGCATCATGAAAGAAAGCTACCGCCTGCTGCCGGTCTACGCAGGGGACGTCTCCGGCATCGCCTCCGCCCTCTATGAACTTGGCGGAATGGTGGTCATCCACGATCCCTCCGGCTGCAATTCCACCTACAATACCCACGACGAGCTGCGCTGGTACGAGACGGAGTCAAACATCTTTATCTCCGGGCTACATATGAGGGATGCGGTCCTGGGCAATGACAGAAAATTCATCGCTGACATTCTCGAAGCAGCAGACGGCATTTCCCCCGCGCCGGCCTTCATTGCCATCTGTAATTCCCCGGTGCCTTTTTTGAACGGAACGGACTTCACAGGAATCTGCCGCATCATCGAGCGGGAGAGCGGGATTCCAACTTTCTATGTTCTCTCAAACGGGATGCACGACTATGTCACCGGAATCCGGCAGGCTTTCCTTTCCTATGCGAAAAAAATGCTGCCGGATCAAAGACGCCTGACACTGGCCGCAGACGATTCAATCAATCTGCTGGGACTGACGCCGCTGAGCTTCAGCCACCGCGATACAGCGTATGATCTGATTTCCCTGCTGAAAGGCTGCGGTTTTTCTGTCAATGCCGTCTGGGCGATGGGAGAGAAGACGGCAAATATCGGGAAAACCGGTGATGCGGCAGTCAACCTGGTCCTTTCCGAAACCGCCCTGCCTTTGGCAGAATATCTGAAAAGAATTTACGGAACCCCCTATGTGATTGGCTGTCCGGTTTCTCCGGACGCAGCAGATGCGGTGGAAGAAGCCCTGAAAGATGCGGCGGCAGCCGGATTAAGCGGGGAAAAAATCTATGCTGACGCCTCTCCGTTCTTTGAAAACTGTTCGCCTGACGGCAGGATGGGGAAACAAAGGAATCCTATTTTGCCAGGGCAGGACGCGGACAGGTTTTCCCCATTGAAAATCGCAGTCTACATTGGTGAAGCAGTGCTCGCCTCCTCCCTTGCGGCCTTCAATCGGGAGGCAGACAAGACGCTTGTTTTGTGCCCCTTTGAAGCCGGAAGGGCTTTGCTTGCCGCAAACGGAAAATATTTCTGCGGGGAAGAAGGCTATCTTTCCGCCTTAAAGGAAATCTTTGAAAGATATCCGAAAGCACAGATTACGGTTTATGCGGATCCTATGTATGGCCTGCTTCTGCCGGATACTGTCCGTTTCGTTCCGGAACCCGTCCTTGCCATGTCTGGCCGGCAGTATCAGGGACACTACATCAATTATTTCGACATTTAAATCAGGCAGTGGGAAAGGCAAAAAATACTGCATTTTTATGAAAGTGTCGGATCCAATATCAGTCATATAAAAATACCTGGCAGCGAAAGGAGAGCAGCTATGGGTATGATGGATGAGGCGCCGTCGTCGGAGCGGGTGCATATCGGTTTCTTCGGAATCCGGAATGCAGGCAAATCTTCGGTCGTCAACGCAGTCACTGAACAGGAACTTTCCGTCGTTTCCGGGACGCCGGGCACGACAACGGATCCCGTGAAGAAGGCCATGGAAATTCCGCCGATCGGTCCGGTCGTCGTCATTGACACGCCGGGCATCGACGATGTTGGCGAGCTCGGGGAAAAACGGGTAAAAAAGACAAAGGAGATTTTGAACCGCGTAGATATTGCCGTTCTTGTCGTTGATGGCGAGGCCGGCCTGCGGCCGAATGACGAAGCCCTGATTCATATTTTCCGGGAGAAGAAGCTGCCCTACGTCGTTGCTTATAATAAGGCAGATCTCTCAGAAGATGCCGTTGCCGTAAAAAATCCGGAGATCAACGGACAAGACGAAAACGCCGCTGTGATTGCGAAATACAACGCCCATGCGGAATACGGAGAAATACGGGTAAGCGCCAAAACAGGTTATCACATCTATGAACTGAAGAGCCTGATTGGCCGTCTGGGCAAGGCGACGATGGAATCGAAGGGACTTTTGGACGGCCTGGCAGACGAGCACGACCTTTTCGTCCTCGTCATCCCTCAGGATACGTCCGCTCCCAAAGGGCGCCTGATACTGCCCGAACAGATGATGATTCACGAAATCCTGGACCACCACGCTGAGCCCATCTGCTGCCAGCCGGAGGATCTGGAACACACATTGTCCTTCCTGCTGAAGTCCGGCAAGCCGATCCACATGGTAATCACGGATTCCCAGGCCTTCGAACACGTGTCCAAGGTCGTCCCTGAGGACATCCCCCTGGCCTCCTTCTCCATCCTGATGGCCCGCTACAAAGGGATTCTCGATACGGCAGCCCGGGGAGTTTATGCTGCCGAGAGCCTTCAGGACGGCGACCGGGTGCTTATTTCCGAGGGTTGTACCCACCACCGGCAGTGCGACGATATCGGTACGGTAAAAATCCCGAACTGGCTCAAAAAGTACACGCAGAAATCCTTTGAAATTGAAACGACGAGCGGTTTTTCTTTCCCGGAGGACCTGTCCCCTTATCATATGGTCATCCACTGCGGCGGCTGCATGCTGAACGAGCGCGAAGTCCGTTTCCGCCGGCGGCAGGCCGAGGACCAGGGCATTCCCTTCACCAATTACGGCATTCTGATTGCCTACATGAACGGCATTTTACAGCGAAGCCTGACGGCCATCGGGCGAACAGACCTTCTTTCTTCAAATGACAAATATTGATCGTATCGAAAAATTAGCAGCGGAGCAGAATCTGCCGGACGAAGACCTTTATGCCCTCCTGACATCGCTGACAGAAAAAGAGGAGGAGCTGCTCTATGCCCGTGCGCGAGCCGTTCGCGAGCGCCACTACGACAAAGCTGTCTATCTGCGGGGGCTCATCGAGTTTTCAAATTACTGCAGGAATGACTGCTACTACTGCGGAATCCGGGCGGCTGCCTCCGGCGTGAGCCGGTACCGGCTTTCTGCAGACGAAATCCTTGCCTGCTGCAACCAGGGGTATGCGCTGGGCTTTCGCACATTCGTTCTGCAGAGCGGAGAAGATCTGACCTATTCCTGCACGGACATCTGTCATCTGGTTTCAGCCATCAAGGAGGCTCATCCGGACTGCGCAGTCACATTATCCATCGGCGAAAAAACCAGGGAGGAATATGAAGCCTACTTTGATGCCGGCGCTGACCGCTACCTCCTCCGGGAAGAAACCGCAGATCCTGTCCACTACGTCAAGCTGCATCCGCCGGCCCTTTCGGGAGAAAACAGGAAAAGGTGTCTCTATGACCTGAAGGAAATCGGCTACCAGGTGGGAGCCGGCTTTATGGTGGGATCTCCCGGCCAGACGGCCGAAAATATCATCGCAGACCTTCGTTTCCTGCAGAGCCTGACTCCCCACATGATCGGCATCGGCCCCTTCATCCATGCCGGGGGAACGCCCTTTGCCCATGAGCCGGACGGGACACTGACAGACACCCTGCATCTTCTCGGCATTCTGCGGCTTCTTTTTCCCCGCTGCCTGCTCCCGGCGACAACAGCTCTCGGGACGATTGATCCCCGTGGGCGGGAGAAGGGCATTCTGGCCGGTGCCAATGTCGTCATGCCAAACCTGTCTCCGAGAGGTGTCCGTGACAAATACCTGCTCTATGACGGAAAAATCTGTACCGGCGACGAAGCTGCCGAATGCCGTAATTGTATGGAGATGCGGATTGCCTCCACAGGCTATCAGGTGGTGGTGAGCCGGGGAGATTATTGTCAGGGATAAATTTCCTTTGCGCGGTTGTTTTTTGCCCGTGTATCGTCTACAATGTCTTTAGATTTAGCGGAGCGAATGGCTCCCTTGGGCTTTATATTATTCATGAAGTTTTTGAAGGAGGGCGACTATGGTAGAGATTATTGCAGGAGAAAAAGGAAAGGGAAAAACCAGACAGCTTCTCGACCGGGTTTCTGCAGATGTCAAGAAGTCGAACGGCAGCCTGATTTTCATCGACAAGAACAATCAGCATATGTTCGAGCTTGATTCCAAGGTCCGTCTCATCAATATGGAAGACTTCGACATGAATACTACCGGCGAGTTTTTAGGCTTCCTGGCCGGCATTATTTCAAGCAACCGTGACATCGAGAAAATCTACCTGGACAGCTTCCTGACCATTGCATTCATTGATACAACGGAAGGCCTTGATGATGCAATTGACAAGCTGACGAAGCTTTCCGACAAGTTTGAAACGGACTTCCTTCTTTCGGTTTCAAAGAATGCAGGCGACCTGCCTGATTCGGTCAAAGACAAAATCATCGTTTCCCTCTGATTTCACGTTAACAGTCGCGCCTGAAAAGCCTTCCGCTGTCAGGCGCTTTTCTTTTGCGGCGTGACAGGTTTTTTTTGCTACGCCTATTCCGGATTTGATAGAACAGGTTTTTTCTTGAGCAGACATGAAAAAAAGAAACGGTCGAATATTTCTCCGTTTCCGCGGACGCTTCAATTCAATATTGGTCTGATCATTGCCATCTTCATTCTGGCCTATGTCATCTTCCATATATTTTCCTACTTTACCCGGAAAAATGTCACGGTTTATGAAGTGACACAGGGCTCCATTACGACAGACAACCGATATCGGGCGCTGGCTCTGCGGCAGGAAACCCTTGTCACGAGCCCGGGAGACGGGAAAATCGTCTACTTCACGGAAAACGGAGCGAGGGTAGGCGTTCGAAGCCTCGTATGCGCTCTGGATACCAGCGGGGACATTGCGTCTTTGATTTCAGACAAAGGGCAGAAGAGCGCGTTGACAGCGGACGACCTCAGGGATTCGGAAGAAACGATTTCCGACTTTGTCTCTTCCTATACGAACAGGAATTACGACAAGACATATGCCTTCAAAAACGCTCTCTCGGAGAGTCTGACGACGGCCTACGGACGGCGGATCTATGCGGACAATGCCGATCGGATACAGGCAGCCGCAGCCGGCGGCACCTTTCAGAACAATTATCCTGCAACGCCAGGCCTTCTCATACTTTCTACTGACGGAATGGAAGACGTGAATGCGGACAACTTCACTTCGGATCTTTTCTCCCAGAAGGATTACAAAAAGACTACTTTTTCGTCGGATTCCGATGTGACTGCAGGACAGCCTATCTACAAGCTTGTTACGGACGACAACTGGCAGATTGTCATGCCGGTTTCCGCAGAAACGAAGAAGGCCCTCTCTGACAAGTCCTATGTCGACGTGACCTTTGAAGAAGACGGAAAGAGCGCAACCGGAGCCGTGACGCTGACGGAAAAGGCCGGACAGGAGTATCTGCTGGTATCCTTCGATGATTCGATGGAACGCTATGCTGATGACCGCTTCCTGAATGTCTCTTTGCACTTAGACCAGGCAAAGGGACTGAAAATTCCGGAGTCTGCCATTGTTGAGAAGCAGTTCTACGGTATTCCCAAGAGCTGCTTCCTGAAGGGAAATGATTCGAATGATTACGGTGTCCTGGTACAGAGAAAAGGCGGGGATAGCGAATTCGTGAAACCTACGGTTTACTTTGAGGACGAGGAGAATTATTATACCGACGGGGAAAAGCTGGAGAAGGGCGATGTCCTGACGGCTCCGGGCGGCGGGTCATCCTTTACTGTCGGCTCGAATGTCACTGCCCGCAAGGGCGTATACAATGTCAACAAGGGCTATGCTGTATTCAAGCTGATTGATATTGTTTACGAGAGCGGCAATTACTGCATCGTTTCCTCCGGAACGTCCTACGGCATTTCCCTTTATGACCACATTGCCCTGCAGGGGGATTCCGTCGAGGAAAACAAGCTGGTTTATTAGTCATTACTATTATCTCGGAAACGACTTTCGTCGTTTCCGAAAAACGCGCCGGACACGTGCCACGAAGCGGCTAATTTCCTTACGTGTCCGTGTGCATCATTTATAGTAAACGGCAAATCCTTTTGACGTTTACGATAAAGCGCCGTGCTTTCCGGCTCCTCAGAAAGGGGTGCTCCGGTTCGACATTGTTGAATTCTTTGTAATATTCAAACTGTTTCTATTTTTGTAAGGAGTCAAAATGCTTGCTGAAAACTATGCACAGGTAAAAAAGACAGTAGAAGAGGCTGCGGTCCGTTCCGGACGGCAGCCTTCAGATGTCACCCTGATTTCTGTCGGAAAGATGCACCCCACCGAGGCCATCAAAGAGGTCTATGACGCCGGCAGCCGGGATTTCGGCGAAAACAAGGTGCAGGAGCTGACCGAAAAAATTGAGGTCCTGCCCGAGGATATCCGCTGGCACCTGATTGGTCACCTGCAGCGAAACAAGGTCAAATATATCGTCGGGAAGACAGCTCTCATTCATTCCGTCGATTCCCTGAGGCTGGCTGAAGAAATCGAAGTGCAGGCTGCAAAAAAGGGTGTTGACCACGTGGATATTCTCCTGGAAGTCAACGCTTCCGGCGAAATCAGCAAGTTCGGTGTACGGCCTGAAGAAGTAGAGCAGCTGTGTCGGGAAATCGCGGCGTTGAAGCGGGTAAAGGTTCGCGGTCTCATGACGGTGGCACCATATGTAGTAGATGCCAATGAGAATCGCCCGGTATTTAGAAAAATTAAGGACTTATCAATTGACATAGCATCGAAAAACATTGATAATATTCAAATGGATATTTTGTCTATGGGGATGAGCGGAGACTATGAAGTGGCCATTGAGGAAGGCGCCACCATGGTTCGCGTCGGAACGAAGATTTTCGGCCCCAGAGATTACAGCAAGCAGTAATGCATAGGGAAGGTGTTTATGACGCCCTGTTGCTTCGCGGCATTTTCCCGGTGCAAGCGGAAGCCGTTTCCGATAGGAGCGAATGATTATGGGAGTTTTTGACAAACTGATCGATGCCATGCGTCTTTCTGATGATGATTATGACGATGACTTCGATGACGATTACGAAGATGACGAGCCAAAGAAAAAGGGACTCTTCAAAAAGGCAGACGATGACGCAGAGGACGATGACGATGAGGCAAAGAAACGGCCTGTCGTTCGGGAGACTCAGAAAATCACCCCGATGCGGCGGAAACAGACAGCTGCTGCCACTTCGGAAGTCTGCGTGATCAAACCGACGTCTTTTGAAGAGGCCCGGGATATTGCTGAGACACTCCTTTGCAACCGGACGGTAGTGCTGAATATGGAAGGCATGGATCTGGCTATCGGGCAGCGGATCATCGACTTCATGTCCGGTGCCTGCTACGCTATTGACGGCAATCTTCAGAAAATTTCGAATTATATCTTCATTGTCACACCGAAAAATGTGGATCTTTCGGGTGACCTGCAGGGAATCATGGATTCCTTTGAGGTGAACGGCCTGAAGACCGGGTTTTGAGTTCCCTGTATTTTTATGTACGATTTTGTACCGGACGAATAGTCCGGTACTTTTTGTAGGCTGCAATTTCGGGAGGTTGTTTCATGGCTCAACAACTCACAATCAATGCAAATGGGAAGCCCTGCTATGATATTCTCCTGCGACAGGACTGGCGTGAACTGGCTGAAAATATTCTGACGCTGTACGGCGGCCGGAAAGAGCGGAAGATCTGCATCGTTTCGGATTCCAATGTGACGCCCCTCTATATGCGGGCGGTTCGGGAAGCCCTGATACCTGTATTTCCCAATGTCATTACTTTTGAATTCCCTGCAGGGGAGACTTCGAAGAATCTGAAGAATGTCGAACGCCTCTATACCGTTCTGATTGAAAGCCGCTTCGACCGGACAGACCTGCTTCTGGCCCTTGGCGGCGGCGTGGTCGGCGACCTCACCGGTTACACGGCGGCCACCTACCTGCGCGGCATTGACTTCGTTCAGTTGCCGACGACGCTGCTATCCGAGGTGGATTCCTCCATCGGCGGCAAGACAGGTGTCGATTTCTCCCAATACAAGAATATGGTCGGCGCCTTTCATATGCCCGTCCTCGTCTATATGAATTACAGCACCCTTTCTTCGCTTCCTGACCGGCAGTTTGCTTCCGGAATGGGGGAGGTCATCAAACACGGCCTGATTGCAGACAGGGAATATTTCGATTTTCTCAGGAATAATGTAGAACCCGTACGTACCCTGCAGCCGGATACAATCGAGCGGACAATCTATAAAAGCTGCGAAATCAAAGGCGCTGTTGTGGAAGAAGATCCGACGGAAAAAGGCATCCGGGCGACGCTGAATTTCGGCCATACCATTGGGCATGCCGTTGAAAAAATGTCTGACTTTCTCCTCTGTCACGGCGAATGTGTAGCGCTGGGAAGCGTTGCTGCTTCGTACATTTCCATGAAAAAGGGACTGATTTCCGGCGCTGACCTTTCCGGCATTGAACAGACATTTCGGGCATATGATCTGCCTGTCCGTATACCTGACTATGTCCGGGAACTTTTTACGGCCATGGATGTGCTTGCGGCGACAAAGAACGACAAAAAGATGGTCGGGAATCATGTCAAATTTATTCTTCTGAATCCGGTCGGGCACGCAGTCATCGACACGACGCTTGACGATGAAGAGCTTTTGTCCGGCATCCGATATATTCTCGGATAGGAGCAGAAAGAAATTATGAAAAAATACGAATCGCGAAAAAAAAGAATCCTGTTTGCCATTGTCCTGCTATTTGCCCTGGACATCTTTGACCGCCTGACAAAGGCGCTGGCGCAGAAGATCCTGATGGGGCAGGACGATGCCATTCTGATACCGGGCGTGCTGCAGCTTCACTACCTTGAAAATCGGGGAGCTGCCTTTTCTATGCTGCAGGGACAGCAGTGGTTCTTCTACGTGATTACAGTTGCTTTCTCTGCCGTTATTATCTATTTTTTGCATCGGATTGCCCTGACAAAGAGACAGTTTCCACTCTACGTCACACTGGTTTTTCTCCTGGCCGGCGCTCTGGGGAATTTCTACGACCGCCTTTTCCAGGGCTATGTCATTGATTTCATCTACTTTTCCCTGATCGATTTTCCTGTCTTCAATGTGGCGGATATCTATGTAACACTATCCGTCATTGTGCTGATTGTCCTCGTTCTCTTTGTATACAAGGGGGATGAGCTTGAACACAAGTCGGATGACGGTGGAAACAGCGAGGGTATTCCGAACAAATGACATCCTTTTTTTTGGAGGATTGCAGAATATGCAGAATGTAACACTTGGAACGACAGAAATCACCGTTCCCCAGAATGCTTTCGGGGCGCTTCCAATTCAGCGGGATAACGCTGAAACATCTGTTCATCTGCTGCGGAAGGCTTATGCCGGGGGAATGCGTTTTTTCGACACAGCCCGTGCCTACAGCGATTCCGAGGAAAAGATCGGGCTGGCTTTCGGAGGCCCGGGCGGACTGTTCGAAACTGGGCGCGAAAATATTATTCTTGCGACAAAAACGCACGAACGGACGGTGGCGGGCTTTTGGAAAGACCTGCATACGTCACTTGAGCTCATGCACTGCGGCTATATCGACATCTATCAGTTCCATCAGGTGGATCAATGCTATAAGCCGGGGGATGGGACCGGCATGTATGAGGCAATGGCCGAGGCGAAGGCACAGGGCCTGATCCGTCATATCGGGATCACGACACACAAGATCGGAATTGCCATGGAAATCGCTGAATCCGGCCTCTATGAGACACTGCAGTATCCTTTCAGCTATCTGGCCGGGGAAAAGGATCTGGCCCTGTATGAGGCTGTAAAGGCCCATCATATGGGCTTCATCTGTATGAAAGGGCTTGCAGGCGGCCTGATTACGAACGCTGAGGCTGCCATGGCTTTCATGAGCCAATACGATAATGCCTTGCCGATCTGGGGCATCCAGCGGGAGAGCGAGCTCAATCAGTGGCTCCGCTTCTTTGATGAGACGCCCCGGATGACTTCTGAAATTGCTGCTTTTATTGAGCGGGAAAAACAGGAGCTTTCCGGCAATTTCTGCCGGGGCTGCGGCTACTGTATGCCCTGCACCGTAGGAATCACCATCAACCAGTGCAATCGAATGAGCCTGATGCTGCGCCGGGCGCCTTCAGCAGCCTGGCTGACACCGCATTGGCAGGAAGAGATGGAAAAAATCGAAGATTGCATCAACTGCGGCAAATGCAAGACAAAGTGCCCCTATGAGCTCGATATTCCGAATCTTCTCAGGGAAAATCTGGCGGATTACCGGAAGGTCCTGGCGGGAGAGGAACAGGTATAAAGCCTTATGATACGTTCAGCTCAAATCTGACATCTTGTATGGCATAATGATGAAAAAACTGCAGTCTGTCGGCCGCATATGATATCCGGAATGTCTATGCTGATTTTGAGGGCGAGGCTACGGCAGAAATGGGAGACCGGGCAGGAGATAATAACAAGCGTTCAGAATGGTGCCATCTGACCTTCGTTCCCCCAGACAGGCAGATTTAACGGCCGCATCCTCTCTGACTACTGCGCCAGAGAGACTTCAAAAATTATGATATAACTGACAGGCAGCAATATGGATGAAAGAATCGAAATAATAAGTATATCGCCTGAAAATGCCGGAAAGCGGCTGGATGTCTGTCTCAAAGATCTTTTCCCGGATCATTCGCGGTCCTTTTTTTCGAACTTAATCGAACAGGGCCTGGTGACGGTCAATGGAGATATTCGCAAGGACTCGTACAAGGTTTCTGAGGGGGATCAGCTTTCTGTTCGATTTCCTGAGCCAAAAAAGGTGGAAACCGTCGCCCAGGATATTCCTCTGAATATTCTCTACGAGGACGACGACGTTTTGATCGTAAATAAGCCCAAGGGGATGGTCGTTCATCCAGCGCCGGGACATGAAGACAATACCCTGGTAAATGCCATCATGTATCATTGCGGGGATTCCCTGTCCGGAATCAACGGAGAAAAACGACCGGGAATCGTCCATCGAATAGACCGGGATACGACGGGATCCCTCATCGTCTGCAAAAATGACAAAGCGCATAATGCCATCGCTGCCCAGATCAAAGAACATACGGTCAATCGCATCTATGAAGGGATTGTCATCGGAAATATCAAAGATGACGACGGAACAATTGATGCTCCGATAGCCCGTTCGAAGGCTGATCGGAAGAAAATGGCCATTGACCCGGCCGGAAGGCGGGCTGTGACGCATTATCATGTGCTCGAACGTTTCGGTTCCTATACCTGCTGTGAATTCAAGCTGGAAACCGGGCGGACACACCAGATCCGGGTTCACATGGCCTCCATCGGTCATCCGATCCTGGGAGATCCTGTCTACGGACCAAAAAAATGCCCATTCAAGCTCGAGGGACAGACACTGCATGCAAAGACGATCGGATTCATCCATCCTTCAACCGGCCAATATGTGGAGTTTTCAGCGCCGCTCCCGGAATACTTTGAAAACCTGCTGGCAAAGCTTAGAAAAACCAGTTCTTAAAGCTGAAATTCCATTAGATGCCATTCACAGGCTCAGTTGACGGATCGAAGGCTCTATAGATTTCAATCTGTATTTCATCTCTGGATTACACGGAAATGACCTACGCAGAGGGCCTGCTCAAGATCTTCTCAAGGGCTTCTCAATGTCCTTATTTAATTGTCTAATAATCTAAATTATTGGACATGATATATCCCGAATGAACCACTCCCCTAAGGCTATCTAATAGCTAACGCCAGGCAACAGTATGATTTAAAAACCGCCCTCAGACAGATATCAATTTTTAATTGACGGATCGAAGTCTCTATAGATTCCAATCTGCATTGCATCTCTGGATTACACGGAAATGACCTACTCAGAGGACCTTGCAGATTAATCAGACAAGGATTTTGGAATATTGGAATATTGGGAAAAGACAATCAAACTGATGGCTTTGGGTTCAACATTTTGAGTGCAATTCCTCTGCAATCCGATACCAATGCTGAACGGTATTTTCCAGAAAGAAATAGTGAGCCAAATAAAAAGCAAGAAGAATCAGAAAGCCAATGAAAAATGGCCCGGATACGATTGCAAATTCAGGAAGCCACAGAGTGACTGCCAGGGCAAAGATAGTGATACCTGCCGTAAGCAGAACAACAAGCAGATGTATCAGTCGTTCGTGCTGCAGCCATTCGATTTTTTTCATATGCCAAAGCAGAATTTCCTCCGGATTTCTCCCGGTATTCAACTGATTCTGTACCCAGGTCTCATGGGCGCGGCACCATTTTTTGACATTGATTCCGAACGTATCTTCATGTGACATGATACCATCTCCAAAACTCTGTTCTATATTCCCGAACGCAATTTCTTCGACGAAATTCTATCACACATATAGTGGAAAATGAAGCCTGCCGGTATTCCTAAATCTCCGCTTCACCATCAGTCGCTGCTGTTCACGGGGCATTAAGCCCCGTAAACAGCAACGACCGAACCGGAAAGCGGCCCGCTGCGGCGCATTGGAAATTCGCAAACTCGTGCGAAGCGCCGCAGCTCTATTCCCTCGGGACTGCTTCGCAGCCCTTGCGGTACCCGTGAACTGTAACCATCAGTCGCTGCTTCTGCTTACCCGGAACTGCTTTGCAGTCTTCGCGGTACAAACGGGCTATATTCATCAGTCAAAATACGGGAGCACGATATATTCGCCAGTATGAATCTCACAGCCGCAAAGATGGTTCATGGAACGTACCTCATCGATATATGCGCTGCTATCCTGCAGACTGAAATCATTGTACTCTGCAGCCAGATCCCAGAGCGTGTCCCCTGCCTGCACTTCATAGCTCATATATTTTTTTGCCGCCGTATCGGCTGAAGTATCTGCGGATCCTCCGGCCTTTGTAAGCAAAGCCCGTGACATGAAAAATACGATGAGTATTGTCAGGGTAAGAAGAAGGAAAAAGAATCTTCTGAAAGTATATCGTTTGTCATTTGTTCGAATAGCTGCTCGCTTCATGACTGCACCTCCAAACTTCTGTTCTGAAATGAAGTATAAAATTCGAACGAAAGTTTGTCAAGCAAAATCGAACGTAATTTTGAAAAATACTTGCATGGCTGATAAAACTTTGCTATAATCAATCCAACATTATGGTAGATATGTTCTGTACAAGAACGTTTATTCTTCTTTTTATAGGAGGGCGAGCCCATGGCAAAAGACACACTTTCCGCGAAACAGCAGCAGATTCTCGACTTTTTGAAGGAGGAGATTCTTACGAGAGGCTACCCTCCCACCGTCCGTGAAATCGGTGAGGCCGTAGGGCTCCGTTCCACTTCTTCCGTTTATTCCCAGCTTGAGAATCTCGAGCGTCTTGGGAAAATCCGCCGGGATCCTTCCAAGCCCCGGGCTATTGAGATTGTGGACGACGAGTTCAATATTTCCAGGAAGGATATGGTTTCCATTCCCCTCGTAGGCCAGGTCGCTGCCGGACTTCCCATTCTGGCTGAACAGAATATCGAAGACTATTTTCCGGTTCCTGCCGAGTATGTTCCGAAGAACGAATGTTTCATGCTGAAGGTCAAGGGGGATTCCATGGTGAATGTCGGTATTATGAACGGTGACACCATCATGGTGGAAAGATGCGAATCGGCGCGGAACGGACAGATTATTGTGGCTCTGATTGACGACTCTGCTACGGTAAAGACCTACTATAGAGAGAAGGATATGATCCGCCTGCAGCCGGAAAATGACACGATGAGCCCGATTTATGTCCGTGACTGCCAGATTCTCGGCCGTGTATTCGGCGTCATGCGTTTCCTCCCGAACAATATCTGAAGGGAACAGAAAATACGGTATGGTGCTGACGGAAGCAGATCCGGCGTTTTCTTGCGATCTTTTTTCCGGTAATTATTACGTTTCTTCAAATTTCTTTCATGGAAAAATCAAAGAGCCATCGAACGCACTGTTCGATGACTCTTTTCTTTCAAACCATGACCGGTCTTTATTCACGCGATGCCATGAGCCAAGTTGACAATTTCCATTTGGCGACGGACGCGAGGCAATATCCGGCTCCCTGTTGCAAAACAAATCTTATAGAAAGGCCAGTATGCCCATTGCCTGTCGCAGAGGATATGACTCTGCTTTCATATTTTTGCCGCTGTACCCGGTTGGCTTGGCCATTCATATTTCTTCCGGAGAAATCCGCACACCATCCGACCAGATCTTTTCGAGGTTGTAGAAGAGGCGGTCTTCTGCAGAAAAGAGGTGAACGATGATATCGCCGTAGTCCATCAGAATCCATGTGGACTGACGGTTTCCTTCGATTGATCTGGCGTTCAGTCCTTTTTTGTACATTGCCTCATCAACGGCATCCTGCATGGCATGCAGCTGATTCTGGTTCTGTGCGCTTGCTACGACGAAATAGTCTGCGATGACGGAAACACCTCCGATATCGATGATTTCGACATCCTGGGCGAGTTTGCTTTCAAGTGCCAGAACGGCAGCTTTTACGATACCACGGAGTTCTTCCTTCGTGAATTGCTTTTCATTCGTCATATCATCCATGAATGTATTCCTTTCGCTTCTGCAGCACCAGCTTGTGAAAATAGTTGTAGGTATCTGAGGTCGTCTGATCCACTTCTGCCCCACTCCCCCGCAGGTAGTCGAGGGTGTTTTTCAGAATCACCTCGCAGCAGAGATCCAGGTCCCTATAGGCCAGTTCCCGGATGCTCTCCAGGTCTTGTGCCTTGTCCCGTCCGGGCTCTATATAGTCGGCAATGAAAAGAATCTTGTCCAGAAGCCCCATATTGGGCTTTCCTGTGGTGTGAACGCGTATAGCCTCCAGGATTTCTTCGTCGATGACGCCGTATTTCTTCCTTGCATACAGGGCACCGATCTTGGCGTGCAAGAGATACGGAGCCATGCGTTCAGCCGAACTTACAAAGATATCATTTTTCTCGCAGACCTTGAAATATTTGGTATCCGAAAGGCTCTTGGCACAGTCGTGCAGAATGCCGGCTACCCTGGCAGGATAGACCGGGTAGTTCCAGGCAGCCGCCAGTGCCGCGCAGGTATCCTCTACGCCAAGGCTATGCCTGTAACGGTGGGGAGAAAGCTTTTTCTGCAGCTTCTCATAGGCTGCCGTGAAGTTGAAAGCAGCCCCGTCTTCCGTGATCGGGAAGGCTTCATACAAACGGTGGGTCAGAATGTAAGAATATGTTTCTTCAGGCAGAACACTCTTCAGCTTTTCCTCAGAGTCCTGCAAACTTTTCCTGGCATACAATATCCGGCGGATATCTGTAGATGAGCAGTCAACCGTGTCGGTGCAAAGGATGATGAAATCTGTCTTGTATTTCTTCTTGTAGATTTTTGCAATTCCCTGAAGATCGGAAACAGACATACCGCCGCCGTCATTTCTGGGGATGCAGGCAAATTTTACATAGCGGCTGATGACTTCCGGCTTCACCCAGGTCTCAAAAGACAGCAGGGAATCCTCACCAATCAGAAAATAGAGGTCGTCATCCGGAAAGATTTTTTTCAGCTCACCCAGGATGATATAGGAAAATCCCTGTCCATCGTGAGAGAATTCATAAGGGAAGAATTCCAGTTCCGACTCATTCCGCAGCGTTTCCCGCACGAGCTCGAACCGCTGGTTGCGTGAGATTGTCGTGATTTCATCCTTATGAGGCGGATCACCGGCAGGCATGATCAGTACCCGGTCGAGTCCCAGCAGGCGCTTTGCCTCCTTTGCCACGAACAGGTGACCCTTGTGAATTGGATTAAAAGTTCCACCAAGTATTCCGATTTTCATTTTCGGCGCTTTTCTATTTAATCCCGGGAAGCCACAAAGCCAAGCGGACTTGCCTGCATGGACATTTGACGACTGAAGCGGGAGATTTATTTACCTTTCATTATTTAGGCAATTCAATTTTCGGTTTCTTAGCTGCCTTGTAGAATATAATTTTCCGGCCGATGACACGAACAACTTCACTATGGGTTCGCTCGGCAATGACTGCAGCTACTTCGTTCGGATCTTCGACGCAGTTTTTCAGAATGGAAATTTTTACGAGTTCCCGGGCAGCCAGAGCTTCCGCTACTGCTGCCGTGAATTCCGGTGTCAGATTGGCCTTGCCCAGTTCCAAGATAGGCTTTTCATTGACAGCCAGTTTGGACAGATAGGCTCTTTGTTTGTTGGTCATAGTCTCCTATTCTCCCAAAAATATGTATTACATCAAAATATAGTCAATTAACCCCGGAAAAGGCAAATGACATTCTGTTTCGGTAAGTAGTATCCGAAAGAAAATCTGTCCGCCTGACCGCGCAAAAATCTTCATTCAAAATATTCAAAGGCATAGCCATTGACATTTACCGTATCGCCCTCGACCATTCCCTGCCGTTTCAGTTCATCGATGATACCTTCCTTTACCAGGAAATTTTGGAAGAAGGCAAAGCCTTTTTCGTCATCGAGATTGGTATAGCCCATGAGCTTGTCGATTTTTGGCCCGTAAACATCATATTCTCTTTCGTCGGTCTTTTCAACCGTAAAAGGCAGAGATTCAGCCAAACGCTCCATGGGGTCGAATTCGCTCTCATAGATGACTGCATCTTCGCGATGGGCATCAACCAAAGCTTTCAGCGTTCGTTTCAGTTCATCGAGCCCCTCTCCTGTCTGGGAAGAAATGGCGAGGATCTTTTCTGCCTTGTCACCGAAAACAGCATTCAGCTCCTGAAGCTCTTGCTCCCGCATTTCCGAAGTCAGGGCATCGGCTTTTGAAAGAGCAATGACGAAAGGTTTTTCCAGAAAAGCAGCATCGTACTTTTCAAGTTCGCCCATCATAGTCTTCACATCAGCGACAGGATTTCGTCCTTCTTCGAGGGAAAGCGGATCCACGAGATGGAGAAGAACTTTTGTCCGCTGGATGTGTCGGAGAAATTCATGACCGAGGCCGACGCCGTCTGCAGCCCCCTCAATGAGCCCCGGCATATCCGCCATGACGAAGCCGTTTCCATCCTCTCCCGCCACAACACCGAGGATGGGATTCAGCGTCGTGAATGGATAGTCGGCAATCTCCGGTTTTGCATTTGAGAAGACGGAAAGCAGGGTGGATTTGCCGACATTCGGGTAGCCGACAAGACCGACATCGGCAAGAAGCTTCAGCTCCATCCGGATTTCGATTTCCACGGCGTCTCCGCCGGGTTTCGCAAATTTCGGCACCTGCATGGTTGAAGTGGCAAAGTGCATATTGCCGAGGCCGCCTTTTCCGCCCCGGAGAACTGTGACGCGTTTGTTTTCGCCGGACATGTCGCAGATAACCTGATTGGTGGCAGCATCATAGATGACTGTGCCTTCAGGAACAGGAAGAATCAGATCTTCCCCGTTCTTCCCGTGGCAGCGGCGTTTGCCGCCCTCTTCTCCGTCTGTCGCAGAGAATTTGCGGCGGAAGCGGTACTTTTCAAGCGTGTTGAGGCCGGTATCAACCACGAAGATCACATCTCCGCCCTTGCCTCCGTCCCCGCCGTCCGGACCGCCGTTGGCGACAAATTTCTCGCGGCGGAAGGATACATGGCCGTCGCCGCCCTTGCCTGAGCGGATGATTATTTTTGCTCTGTCGGAAAACATAACTGAAAGCAGGCTCCTTACTGCTTAACAAAAAACCCGGCAACAGGATGTCTGCAGCCGGGTCAATAGGATCAGATGAATCAGCAGACAAATGAAGTCTGCATCAGGCAAAGATTATTCTGCATCCTTTACGGGATATACAGAAGCCTGCTTCCGGTCTCTGCCGAGACGCTCGAAACGGAGCGTGCCGTCAACCAGTGCAAACAGGGTATCATCGCCGCCCTTGCCTACGTTGACACCGGGATGAATCCGGGTACCGCGCTGACGGTAGATGATGTTGCCGGCTTTGACGAACTGACCGTCAGCCCGCTTTGCGCCAAGGCGCTTGGACTCGGAATCACGGCCGTTCTTTGTGGAGCCCATTCCCTTTTTATGAGCGAAGAACTGAAGATTTAACTGCATCATTGCTTTTCCTCCTTAAGATTCATGGAAATATTGTCCGGATACTGGTCGGCCAGAGCATTAAGCCCCATCACTGCCGAATCCATCAGCAGACTGCCGTCGTGGGAAAGTCCCTGCGGAAAGGCACAGTCGATAAAACCATTCTCCTCATCGGTATCTAGCTGCATGGCATCGTCCGTGAAACGCTCAATCGAATTGATCGTATTGATGACCAGCATCGAAACTGCAGCGCAGACAATGTCGTTCCCGTAGGAAGCGAAGTCCGCATGCCCGTCCAGTGTCAGCCGGGTGTAGCTTTTTCCTGACTTTTCAACTGTGATATCAATCATGTGACCTCTGCCCCAATCGCGAATCTACCGGGCAGGGAAGGCTTTCCGCCATCCGGATTGATGAAGGTACTTATCTCAGGCGTTGATCTTTGAAATACGAACCTGAGTCTTGTACTGGCGATGACCGTTCTTTCTCTTGTAGCCGGTCTTGGGCTTGTACTTCATGACGATGACCTTCTTGTCACGCATCTGGCGAAGCACCTCAGCCTCAACGGAAGCGCCTGAAACGGTAGGGGCGCCGGCCTGAACCTTTCCGTCATCGGAAACGAGCAGGACCTGATCGAATACGACCTTGTCGCCGGCCTCAACGTTCAGCTTTTCAACTGCTACGACGTCGCCTTCGGAAACCTTGTACTGCTTTCCTCCGGTTGCAATAATTGCGTACATAAAAACCTCCTGTGGTTTGACCACCCGCCGGAAACGGTGCCGAAACTTTCGGACTTCATCACCCACTCCGAGCGGCATACCCGAGTATATTAGCACCTGGCAGGCAGCAAGTCAAGGGAAATCGGTGGAATTGTTTCTATTTCATGAATAATATAATGCAATTTCCCGTGGATGACTTTTCAGGCTTTCCGATTTTCTGCCGCCTTTCTGCCAAGACAGGTCAGATGGCATCCATGACAGGGCAACACTTCAACAGTGCTGATGAAATGCCGGTATCACTGAACTTCCGGCGCAGCATCCAACCCGCCTTCTGCCAGAGAAACGAAGCCTTCTTCAGGGCTTCCTGTAAAAAGATCCGTCCGGTGGACGCCGAGATTTAAGTACCCATCTGCTTCGAAGTCGGTTCCGGTCAGGGCTTTCAGCAGAAACTCAGGCCTTACATTGTCTCCCGACGAAGAATTGACAAGGGCATAGAAGAATGGATCCCCGTCCGCCATGACAAAATCCGGGTTCCGGTCCAGGCAGGGGTGCTCCTCAAAAGTATGATCTGAAAAAGTGCCTGCTTCAAAACGGTAGACGAGCTGCTTTAAGTCCAGCTCCCGCTCTCCACGCTTCGTCTTTTTTGTGACGGGAATTGCCGGAGCATTTTGAAAAATTCCGGCAATTTCATCGGGGCTCTTGTCCGGAAATAGGCTCTTATAGTAGATGATGTAGCCGGCAGCGGCCACCTCCGCCATGGCCTTTTTTCCTCCCTCAGGCAGGTAACCGGCAGACAGTACCTCAATCCCGTCCACCATGGCCGCCTGCAGGGCTGCCCGGTACTCTTCTGCAGTCTTCAGGCAGGGGGCGGCGCTCGCCAAAGGGCTCGCGCCTGCGCCATCCGTTGAACTATTATTGTTCCTGTCAATTCCGGTCATATCCGTAGATACGCCCGCATCTTTGGAATCCATATTTTCATCTGCAGCGGATACCTGCAGAGAAGTTGAATTGTCGAGAACGGCCGCAGCCTTTCTTTCGAGCCCCACGTCGAAGTACTCTCCTTCACTCGTCAACCCGACGGAAAGCGGCATGGCAAAGGACATAATCTGGTGGGGCGAAAAGCCGGCGGAATAGGCGACGGGAATCTCCGCCCGGCGGACGGCCTTCTGGAAATAGCGCAGGAGGTCCAGATGCCCTAAATACTTCATGGCCCCGTATTTGGCAAAGCGGAAACGAAGTGTAATCATAAGTTCTCCGAAAAGTGAAATGCTCCGAAAAGACCGCTCACGGATGCCTGCAAGAGCAGGGGCAAAAGCAGGCGGCTTCCGGCAAATATTATTCATACAATAGATGAAACTTCAGCAATTCAGTGCCCGGGACAGATGCCGGTCCGGTAGGAGGCGCAGCCGCAGCCGCTGCAGGATTCACGGCAGTTCGGCGTGATCCGCTCGCCCCTGGCTCGCTCCCACTCGGTCTCGAGGAACCTCCGCGAAATCCCGCAGTCGATGAAGTCCCAAGGGAGGGTTTCTGTCAGCGGCTTCTCCCGGTAGACGTAGAAGGCGGGATCGACTCTTGTTGCCGCAAAGGCCTCCTTCCAAAGCGAAGGCCTATAGAAATCGTTCCAGGCGTCAAAGAGGGCGCCGTGTTCGTAGGCATATTTGATGGCCGGCGCCACCCGGCGGTCGCCGAGGGCGAAGATTCCTTCCATCACGGAGATATCCCCGTCGTGCCAATTATACGTGATGGACTTGTGGTTGAGCGAAGCTTTGATCGTATCGTTCACGCACTTCGCGCGTGTCAGGTACTCGTTCGGCGGATACATCCGGCACCATTGGAAGGGAGTGAAAGGCTTCGGCACGAAGAAAGACGTCGAGACATTGATATTGACGCGGCCGGTCCGCTGCTCCTTCGGGACAGTATCGTAGTAGAGGGCGGCGATTTCGTCAGCCAGTTCCCCGATGGCGCGCCTGTCTTCTTCCGTCTCTGTCGGCAAGCCCAGCATGAAGTAGAGCTTGACTCGGTTCCAGCCGCCGCGGAAGGCTTGCTCGCAGCCCTTCATGATGTCGTCCTTCGTGATGCCTTTGTTGATGACGTCGCGGAGGCGCTGGGTGCCGGCCTCGGCCGCAAATGTGAGCGATGACTTCTTGATATCCTGAACCTTTTCCATGACATCCAGGGAAAAGGCATCAATTCGCAGGGACGGCAGCGAAATATTGACGTGGTTTCTGTCGCAATAGTCGATCAGAAAGTCGATGAGCTCCGGCAGTTGCGAGTAGTCCGACGTGGACAGCGAGGATAATGAAATCTCCTCGTATCCTGTCGATTTCAGTTGTTCCAGCGCGTATTTTTCCACGGTGGAAAGCGTCCGCTCCCGCTTGGGGCGGTATGTCATTCCCGCCTGGCAGAAGCGGCAGCCCCGGATGCAGCCCCGCATGACTTCAATCACCGCCCTGTCCTGAATGGCCCGCACGTGGGGAACCAGGGGTTTCAGCGGATAGGGACTGTGGTCAGGATCTGCCTCCACCTGGCGGCGGATTTTTGCAGGAATATCATCAACAGTCGGAACAAAGGCGTCAATTGTTCCGTCCGTCTTGTAAGTCACCTCATAAAGGGAAGGCACATAGATTCCCGGAATCTTTGCAGCTTCGTAAAGGTAGTCCTTCCGGCTGTATCTTCCGGATGCCTTCATTTCTTTGTAGAGGTCGATGACTCTGTCGTAGACCGTCTCTCCGTCCCCGATATAGAAGAAGTCGATGAAGGGGGCCAGAGGTTCGGGATTGTAGGCACAGGGACCTCCTGCTACGACGAGAGGCATATCATCTGTCCGCTCTGCAGAAAGCAGGGGCAGTTCTGCAAGATCGATAAGTCCGAGGACATTGGTGTAGCACATCTCGTACTGCAGGGTAATTCCGATGAAATCAAAGCCTTTCACCGGCTCCTGGGATTCGAGCCCGAAGAGGGGAATGTGCCGGTCTTTCATAACGGCATGGGCGTCCGGCCAGGGGGAATAGACACGTTCGCACCAGACATCTTCCCTGCGGTTGAACATCTCGTAGAGAATCTGGATGCCCAGGTGGCTCATCCCGATTTCATAGACGTCCGGAAAGCACATGGCGATGCGGACATCCACTTTGGAAGAATCCTTGGTAACGCTATTTACCTCATTCCCGATATAGCGGGCCGCCTTGTCGAGTCGCAGCAGGACATCGTCCGGCAGGACAAGCTTTCTCATAATTACTCCTAAATGCTTCGTTTCACGAGCGTATACTGTACGTGAACTGCAGTCTGAAAAACGGCAGAGCGCACTGCTCTGCCGGTAAAAAGTCTTTGTACAATTGCGACAATTCATTGTATGCGCAAAAGACAGAATTTGCAAGTTCCTCGAAAGCACGGCAATCAGATTCTAACCAGATTCCAGGCAAGGCTTCCGAACAGATATCTACTGACTCACCTCTGCGCCAGCTCCCGCGTGACATCCTCCCAGGTGACGCCCTCTTCCACCATCAGGATCATTAGGTTGTAAAGGAGATCTGCCTCTTCATAGACGACGTGGTCCTTGTCAGGGTTCTTGGCTGCTATGAGGAGCTCCGTAGACTCCTCACCGACCTTCTTCAGGATCCGGTCGAGTCCCTTATCGAAAAGGACGTTGATGTAGGAGTCCTCGGTCGGGTGCTCTTTCTGGGCATTGATATTATTATAAAGTGTCTCAAGAATGGATTCGGGATTCTTGTGGACATACTCCTTTTTCACGATCTCGTTGAAGAAGCAGGACCGGTTTCCCGTGTGGCAGGCAGCGCCAACCTGGGAGACCTTGGCGAGGATCGTGTCAAAGTCACAGTCGGCCGTCAGGGACTTGACGTACTGGATGTGGCCGCTCGTCAGCCCCTTCGTCCAGAGCTCGTTTCTGGACCGTGACCAGTAGGTCATCTTCCCGATGGAAATCGTCGTGTTGAAAGCCTCTTCGTTCATATAGGCGACCATCAGGACCTCAAGTGTCTTATAGTCCTGAACGACGACAGGCACCATTCCGTCTGAATTTTTCTTGAGATCCGCCCACTGAAGCTGTGGCGCGAAGTTGTCCATCTTGATGCCGCGCTCCGACAAAGCGGTTTTCAGCTTCATGACGTCGAAGTCGGGATCGTCAAGAAATGCCCCGTAGATCCCGCGGATATTCGGCTGTTCCAGCGTCTTGGCAAGCGCCTCCACATCCGCCGTATCCTGCCGAAGGATATAGGGCACAGTAGACATATTGTTCACGGAAGCCTCAATGGACGGATCCATGAGCAGGAATTCGTGAACGTCCTCTTCGAGAAGGTCTTTGTGCTTGAAGAGGAGGTCGACGGTATTTAAGGACACAAGGAATTTGTCGTGTCCGAAGCGCTTGGCGGCTTCCTCCAGAATATCAGGCGTTTCCGGTTTGGCTCCGTTCAGGAGGACCTCGACGCAGCCGGCGTAGAAGAATTTCTTTACGTCCGCAATACGTTTGATATTGCCTCCTCCGCAGGTCTTGATGTCGATGGACCGGTTGATATTGCGGATTGTCGTCAGATTTTTTTCGCTCTCGTCCTCGAATTCAGCGAGGTCGAGGCAGATGATTTTGTCAACGCCGGAGTCGTCGTAAAGCTCCGCCAGGCGGATGGGATCAAATGTGGTCTCCTGCTCTGTCGGCGATTTGACGGCCTTTCCGTCTTTTAGATAGATGGTTGCTACGAGATTTTTGTCTTCCATGATTTATGACGAATGTAAAGCACCGCAAGCTGCTTTCCCTGCACCTTTGCAGTCAATGCAGCTATTGGTGAAACTGTATATATTGTTTACTACGCTTCTGTTTTTAATCCATCGTTCAGGCAAATCTGATATTCAGATGCTTCCTTTTGTGGAAAGCGCCTGACCGCTGAGGCGGGGATCCTCCGCTGTCGCCCGGTCGAGGGCCTTGGCGAAGGCCTTGAACATGGCCTCTATGATGTGATGGGCATTTGCCCCGCCGAGAATTTTGAAGTGAAGGTTCATCATTGCTGAATAGGACACAGCATAGAAAAATTCCTGCACCATTTCCGTGTCGAAGTAGCCGACGCGCTCCGTCTTGAATTCGTAGTCAAAATTGAAGTAAGGGCGGCCGGAAAGGTCAATGGCGCAGAGAACCAGGGCTTCGTCCATCGGGAGAATCATGTCCCCGTAGCGGGCGATTCCTGCCTTGTCGCCCAGAGCCTCTTTGACGGCCGTCCCGAGGACAATTCCAGTATCTTCTATTGTGTGGTGGCAGTCAACATTCAGATCACCCTTGGCCTTGACAGTCAGGTCGAAGAAGCCGTGGCGCGCGAAGGCGTCGAGCATGTGGTCGAAAAAGCCAATGCCGGTATCAATGTCTGCCATTCCGCTTCCGTGCAGGTTCAGAGACAGGTCGATGTCCGTCTCCTTCGTCACCCGGTGGATGTGTGAAACGAAAGATACGTTTTCGGTTTTCTTTTCAGCTGTATCCGCCATTTTCTGATTTGCCATAAATTGTACTCCTGTACAAAAAATGAAAACACAAGGAAAAATTTCCCTGTACTCACAAGAGCTGAGCCTTCGTCCGTTGAAGCAAAAAGTGCTTGAATGCAGCAGCCGGATTGCTTCACTCGAACCGTACGGCGATTGAATTCGCGTGGGCCGTCAGCTGCTCGCATTTGGCAAAGGATTCGATGTCTTCGTGGATTTCCTCCAGGGCATTCCGAGAATACGAAATGATCGAGGATTTCTTGACAAAATCGTCCACGGAAAGTGCCGAGAAGAAACGGGCCGTCCCGCCGGTGGGAAGGACATGGTTTGGCCCGGCGAAATAGTCGCCAAGGGGCTCTGATGAATAGGCACCGAGGAAGATGGCGCCGGCGTTCCGGATATAGGTCATATCCGTGAAGGGGTCCGCAGTCACAATCTCCAGATGCTCAGAGGCTATTTCGTTGACGCAGTCGTATGCTGCCTTTCTGTCCTTCGCAATCAGGATATAGCCGAAATCCTCCAGTGATTTTTCAATAATCGCTTTTCTTTCGAGTTTTGGTACAAATCCGTCAATTTCCTTCTGCACAGCTTTGGCAACATCTTCCGATGTCGTCACGAGGATAGCGGATGCCATCTCGTCGTGCTCTGCCTGGGACAGGAGGTCTGCCGCAATGTAGCGGGGATTTGCCGTTTCATCGCAGAGAACCATGATTTCGGAAGGACCGGCGACGGAATCAATGGAGACATTTCCGAAGACGGATTTCTTCGCCAGGGCAACGAAGACATTGCCGGGACCGACAATCTTGTCGACCTTCGGAACAGACTCCGTTCCGAAGGCCATGGCAGCAATCGCCTGGGCCCCGCCACATTTAAAAATCCGGTCAGCGCCGGCTTCCGCAGCCGCTACAAGCGTTGATGCTGCTACTTTCCCTTCTTTATTACAGGGGGTGCACATAATGATTTCACGGACGCCGGCCACCTTTGCCGGGACAATATTCATAAGTACTGACGAAGGGTAGACCGCCTTACCGCCGGGCACATAGACGCCGGCCCTCTCCATGGGGATGACACGCTGCCCTAAGATAATCCCCTCTTCTGTCGTAAACCAGGACTGCTGAACCTGCTTTTCGTGGAAGGCGCGAATTCGTTTGAGCGCCTTTTTGATGACGGAAAGAAGCTCGGGCGATACCTCTTCATAGGCGGCTTTGATTTCTTTCTCCGTCACCTGAATGGAATCCGCAGTGAGATCTGCCCCGTCGAACTTCTTCGTGTAGGAGAAAAGGGCGCTATCACCGTGTTCGTGCACGTCTTCCACAATTGCGCGGACGGCTGCCTCGCGTTCGTCGTAGCTTGATGTTTTCCGTTTCTTTAGGTCGCCGGCTATCTGCTTCCCGGTGCTCTCGTCTACATAGATGGTCTTCACTATTTTTTCCTTCTTTTCGTATTGCTCCAACTGCAGAAAAAATGCCGCCGAATCAGCGTTTGCGGCTATTTTGCCGGATTATTCAGAGAAAACATGCAGCAGTCAGGCTTCGAGATTTACCCGCTTCCAGTCCTCAATCAGCCGGTCAATCTTTTCCCCCTTCATCTTCATAGAAACGGGATTGACCACCATTCGCGCCGACAGGGGGCAGACCGTTTCATAGACCGTCAGACCGTTTTCCCGCAGGGTGCTTCCGGTCTCTACTATATCACAGATGACGTCCGAAAGTCCCACAATCGGAGCAAGTTCGATGGAACCATTCAGCTTGATGATCTCCACTGTCCGGTTTTTCTCATTGTAAAAATAATTTTTCGCAATGCGGGGATATTTCGTTGCCACGCGGATGCGGCTGTTTTCCTGCATCAGGCCTTCATTTCCGGCTGGACCTGCGATGCACATACGGCACTTCCCGAAAGCGAGATCCAGAACCTCGTAGATATTCCGGGCTTCTTCAAGGATGGTGTCTTCACCAACGATGCCTATATCCGCCGCCCCATATTCCACATAGGTCGGGACATCCGGCCCCTTGGCCAGGAAAAAGCGGTAGCCCATCTCCTCATTTTCAAAAATCAGCTTCCGGGTATCCGGATCCTTCATCTCATCACAGGGAATGCCGATTCGGCCGAAGGCCTCCATCGCTTTTTTCGCCAGCCGCCCCTTTCCCAGGGCGACGGTAATACTGGAATTCTTGTCCATGACTTCTCCGATTTTTCACAAGGCAGCTGCGTGCATTGTTCAAAGTATATATGGCATTTCAAAAAAAGCAAAAATTTTCAGACTGCTTTCAGCCTGCGGATCTCAGCTGCACTTTCCCGTCATTCCCTCTTCAGTGTCACCTGAATGCCGGTATTCCGCAGCTCTGCTGCCTGCCTGATAACTTCCTTCCTGCTATCCTCGTTGTAGGTGAGAACACGGTGAATGCTGCCTTTTGCCAGGGAAAGACCGGCAGCCTTCACGGCAGAATAAAGCTCGTCGCAGAAAATAGCCACGCCGACCGCCTCTCCGTCGCAGCCGAAGTTTTCCAGCAATCGGTCGTAGCGGCCGCCGGAAAGGACCGGCTCGCCGGTGCCGTAGGCATAGCCGGTGAAGATGATGCCGGTGTAGTAGGTAAAGCGGCTGACTGCTCCAAAGTCGTAGGAAACATACTTCTCAACTCCGTATGCCTTTAAAAGCTCTGAAAGAACGGCAAGACGATCAAGAGCCATGCGAATGCGCGGATATTTTTTTGAAAGCGCATACAGTTCCGACATTTCGGAAAAATCATCAAAGGACTTCTGCATTGAAAGAAAGAGGGCAGACAGCTCATCATTTACCCGGCTCTTCTGCAGGAACTGTTCGAGTCCGTAGAAATTGTGGTTTTCGATGTAGCCCCGGATGGCCTCTTCCTCTTCCCCGAGATTGGCGTATTCAATCAGGCCCCGCAGAATGTCCGCATGACCGATGCCGATCTTGAAGTCCGAAAGCCCCACGCTACGGACGGCTTCTGCAGCTGCCGCAATGATTTCCGCATCTGCATCGACGGAACCGTCAAAAAGGAACTCCGCGCCGACCTCGGCAGATTCGTTGAGACGGCCCCGGTAGGAGGAGGAATTCACATAGACATTCCCCTTGTAAGTGAAGCGCAGGGGTTCATGGGTTTCTGCGAAATGAGCCGCCGCACAACGGCAGACGGACGGGGTGAAGTCCGGCCGGAGAGCCATGGTATTCCCTTCCCTGTCGAAAAACTTGTAGAGATTGCGGGATGGCGTGCTGCCCTTGTCTTTGGCGAAAACATCAAAGAATTCGATTGCAGGCGTGGCAATGCCCCGGTAGCCGAAGGAGCGGAGGGTTTCTGTCAGACGATCCGTCATTTCCTCCCGCTCGTCAAATTCATTTCCATAGATATCCCGGAAGCCTTCCGGGGTGTGAATGACACGATTCATATACGTTTCTTTCTTTACTGCATTCTGCCTGTCCGCCGGATATACGGGATCCGAAGAAAAATTGGCAATTCTGAAACAACAGCAATTGAACGGCTAACACTTTAGCGTGCTAACGTGCTGCCGTGATAGCAGGCTGAATTATATTATTTTTTCCTTACTGTGTCAACAGTAGCCCCAATATGGAATATTATTCTTCGTCCCGCTCGGACAGATCCTTCTCCAGCATATTGAGATAGGGAAGGAAGGCGTTGCGGCCGGCGTCAAAGAAGTAGGCAGGATCGAGCTCGTCGTAGAGGAAGGACTTACGTCCGCCCTCTTCCATCCGTTTCCAGAAGGTCAGGGCCTCGCGGAAACGCATATAGTAAAAGACATTGCGGTCCGTGAACATGATGAGAAAAAAGGCGACGCCCTCCTGTCCTTCAAACTCCTCCATGAACCGCATCTGGTGCTCGTGGATATTCGCCAGGGGAAAGCGGTCTGTGTTGCACTCCTTCGCATCGAAGCATACAGGAATGCCCTGCACCGCCCCGATGTAGTCGACCGTCGACTTCTGGTCGAAATACGCAAGCGTAATGTGGCGGGACTCCTTGTCAATATTGATGGGAGTGATGGGAGTCGGCACCTTCTGAATCAGGGCCAGCTTCTTCTCCCTGTATATTTCATTTGTCTTGTTGATCATGTCCTCGAGGACAGAACCGCGGAGGCCGCGGGATTCCCACGTCGCCATGTATCATCACCCTGCCGTTTTGCCAAAATTGTACGAAATATGCTGAATTATTTAGAAAATCGCTTGTATTAGAAAAATACAGCCTGTTTCATCGCTATAATCTGCTGATATCCAAGTGAAAATTCCGGCAGAACCGCTTCATGTCCTCTGGTACGGGAGCGGTAAAAGTCTGCCCGTCCGGAAAAATTGTCCTATAGGAATGCAGCATCTGCCTAAATCCGGCTTTAGAAAACGGCCTCCCTGCCCCGGAAATATCGGTCTGTTTTCCGTCTGTCTTTTGATTCGACGGGCTGCATGCGGCCGATAGTTTTTTGTCCTGCCTTATTTCTCCATATTTCGGATCAAATACTATCGGACAACCGAGAAAGGCCAGGTGGGACCGGATCTGGTGGGGCGCCCCGGTAATGAGATGTACCTTCAAAAGTGAAAATTCTCCGGAAGAGGAAAGGATATCAATTCCGGTATGAATCTCCCGGGCTCCGTCAAAAGCCCTGTTCCGGACTTTGACGATATTTGTCTTTTCGTCTTTCTTCAGCCAGGCGGAAAAATCTTCCCCTTCCTCCGGCCGCCCGTGAACGATAGCCAGATAGTACTTCCTTATCGTCCGGTCCCGGAGCATCTTTGTCAGGTACTGCTGTCCCTTCAGCGTAAGGGCGAAAAAGAGAAGACCGGAAGTGTTCCGGTCGAGGCGGTTACTTACCGAGGGATGAAAGCGGGAAAAGGACTCCGCCGTGATCAAGCCCTTCTTTGCCACATAGGAAAGCAGCATTTCATTGACGGAGATATCATCTTTCTCCGCTTTTTGGGAAAGAACGTCCGCAGCCTTGTTCACAGCCAGAAAGTCCGGACATTCGTATACAATTTCGGGGGTGGGGAAATCGTCCTTCAGGAGACTTTCAAAGGCATCTTCTGCCGCATTTGTTCCTGCAGATGATAATTTTTCAAATGTTTCATCGGAAAAGAAAATTTGGACGGAATCTCCTGCCGCAAGGATTTCCTTCCCTCCAGCCTTTTTTCCGTTCAATGTAATATTCTTCTTCCGTAGCATCTTGAAAAAGAATCCGTCGGGTGATTCAGGAAAGAGGCGGCGCAGGAACTTGAGCAGCGTCTGCTTTTCATTATTTTCATCAATGCATATATTTTTCATCTCATATACAGTTTCAAGGGTTCACCGCCTTTGCCTGAAGATCCGCCGTCCGCAGGCAAAAAAAACGATCATTCAAAGAGCAGGCTTCGGTCAAATTCCGTGAAGTCCGTGATGAAGCCGGCTGCTGCCCTCCGCTTCTCTTCTTCTGCATCGGAAGTATAGTCATCGGCAACTGCCCAGACGGTCATTCCGGCCCGCCTGGCGGCAAGAATGCCATCCGGATGATCCTCAAAGACAAGACATCTTTCAGGAATTGCAGAAAGCCGTTCGGCGCAGGCAAGATAGATGTCCGGCTCCGGCTTTCCGTGGGGGACCTCATTGGAAGACACAATGACGTCAATGACATCGTAGAGCCGGTTCTTTTCGAAGGAAGCTTCAACGAGTTCCCGGGAATTACTGGTGGCAAGGCCGGTAGAAAAGCCTTCCTTTTTCAGAAAGTGAAGGAAATCCTCTGCGCCTTCCTTCAGGCCGAAACGATACCGGTAGTCCTCGTAGGCGAGCTCATTCCACTCGGCCATCATCTCTTCCACGGTGTCAGAAAGCCCGAACTTCGTTTGAAAATATTCCCCGATCTCATACATGGAAAGACCGCCCAGATCCTTCTGCAGAGTAGGAGGAACGGCAAGCCCACGCCTTCCGAGAAATGTGATGTCCACATCGTGCCAAACGGAAAGGGAGTTGATGAGGGTTCCGTCCAGGTCAAAAATGACGGCTTCGTATTTGTGTCGTTTCAATCCGCTGTCCATCCGAAATAGGCTGGCGCCGGCTTTCGCATGCCGGGCCGGGTACCCGTTTTCACCGAAAAGCGGCACCCTCGTGAGGTGCCGCAAATTCCATCAAATGTTCAAATAATTCATTCCTTGTTGAAGAACTTTTCCGGAACGTCAATGCCGCTGGCCGGTTTTTTTTCGTCTGTCGGAGCCGTATTGGGTGTAGAAGCCGGCTTTTTGGGCGTATCCTTTGGCTTGGCCTGAGCATCGGCAGACGGAGTGCTTTCCGTCGCCGCAGCAGGTTCATTCTTTTGCGGCAGATCGGCATTCATGACGGTATCCGTAGGATTCGGGGACAGTTCCATCCGGTTCTGCATGACCGTATCGAGATAGCCCTGCATCTGGCCTAAAAACTTTTCATCCCGGGCCTTCGTTGTTTCGATGGAAGTAGCGAGAATTTCCTGCACGCTCTTTAAGAGGCTGTCCGTGTAAGCAATAGCGCCGGTCCGAATGTCGTTCGCATCGCTGGTAGCCTTGTCGAGCATCTCATTTGCCTGCTTGGTCGCCACCATGACGACTTCATTGGCCTGGGCATAGGCCTTCCGCATGATCTCGTGTTCGGAAAGGAGCTCCGTGGTCTGGACCTGAGCCTCTTCGATGATGGCTGCCGCTTTTTTCTTCGCGTCGTTTAAGATGGCTTCCTGATTGTTGATGATCTTCTGATAGCGCTTGATTTCCACCGGCGTCTTCGTCTTCAGTTCATCGATCAGGGAGTCCATGTCGTCGCGGTTGACAACGATTTTGTTTGACGACAGCATTGTTGTCTTGCAGCTGTCGAGGTAGTCTTCAATTTCTTCAATGATACTTTCAATTTCGCTGGCCATGCGGATGTTTCTCCTTACCTAGCTGTTCTGTTTACATGAATAATATCATTAATCAAAAATGTACAAAAATACAATCTTCCGTCCCGAATTGGAAATTTCCGAAAGTCACTTGTACTTCTCTTCAATCAGGGGAATCAGGGAAGCCGGTACGAAGGGGGAAATATCACCGTGGTAGGAAGCAAATTCCCGCACAACTGTCGACGACAGGTAGGAATACTCCATCTCTGTCGCAAGAAAGACGGTTTCTAAGCCTTCGTTTTCCTTCTTGTAAATATGGGCCAGCTGCAGCTCGTACTCAAAGTCTGTCGTGGTACGCAGTCCCCGGACAACGATATTTATGTCATTCTCCCGGGCATAGTCAACAAGCAGCCGGTCCGTCGCCTTGACGTCCACATTCGGGAACTCTGTCAAAAGCCCTCGTATCATATTAACACGCTCATCCGGTGAAAACAACGTCCTTTTTGCGCTGTTGATCATCACGAGAACGGTCAGGGTGTCGAAGAGACCGGCCGCCCGGCGGATGATATCCAGGTGCCCGAATGTGACGGGATCAAAGGAACCGGGATAGATAGCTTTTTTCATGCGTCTGCCTCCGCCCATTTGATGAACACGTGGCGGTTTGTTTTGTAATCCTTGATCCGATCAACACGGAACGCCGAAGGAATATGCTCGTAGAAGTCATTGTCCAGACGGGCTTCCACAATGATCCAGCCGCTGTCGGAGAGGAGCCTCCGTTCCGCAATCTTTTCCAGAACGGGGATTTCCTCGCGCAGGTCGTAGGGAGGATCCATGAAGATGATGTCAAAGGGCTTGTCCGGCGACGCTGTCCCAACATAGGAAAGGACGGCCGACGAAAAAAGCCTGGCTTCCTGGGTGAAACGCGTTTTCTCAAGGTTTGCTTCAATGACCTTTTTCGGTTCCCGGCCGCTGTCCACGAGAACGGCAGAAACTGCTCCGCGGCTTAAGGCTTCAATCGCCATCTGGCCGCTCCCGGCATAGAGGTCGAGAAAACGGCAGCCCGGAACATAGTTCTGTATGATATTGAACAGGGTTTCCTTGATTCTGTCCTGGGTGGGCCGGGTAGCCATCCCTTCAACGGACTTCAGAGGGATGGACCTGCGGCTGCCTGCGATTACTCTCATGTCAAAAGCCTTCTTCAGTATCGGCAAAAATATTAGTCATAAAGAAAACGGAGGTCCGGCTTGAGCCCGTCAATACTCCTCCAGTGCAGCAAGGGCCAGCTGCAAAGCCTCCCGCACCGCCTGATTCCGTACAGCTTCACGGTTCCCGGTGAAAACGAAATGCCGGGTGATGACACGGTCCTTTACGGCAAGCGAAATATAGACGGTGCCGACAGGCGTTTCTGCAGTTCCTCCTGTAGGGCCCGCCATACCGGTCGTCGTCAGGCAGAGGTCAGCGCCGGTCTTCATGTGAAGCCCCATCGCCATCTGCCGCGACACTTCGGCAGAAACGGCCGTATGGTAGGCCAACGTTTTTCTCGATACGAGTAGATCCCTTGCCTTTGCTTCGTCGGAATAGGTGACATAGCCGCCCGGATAGACCTCCGAGATGCCTTCCACCGATACAAGAGCATCAGCCAGACGGCCGCCGGTACAGGACTCGGCCGTGGCGATGCGAAGGTGCTTCCGTTTCAAGGCATCATAAAGCTCGCAAGCCAGTTTGTCTGTAGACGGGCCGAAGAAGCTTTTCAAATTTCCTGCAAATTGCTCGAATACGTTCAACTCTGCTCCTTTAAGACATCCTTGTTCTTTACGATGTAGTCAATCAGGGAAACGACGGTAAGGAAGAGGGAAATCCACATGAGAATCTGCCCCAGCCAGTACCAGATCGTATTTTCAAACTTTGCCACCATCACGATTACCATGATCATGGAAAAGGCGGTTTTGAACTTGCCCCAGTAGGAGGCTGCAATGACGATGCCGTTTTCCGCAGCTATGAGGCGGAAGCCGGAAATGATGAATTCCCGCGCAACGACGATGATTGTAAACCAGGCGGGAAGCTCTCCCAGGGCCGTAAGGCAGATCATGGCCGAAGTCACGAGAAGCTTGTCAGCAAGGGGATCCATAAACTTGCCAAAATTCGTAATAAGGTTCCGCGACCGGGCAATTTTCCCGTCAGCCATGTCGGTCAGGGACGCCGCAATGAAGATGGCGTCAGCGATGAGCCGCATCGTGAGACTGTCCGGGAAACACAGGAGAAAGACAACGAAAAAAGGAATCATAAAGATCCGGAGCATGGTAAGCTTATTCGGCAGATTCATTGACGATTTCTCCTCTGTAATCATAGGCATTGACATCGGTAATACGAACGAAAAGCTCTGTTCCTGCCATCATCTCATGGTCTGAGGGAACGAACAACTCCCCGTCGATATCCGGGGCATCCCGGTAGATCCGGCAGACGAGATTTCCGTCTTCGGGAAGGTAGCCGTCAACAATGGCAGTGTAGGTCTTTCCGATAAGTTCCCGGTTTTTCTTCTCTGTAATTCTCTGCTGCAGGGCCATAATGGCGTCGCGACGGGCGGTTTTCACATCCTCGGGAATCTGGCCTTCCATGGCAGCTGCCGGCGTTCCCTCTTCCTGCGAATAGGTGAAGGCGCCGAGATGATCAAACTGTACCTCTTGAATGAATTGTTTTAATTCTTCCTGCTGCTCTTCTGTTTCTCCGGGGAAGCCGCAGATCAGCGTCGTTCGCAGGGCACAGTCAGGCAAAATCCTCCGGATCAGGGCAATTTTTTCAAGAAGCTCTGACTTCCGTGTTTTTCGCCGCATTGCCTTTAAAATTTCATCCGAGCAGTGCTGAATGGGCAGGTCCAGGTAATGGCAGACTTTTTTGCATTCTGCCATGGTCTGCAGCAGCTCTTCCGTAATTTCTTCCGGATAGCAGTACATGATGCGAATGGCCGCAAGGCCTTCTATAGCATTCAGCTTCCGGAGCAGATCCGGCAGAGACTTCTTTCCGTAGATGTCTGTCCCGTAGAGCGTTGTCTCCTGGGCGACGAGAATGAGTTCCTTCACCCCGTTTTTTACCATGTCCTCTGCTTCGGAAACAAGAGATTCCATCGGAACGGACCGGTAGGGACCGCGCAGGGAAGGAATGATGCAGTAGGAGCAGCCCTTGTTGCAGCCCTCCGCAATTTTCAGATAGCCGTAGGTCGTGAGATTGGAAAGCACGCGGCCTGCCGAATCATCGGGCAGACGTGAGAGATCATCCAGTTGAACCGGTTGCTGCCCGGACGCCGCCTCTTCGATGACGTCGCAGATTTTGTCATAAGACGTCGTTCCGCAGATGGCATCGACTTCAGGCAGTTCCTCTTTCATCTGCTCCGCATAGCGCTCCGCCATGCAGCCGGTGACTACAAGAGTCTTGAGCGCTCCCGTCTCCTTCAGGGAACCGAGCTCGATGATCGTATCAATCGATTCCTGCAGGGCATCGTGAATGAAGCAGCAGGTGTTTACGATGATGATATCTGCCTCTGTCTCGTTGTCGGTAATTGTATAGCCCTTTTTGATGAGGCGGGACAGCATGTGCTCCGCATCGGAAAGGTTCTTGTCGCAGCCTAAAGACTGAATGAATATTTTTCCGGCAAATTCAGACATGGATTACTCTGCGTCTCCGGAGCCTTCTTCATCGTCGCCCGCATGCGGCGTGAAGTCTTCATCTTCACTTGCAAATACAGTCGTGTCAACGGTTTCCTCGGAGGACTCGTCCTCTATGATTTCACCGTCCTCGTCAGCAGCAGCTTCTGCTTCAGCCTTTTGACGGGCTTCCTCTTCCGCCTTCAGGCGTTCTTCTTCCTTCTGGCGGGCCCGCTCTTCGCGAACCTTCTCGTCATAAGCGTCCTGCTTTTCCTGCTCAACAGCAGCTTCCTCATCGGTGAGAATTCGAAGCTTTCCTTCCCACATCTCCTCGACAGCGATGGAAAGAGGCTTCATTCCCTCCGTGTTTTCAATCAAGGGCTTTCTGTGGTCTATGAGCTGGCGGGCCCGTTTCGCTGTCGCGCAGACGATGGAGTAGCGGGAATTGATGACGGGCTCGTCGCCGACGTCAGCGCCTTCATTTACAACTTTCATAAGTTCCACATAGGAAGGATGGATCATGAGTTTTCTTCTCCTTTCGCGAACTTTTTGAGTTCGCTTCTCATTTCTTCAATATTTGCCTTGTTGCGAAGGGTTTTTAATGCTTCGCTTTCTATGATATCGTGGACGTCCTGTACGGCCGTCTCGAGGTCATCATTGACAATCAGGTAATCGTACTTTTCCATCAGCTGCGATTCGCGGGTGGAAATGGAAAGGCGGTTGGCTATCTCCTCAGGCGTTTCCGTCCCTCGCCCGACGAGCCTTTCTTTCAGGGCATCCGCCGAGGGCGGCGTCACAAAGAGGAGGACTGCGTCAGGGAAAATCTTTTTCACCTGCAGGGCGCCCTGGACTTCGATTTCCAGAAGGACATCCTTGCCCTGGTCTGTCAGATTTTTCACGTAGTCGAGAGGCGTTCCATAGTAGTTTCCGTTGAAGCAGGCATGCTCTAAGAACTTCCCTTCGGAAATCATCTGCTCGAATTCTTCTTTTGTTTTGAAAAAGTACTCCCTTCCGTCGACCTCCCCGGTCCGCGGCTTCCGCGTCGTGGCGGAAATAGAGAGATTGTAGCGCCCCGGATATTCTTCCAGAAGGTGCTTCATGATCGTCCCCTTGCCTGCCCCGGAAAAACCGGACAGGACGGCAACGAGTCCTTCCCGTTTCATCATGTAAATCTCCTTTATATTCAGACCCCCCAGACTCAGGCTTCTTCGAAATCTGAACTGGCATACGCTGAATATTATTCCAGGTTTTGTATCTGCTCCCGGATTTTTTCAATCAGGGTTTTCATCTGAACGCCTGCCCGGTCTGTTTCCACATCCGTGGACTTGGAGAGGATGGTATTGGCCTCCCGGTTCATTTCCTGGGAGAGGAAGTCCAGGCGGCGGCCGATTTCTCCGTCCTTTTCCAAAGTGGCAAGGGTTTCGGTGATATGGCTCTTCAGGCGGACCACCTCTTCGTCAATCGCAATCTTGTCCGCATAGAGGGTAACCTCCTGGGCGAGACGGCCAGAGTCGATTCCATCTGCCTCGGAAAATTGCGACAGACGGTCGGTAAGCCTCTCCTTGTACCCCTCAATCAGAACGGGGATTCTTTTTTCAACCTCATCAACAAGGCGGGAAAGTTCCCTGACTTTTTCCGTCAGATCCCTGACCAGCCGCTCTCCCTCTGCCGCCCGCGCTTTCCCGAAAGCATCGAGGGCTTCGTCCATCGCCTCTGAAAAAAGGGCGGTAAGTGCCTCTTCGTCGGTTTCACCGGTCTCCGTGTCCATTACATGGAGAAGAGTGATGAGGCGGCTGGCCGTCAGGTCGTAATTCAGGTTGAATTTTTCCGAGGCCTCGAGTGCAGACCGTACATAGGCTTCCGCAATCTTCGGATTGAATCGGAGAGCAACGGAATCGTCCGAAAAGGCATCAAATGTAACGGATACGTCGACCTTTCCTCTGACAATCCGCTCTTTCACGGTTTCCCGAAGCAGGGGATCCAGAAAATTCAACTCCCGCGGGAGCTTCGTCGTCACGTCCAGATAGCGGTGATTGACAGATTTGATCTCAACGGTGATGCGTCCGGAGGAGCCTTCTGCTGCCGCCCGGCCGAATCCTGTCATGGATGCAGCCATAAAAACACACACCTTTCCTTTTTAGCATCGATATATTATTATATTTAAATCGTTGTTCTACGTCAAACTTTTCGAAAAAGACGCACAATTTCCCGGCCAGGGACTTTCAATTATTATACGCCCGGCCGGCAGTTTCAGAATAGAAGGTGTTTTTATGGCTTTCGATGGAGCCACGGTCCGGGCCTTATCGCACGAGCTTTCTGCCCGGCTGACAGACCGGAAAATATCAAAAATAGCCCAGCCGGAGAAGGACGAGCTGATCTTTACCATCAAGGGCGGCGGGGAAACGGTTCTCCTCTTTGCTTCAGCAAATGCAACCCTCCCCCTCCTCTACATCACGGAAGAACGGAAGAAATCCCCAGATCAGGCACCGGCCTTCTGCATGGTACTGCGCAAGCATTTACAGGGCGGCCGCATCACGGAAATCGCCCAGATGGGAGCCGAGCGCGTCATCCGCATGTCGGTTGAGCACCTCGACGAAATGGGCGACCTTTCGACGAAGCACCTCTATTTCGAAATCATGGGGCGGCATTCGAATATTATTTTTACAGACGCGGACGATACCGTAATCGACGCCATCAAGCGCATTAACTCCTTTGTGTCTTCCGTACGCGAAGTCCTGCCCGGCCGCAGGTACTTCATCCCTGCCCAGGAAGGGAAGTGCGATCCTGCTTCCTGCACGGAAGAATATTTCATGTCGAATGTAATTGAGCACCCTGCCTCTGTCTCGAAAGCACTCGTGACTGCATTCACCGGTTTCGGAACGACCCTCGCCGAAGAGATCTGTGCCCGGGCCGGTGTCGATTCCGCGGCCTCCACGGCCTCCCTTTCCGATGAAGAAAAGAGAAAACTCTATGAGGCTCTGCGCTCCTACATGGCAGCCCTTGACAGCGGAAACTACACGCCTGTCATTTTCAGGGATCCGGAAAGCAATGCGGCTGTAGAGTTTTCGCCTTTGCCGCTGACTTATCTTTCCGACATGACAGAGGAAAGGGCGGAGTCTGTTTCCGCCATGCTTTTTTCTTATTATTCATCAAAGAACAAGACGGAAAACATCAAGCAGAAGTCGGAGGATATAAGGAAGCTCCTCCATACGCTGCTGGCAAGGAACCGGAAAACGCTCGCCATCCAGGAAAAGCAGCTAGAGGATACCGAAAAGGCGGACAAATTCCGGGTTTACGGGGAACTCCTCCATACGTACGGCCACAGCGCTCCGGAAAAGGCGAAGGAAATCACCGTCGACAACTACTACACGGGGGAGAAGCTGACAATCCCCCTCGATCCCCGCTATTCCGCCATGGAGAATGCCTCCCGCTACTTCGCCCGCTATGACAAGCTGAAGCGGACCAGAGAAAATGTGACGGAGCGGATTGAGATGACGAAGGCGGAGATTGATCATCTGATGTCTATTGAAGCCTCCCTTTCTTTTGCCGAGACCTCTGCGGATCTTGCCGAAATCCGCCGGGAGATGCACGAGGCCGGTTTTACGAAGAAATCCGGGAATCCCGGTAAGAAAAAGCCCGAGAAGGCTGCTCCCCTCCACTTCATCACGGAAGACGGCTTCCACGTATATGTCGGGAAGAACAACTACCAGAACGAGGAAGTCACCTTCAAAATCGGATCAGGCAAGGACATGTGGTTCCATGTCAAGACACTGCACGGAAGCCACGTCATCATAAAGACGGAGGGCAAGGAGCTTCCGGATCAGGACTATATCATCGGGGCCCAGGTGGCGGCTTACTACTCCGAAGGCCGTGATGCCGACAAGGTCGAGGTCGACTACGTACAGCGGAAGGAAGTGAAGAAGACGCCCGGAACAGCCCCCGGCTACGTCATCTACTACACGAACTACTCCATGGTCGTGCACCCTTCTCTCGAGGGCGTCACGAAGGCGGAATAGGTGACTGTCATGAGCTAGGCTGAGAATCCTCAGCTCTCTTTTATTGCGGTACGGCCCTTTCTCCGGCGGCTCGTCTGCCTTCCTCTCAGAAAGGCCTGTATCGGAACTCCCTCGGTCGTCGGCCTTCATAATGCATTTTCTCTTTGGTGAAATTGCTGCTCCGTATGCTCACACCTTCTCCGGGCAGTGCGTACGGATTTCTTTCGCAGCAGAAAAGCCCCTCCCGGTCGCCCTGGCGGTCTACGGACCGCTCGTGGCGCCCGATGAGGGGCTTTTTTCTGCTACCGTATTGTTTCCACACCGTCTGCCCTGCGAATCCGTGAGTGCCGGAGCGGTTTGGCCGATAGAGCGGTTTCTGGCCGGCCTCCTCCGAGGGGGATTCCTTCGGCTTCCATACTACCCTTGCTGACCGGCAGGCTCGCGCCGGCTGCAGCGCCCGACACCTATCTGAATGTATTTTCAGACGATTGAAGAAGCGGAACATAGGTTCCTTCCTGCAGGTTCCGGACACGGCGCTTTGCTGCCGCACGGCCTTTCTGAAAACAAGGCAGGGAGCCGCCGGTGAAAGGGCCGTGCATAATAAAGGACGGTTTTCATAGCCACTCAATGGCGTTACAGATTCTGATACAGCCGTTTCGCCTCGATATTTGAAAGCCTCTTTGCAATGGCCCGAAACTCTTCGCTTGAGAGCTCCGGGTCATTTTTCATAATTTCCTTCACGTCTGCTGCGGCGTCTTCCATCACATCGGGATGCTCTGCCACAGCGGTCATGTCAATGGCCTCTTCCCCGCTCTGCCGTATCCCTGTGACGTCGCCGGGTCCCCGCAGACGCAGGTCCTCTTCTGCAATGAAAAAGCCGTCGTTGCTGGAATTGATGACGTTAAGGCGTTCAGGCGTTTCCTCCTTGTCGGAACAGTTCATGAAGATGCAGTAGCTCTGCTCTTTCCCGCGGCCGACGCGGCCCCGGAGCTGGTGGAGCTGGGAAAGGCCGAAGCGGTCTGCATTTTCAATCATGATGACCGTCGCATTCGGGACATCGATGCCCACCTCAATGACGGTCGTCGACACGAGGATGTCCGTTTCATGGGCGGCAAAGGCTGCCATGACCTCTTCCTTCTCCGCATCCTTCATGCGGCCGTGCAGGGTACCTACCCGGATGTCCTTGGGCAGAGCTTTTTTCAGATTCTTTGTATAGGTTTCCACATCGGCAATAGACGGATCGTCCTCGGACTGCTCCACAAAGGGGCAGATGATGTAAGCCTGTCTTCCGGCCCGTATCTCCTTTTCGATGAAGCGCCAGGAGGTCCCCCTCTTGTCCGGGCCGACGACGCAGTTTTTGATGGGGAGCCGGCTTGCCGGTTTATCTGTCATGACGGAGATCGGCATATCCTGATAGAGAATCTTTGCCAGGGTCCGCGGGATAGGCGTTGCGGACATGAGGAGGACATAGGGAGAAGCGCCCTTGTTCATCAGGGCTTTCCGCTGCTTCACCCCGAAGCGGTGCTGCTCGTCCGTCACGACGATACCGATATCCCCGTATTCCCGCGCATCTGAAATCAGGGCGGATGTCCCGATGACAAAGAGACCGGCGGAGTTTTCGATTTTCTCCAGAGCCTCCTTTCGTGCCTTTCCCTTGACATCTCCGGTCAGAAGGACCGCGTCATATGGCAGGCCGAATTCTTCGATATAGGCGGAAAATGTCTTCTGGTGCTGTTCCGCCAGGACTTCCGTCGGTGCCATCAGAAGGGCCTTGTACCCGTTTTCCACCATGAGGAGCATGGCGAGAAAGGCGACGAGCGTCTTGCCGGATCCAACATCTCCCTGAATCAGGCGCTCGGAAATCACAGGCTTTGCAAGGTCTTCCCTGATATCACAAAGGGCGGTCTCCTGCCCATTCGTAAGGGGGTAGGGAAGAGATGCTTTTACATTATCATAATAATGTGTCACCGCAGGGATGTGGGTATTCTCCCGCACCTCCTCCTTTTCCTCATTTAAAGCCAGAGAGAGAAAAAAGAAGAAAAACTCCTCGAAGGAAATCCGCTTCTGCGCGGCAACAAGCGTCTCTTCATTCGCAGGGAAATGCACATCGGAAAGCATCGTGTAAAGATCCGGAAAGCCGTGCTTTCTCAAAAGGCTTTCCGGAAGGTAGTCGGAAATCTGGCTCTTCTCAACAAGGGCTGTTTCAATCGCCTTCTTCAGGGCATTGTTCGAGAGTCCCTTCGTCAGGGAATAGACGGGCTGCAGGGATTTGAGGAGCCCGCTGTATTTGTCCTTCGTGTAGATTTCAGGCTGTTCCAGGCGGATATAGCCCCGTTTATCTCCCTCCTTCACGGTTCCGTAAAAAACAAAGGTTTTCCCGGTTTCCAGGGTGGACGACAGATAGGGCAGGCGGAACCAGATGCACTCCAAAGGAATGCCGCCGTCTGCCTCCTGGCGGAGAATGGTGACAGGCGTTTTCACTTTTTTCGTCATCGGCCGCCTGGCAATGGTGACTTCAAATGCTGCCTTCTTTCCGGGCCGGGCCAGGCTTAAATCCCGCGTTACTTCAGGATAACGCGTATAGGTCCTTGGATAGAAGGTCAGCAAGTCATAGACCGTAAAAATTTTCAGGCGATGAAAAAGGGCTTCGGATTTTTCACCGATGCCCTTTAACTCACGGATGCTTGTATTTTCAATCATAAAAGCTTACCGCAGAAAAAGTGTCCGTCTCAGACGGACACTGTATGATCACTCAACGGAAACAATGTAGTAGTAGATGGGCTGATCTCCTTCCGTGATCTCATATTCGAGATTGGGAAAGGCGCCTGTCAAGGTAGCCTGCAGCTTCTGAAGATCCTTTTTCTTCACATTCTTCCCATAGTAAACGGTGCAGAGGGAAGAATCGTCCGTCACCATCGTACGGAGCATTTCAAGGAAGGCAATCTGGATATCCGGATTGACGGCAGCAATGCCCTCGTCGCCGATGCCCATATAGTCGCCCTTGTGAATCTCCCGGTCGTTGATCTTTGTATCCCGGACCGCATAGGTAATTTCACCGGACTTCACATTTCCGATGTCCTTCAGCATATGCTTCGCGTTGTCTTTCGCAGACTCCTCCGGGATGTAGTTGATCAGGGCTGCAATGCCCTGGGGGATCGTCTTTGTGGGAAGGACGATGATTTCCTTGTCCTCGCAGATATCCCGCGCCTGGTTTGCTGCAAGAATAATATTTTTGTTGTTCGGGAGAACGATGACACTCTTCGCATTGACCTTCTCGACGGCGTTTAATATATCCTCCGTCGAGGGGTTCATGGTCTGGCCGCCTTCGATGATGTAGTCGGCGCCAAGCTCCTGAAAGATTTGATTCAGGCCTTTTCCGATGGAAACAGCGACAAAACCAACTTCCTTCATCGGTTCTGTAGGAGCTTCCTCTTTCTTTCCTTTGGCAGGCGCTTCAGGGGACCTGGCAGGGGCAGCAGGAGCTTCTGCCTTCGGCGCAGCCGGCACAGGAGCAGGTTTCCCGTCTTTGCCGTCCAGCTTCACATTTGTAATGGAAACAGAAGCTACAGCACCAAAGGAAAGTGCCTTCGTCAGAACGTGGCCGGGATCGTTCGTCCGCAGGGTAACGGCGATATCATCCACCGTCTGGGAAATATAGATTTCATCCGCAATCGCTCCGTAGTAATTCCGGAGGTCCTTCTCGTCGTTCTCCGAGAAAACAGCGGCGGGTACGATTCGGAAAGCCGCCTGATAGGTGTATTTCGAGACCTCTTCCGCAGGCTTTGCGGCCCCTTCCTCTCCGATCGTCAGGTCGATTTCCTTGCCCTCGAGGATGTCGCGGGCGCCTTCAAGCACGCAGAGAAGCCCCTGGCCGCCGGAATCGACAACGCCGGCTTCCTTCAGGACAGGCAGCATTTCAGGTGTCTTCTTCAGGGTTTCGTCAGCAGCAGCAACGATTTCTTCCGCGAAGGTCACGATATCGTCTGTCTCTGCGGAAAGGACGAGAGCCTTGTCAGCTGCTGCCCTGGCAACCGTGAGAATGGTGCCCTCCTTGGGCTTCATGACAGCTTTGTATGCCGTGTCACAGGCATTGGAGAAAGCATCTGCAAGCTTCGGAACGTCAAGCGTTTCCTCGGCCTTTACGACCTTTGTAAAGCCCCGGAAGAGCTGGGAAAGGATGACGCCGGAGTTGCCGCGGGCCCCGCGGAGAGAACCGGAAGACATGGCCTTGCAGACGGACTTCATATCCGCAGCAGGAAGACCGGTGACCTCGCGGGCAGCCGACATAATGGTAGCCGTCATATTCGTTCCCGTATCGCCGTCGGGCACAGGGAATACGTTTAATTCATTGATATAGTCCTTCTTTGCCTCCAGCGCCTTTGCCCCGGCCAGAAAGCAGCGGGAAAGCGCCTCGGCATCGATTGTTGTAATAGCCATTTAAACAATACTCCTTATCAGCTTCAGTCGATTACCCGGAGTCCGTCGATATAGACATTCATGCGCTTCACCTTCATGCCGGTGAAGTCCTCAAGCTTGTATTTGACGTTCTCGCGGAGATTGTCGACGACCGTGGAGATACTGATGCCATAGGAGACAATCAGGTGAAAGTCGATGGAGATCTCATTGTTCTCGTCCACCGTCACATCAATACCGTGGGACAGATAGTCCTTCTTCAGGAGCTTGACGAGGCCGTCCTTCATATTTACCGCAGCCATGCCGACGATGCCGAAGCACTCGACAGCCACTGCGCCGGCATAGGTGGCGATGACTTCGGTGTCGATCACGACCTTGCCCTTGCTGTTTTCAAATGTTCCGATTCCCTGCATAGATTTTTTCCTCCTGTTTTGGAAGTATCAAGGGACTTTGCATTTCCTATGACGAATATAAAGCACTGGGGGAGTTCTCATCCGGGCCTTGCGGAGAAATGCAATATTAAAAGTTATTATACCGAACTTGCGTTAAAAAACAAGAAAGACGCGTAAACGCCGGGGCGACAAATTGTTCCAATTTTTTGAAGAATTTGCTTGCAATCGGACACGCAAATTGCTAATATAGGTTCGTTGCTTTGTTGGCAATCAGGATTTTTCTGCCCTGATTCGAATAAATAACGGCAAGGAGGTGCTTGGCATGGCAAAGTGCGCTGTCTGCGGAAAGGGCGCTCACTTCGGAATCAAGGTGAGCCACTCTCACAGAAGATCAAACCGTATGTGGAAATCAAACATCAAATCTGTTCGGGCAATCGTCAATGGGACGCCCAAGAGAATCAATGTTTGCACTTCCTGCTTACGCAGCGGCAAAGTTGAGCGTGCATAATGCTCCTCTTTGAGTGATCTGAAATAAAGGGACTTCGGAGAATATCCGAAGTCCTTTTTGTTTATCCGGCAATCTGTCCGCCGGGACAAAGAAAGACAGGCATTGCTGCCCGTCTTTCTAAAAAAATTATTCCTGCATTTCTTTTTTGACGTCTGCTGCCTCGTAGATGGTCTCTTCCATCGCAGCGCCGGCCTTCTCGCGGGCCTTCTTCTCTTCCTCATCCGGCTCGGGCTTCTTCTTGTCCTTGAAACGCTCGACGAAGTCGGGCAGCATATCGAGGATCTTGTCGATGCCGGTGTGGGTGGCGATATTTATGAGGCGGGTAGAGCCGCCTTTTATGATGAGAACCGCTGAAGGCTTCATCTTTCCGCCCATGGCGCCGCCGGCTCCGGTCTTGTCATTGGCAAAGGCCCCGGCGCCTGCTCCGAAGGAAACGTCCACAAGGGGGATGATGATGGTGTCGTCAATGTGAATGGGTTCCCCGACGACGGTCTTCGTCGAGAGGAAGGATCCCATCCCGTCCATCAGTGACTTCACGGTTGAATCAAAAAGTGTGGCTTCTTTTCCCATGCGTACCCTCCATTAAGCAGCATCTAAAGCTGCCTTGTCCTTCTTCTGCTGTTTCACGGCTCCGAGAACGTCTCCGATGAAGTCCCGGGACTCCTTGTTTGCAATAATTTTGATTATAATATAAACGGCCTGAAAGAGGAAGATTTTTCCTTTGAGCCCCAGTGTGCCGCTGACATAAGGATCGTCGGACTGAAAATCCGGCCGGAAGGACTTCTTTTTCCCGTAGACGAATGGCAGCATGGCAAGAACCCCTGTCACATAGCCTGTCGTATCCGGCTCGCCGGCCGAGTAATCGAGGTCGGCCGTCAGCACGGTAGGCTTCATCTTCCCGATCAGGGCAAAAACCTTTCCTATGATGTAGTTCAGGCCGCCGATATTTCCTGCTACTGCAGCAGCGATGCTCTTCGGCTTTTTCTCTTTCTTCTTTTTGTCTTTCGGCTTTTCGCTGCCGGTCTTTTCGGAATCGGACGTTTTTACATCCTCTTTCTCGCTGCCGGACTCCTCTTCTTCAGCCCTCTTCTGCTTTTCTTTCTTTGGCATTTCCGTCTTGTCCTTCTTTCCGAGGGGAATCTTCACGGCGCCCCAGAGAAGGGTGAGCCTGGCGGCGAGCCCGTCACTGTAGGCCACGGATATGCCGAAAAAATGGGAGAAATCATGCAGCTTTGCAACGAAAACCGTCCCCTCTTCCCTGTCGAAAGCCCCGTCCGCCTTGTACATGAAGGGGGTGAAAAGCAGGTACAATACAAGAACCAGGACGGCCAAAAGGATGATCAGCAGGATTTTTCCAATGACGGCAAGAACAGCTAAGAATATGCTCATAGGCTGCCCTCCCCTGTCCGCGCGGCAAAGAAATGCTGTACGGAAGTCTTGTCTACACTGCCTTCTGTTTCAAGGATTTCATCAATAATAGCTTTGACCAGGACCTTTGCGGTAATATATCCTCTTGCAAAACCCACCACGGCGACATCGATGTCATGATAAGGCGCGTGCATAAATTCTTCGTCGGGAATCAGCAAAAAAAGTTCATCTTCCCTGTCCGAAAGGCACACAAGGTAGAGCCCGGCCACACCGGCCCGGCGGGAAAGCTTCTCTTTGATCTTCTCTTCCGAGCGGATATTTGATGATAGATATAATGGCTCGATGAAATGCACTTCTTCTCCGCCTCATGAAGGATCATGCGCCGCCCTTCCGCCGCTTCTTCAGCAAAGGGAAGGGAAAATATTAGTCATAAAACATCAAACAAAAGTATAGCTGATTTTGGCAGGGCTTACAACGAAATTTCAGTTGGCGAAATAGGTTTCAAAGCACTTCTTTGCAAGCGGTACCGCGTGAGCGGAGGACGTTCCGGCCTCTTCCATGATTACGGCGATGGCAATCTGTTTCCCGTCCTTTTCCGCAACGCCGGTAAACCAGGCGTGGGTTTTCGACTTGTCATCCGAAAACTCTGCCGTACCCGTCTTCCCGTAGGCATAGTAGGCATCGGTATTGAGCCTGGATCCCGTGCCGCCGGTTACGACGCCCCGCATCAGGGCTTTCATCTGCTCCGCCTCTTCGGCTGTCATGATGGAACCGTATTCCTCTCCCCGATAGCGTTTGATGCGCGTCTGGTCCACGGATTCAATAGAGTCAATCATATAGGGCTCCATAACATCCCCGCCGTTTGCAATGGCGGCGGACACCATGCAAAGATGGAGCGGCGTCACGAGCGTCTTTCCCTGGCCGATAGCAGTCTGCATGACAGAGGCATCGCTGTCAGCATCGGAAAGGGAAAAGGAGGATCTGTTCACGTTCTGCAGCTTCGTCGGCAGTGCCTTGTTAAAAAGCATACGGGTGGAAAGCGCCGTAAAACGGGCAGGATCGAGCCTGAGCCCTATCTGGGCAAATGTCGTATTGCAGGAGTTGGCAAAGGCGGCGGAAAGATCCTGGGTTCCGTGAACCTCCGAATTGTAGCAGTGAATCGTAAAGCCGTCCTGTGTATAGGTTCCCTGGCAGTCGTACGTCACGGCCGGATCGTTGCCCTCCTCCAGGTACTCAAGAGTTGTGAATATCTTTCCCGTGGAACCTGGCGGATAGAGCCCCTGTACCGCCCGGTTCAAAAGCACGGATGTCTCCGCTGTCGTGAGATTTTCCCAGTTCTCTGCCATCGTATTGGGGTCGAAGTCAGGCTTTGATACCATGCAGAGAATCTTTCCGGTAGAGGGCTCAACGGCAATGACTGCCCCCTTATAGGAGCCAAGTCCCTCATAGGCCGTATCCTGCAGACGGGAGTCAATCGTGATATTGCAGTTGTCCCCCTTTGTTTTTTTGTCCGTCAGCTGCTCTGTAAGCTGCGTCAGGAAGAATTCGTGGCTGCGGAGCAACTGGAAATTGGCGTCAAGCTCTGCCCCGCTCATGCCGTTTGTCGCAAAGCCCACGGCATGGGCATATTCGTTTTTGTAAGGATAGACTCGCGTCTCATTGCCGGCGCTGTCTGTCTTTGTTTCAGCGAGAACCTTCCCGTCGGATGATACAACAGAGCCCCGGACAGTGTGTTCCGCCATCAGGGACAGGCGGGGATTATAAGGGCTGTTGATGAAAGTCTCGCTCCGGAAACCCACATAGTAGATAAACCAGACCGTAAGCGCCGCAAATAGGGCGAGAAAGATGTACATCACTACGGCAAATTCACGGTTGTCCGCTGCAGCAGCTGCTGCCCTTTTTTTCCGGTACGGTCTTTCTTCCTGATATGCTCTTGCAGCGCGTTCTGCCGGAGTTCTTCCGGAACTTTTCTTTTCCCGGGGCCGGGTATTTTTCTTCGGGCGTTCTCCTGCCCGCCTGCCGTCCTTCTTTCTGCCCGATCCGGCAGCTGCCTTCTTCCTGTCCGGCGCACGGCTCAGGTCGATGACGTCGATTTCTTTATTCTTCTTCTCAGTCATACGCTTCATCTCCCTGATATTCGCGGACATAGAGCCCCTGAATAATGGCAAACAAAAGCAGCGTTGAAATCAGAGACGATCCGCCGTAGCTTACGAGGGGCAGCGTAACGCCGGTCGACGGGATGAATTTCGTGACGCCGCCGATCATGATGAAGACCTGGGCTCCGTAGCAGGCGGAAAGCCCGAGAGCCAGGAGCTTATAGAAAAAATCCGAAATCTGCATGGCGGAATTTAAGAATAATAAAAATACGCCCACACAGAGGAAGATGATCAATAAGGCAAAAACACCTCCCATCTCCTCACAGATGGCTGCGAAGACGAAGTCGGAAATCGCCAGGGGTATCTTGTCCGGAAGCCCCTGACAGAGACCGCTTCCGAACCAGCCGCCCGTTCCGATGGCAAAGAGGGACTGGGACACCTGGTAGCCGGCTCCGTCGACGACTGCAATCGGATCCCGCCAGGCGGTAAAACGGGTCCTGACATGGGCAAAGAGGACGTAGGCCAGGGCGAGGCCGAGAATGCAGAGCAGGGCGCCGACCAGAAGCCAGCGGGGATTTTTCGTCGCCACATAGAGCATGATGAGGTAGGTAATCATGAAGATACCCGCCGACCCTAAGTCCTTCGAGGCAATGAGGATTAAGACATGAAGGGCTGCGCAGCCCGTCGTGATCCACACCTGCCGCATCTCCGTGGAAAGATTGAACATGCAGGCGATGAAAAAGACGAAGAGGATCTTCACGAATTCGGAAGGCTGGATGGTAAAGCTGCCGATTTTTATATTGAGCTTTGCCCCGTAAACCGTGGCGCCGGCGACGAGAACGATACCGAGAAGACCGGTCCCCAGGACGAAATAGACCCATGTCATGCGGGACAGAAATCCTCCGTGTTTGATGATGAGGGGAACGAGGGCGGTCAGAGCAAGGCCTGCCGCAGCAAAGAAAATCTGCCTCTCCGCCTTGTCGATATTGAGGCGGGTGATGATGATGAAGCCGATCGCCATCAGCATGGCCATGGAGTTGACAAGGGGCTTGTTCGATCCGACATATGCCGTGCGGAAAATCAGAAAGAGGAGAACAAAAAGGACGCACTCGATGGCAAGCAGGATCAGCACTCTCTTCTCCTGCGTATTCAGGAAGAGAACGAGATTCCCGTTGATCAGAATGAGAAACATGAAAAATGTCTGACGGACCGAACGGCTGCGGCGCGCCTTTTCCGAAGACTTCCGGGACAGGGCGGCAAAGCTGTCGTAGGTGAAAACAGCCAGCAGCAGGATCATCGTAAAACGGGATATGGATGTGAGAAAGTGGACCAAATCGCCAAACTCCTTATTTCATGACTAATATAAAGCAGGCACTTTTCTGCTGCCGTTCTGTGTATTCACACGGCCGGCAGGAACCGGGTTTTATTCCACGCCCCGCTTATAGTGGCCGCGGGTGCGTTCTCCGGGCAGGGAAGCCCTCTCTCCGACATACGTCTTTTCGAAGACAGAAAGTATCTCCCGGATTTCATCACCGGTTTCCGTTGTGAAGTCCAGGCGGTAACCGCCATACAAAGTCTTCCCGATTTCCGGCAGGTCGGAAAGCAGGGAAGACGGCACGGAATTATACATGACATTGATGCAGTTCATGCAGTCGCGGACGACGGGAACCGAAGCCCCCTTCCTGTCTGTATAGGAAAGAGTGTGCCTGTCCGCCTTCCGGAGAAGGCCTTCTTCACATTTCCCTGTATTTTTCAGCAGGCAGTTCGCTGTTTTCATGACCGGAACCCGGCCGTAGACCGTCAGTATGGATGCCTCCGGCAGCAGGTGGGAAAGCTCTCCCCCGTTTAATTCAAAGGGGGCAGAAAACCGCCGGATTCCCATATCGGCATAGAAGGCCATGGCCGGCCGGTTGAAGACATAGAAGTCGTTGTCACCGAAAATATCTTCCGCAGGAATCCCTTTATCTAGCAGGTATTGCAGGGAATCCACCTGAGAAACGAAGTATTCGTCTGTTCCGATTTTCTTCGCCTTCTCCTTCAGCTCTTTTTCAAAGGGCAGCAGGCGTTTGCGGAAAACATAAGGGAGAGAGAGACAGACGTTCCTCCCTTTTGCCTTCTCTGCGGAAAGAAGCTCCACGGCTTCCTCTTTGAGGAAGAGAAAGGCAGGAATAATGAGATTTACCGGTCTCTTCAGGCTGCAAAGACCAGAAAGCTGCCTTAAGTCCATGACGGATATATAGAGATCCGGTCCGTCCCCGAAAGAATCAGAAAGCCTTGTCTCTTCTTTCAGGCGCCGCAGCGCTTCTTCTGTTTTTGAAAAGAAGCCCTCCGGCGGACAGGCAGGCTTCCGCGCACGGGGAGACTGTAGTTCTGTGCTCATCGCCGGATGCGCGCAGGCGGGAGCGCAGCGGGACGGTTCTCCTGCACTCACCTTCAGTTTTTCTACAACCTCCCGCCGCAGAGCATTGACGCGCGACATGGGGAGGAAGATATTTTCGTCAAGGGTAATACTGATTTCCCCGGGTACAAAGCCGGTTCCTCCAAGCTTCACCAGCTTTTCCCTGACCTCATCCTCAGTCGTCGCCTTTTTTTCTGCTGCTTCAACAATATCTGAAACTGCCCCGGCAAAAATCCTGTCTCCGCCGGGAAGGACAACTGATGAAGCAAGACTCATGGGTTTGCCGGCTGCTGCAGAAAATGTGAAATCGACAGGAATGTCTGCGGCAGCCTGCATTTTTGCAGGAGAGGCGGCGGCCCGAGCCGGGGCGAGGGCCGTCCTGTCCGAGTGGAAAGATGAATCCGAAAACGAGATCATCTCCGCGCCGTTTTTCTTCCGGTAATAGGTATGGGCGAAGTTTCCACGGTTTCCAAGGGCGCGAAGAAAATCCATGTCGGATGGCTCTACGGAGAAGGGGCCGTCCTGATTTTCAGCCAGACAGTCCAGGTATTTCCGGTAGACGGAAACAACGCCTTCCACATACTCTTTTGCCTTCATCCTCCCCTCGATTTTCAGGGAGTCAACGCCTGTCTCGCAAAGCTCTTTCAAAACAGGCAGGCCGCAGAGATCCTTCATGGAGATCGGATACCTGCCGCTGTCCGGAAGGCCGGCTTTTTTATTATCTATATAGCCTTCATAGGGAAGGCGGCAAGGCTGGCCGCAGCGGCCGCGGTTTGCCGACCGCCCGCCGATCATGCCGGACAGATAGCACCTGCCTGAATAGCAGACACACATAGCCCCGTGGACGAAGACCTCCGTCTCGATTCCGGGAACAGCGCAGAGGGCGCGGATTTCATCAAGCGACAATTCTCTCGCCGGTACTGCCCGGGCAATGCCATGCGCCTTTAAGAATTCATAGCCGCAGGGAGACGAAACGCACATCTGGGTGGAGGCATGGCAGGTGAGGTCGGGGAATGCGGCCTTCACAAAGGATAGCACGCCCCAGTCCTGGATCAGGACCGCATCGAGACCGGCCTCGTAAAAGTCGCGGAGATAAGAAAAAAGCCCCTCTTCGATCTCCCTGTTTTTCAAGAGGGTATTGACCGTGAGATAGGCCTTCTTTCCCAGGCTGTGTAAATATTCAATAGCTTCGAGCACTTCTGTCCGAGACAGGTTTCCCGCAAAGGCACGGGCCCCGTACACTTCTCCGCCGAAATAGACCGCATCTGCTCCGGCATCCGCAGCTGCCTTCAGTATTTCAAAATTTCCCGCGGGAGCCAGGAGTTCAGGAATCTTCATGAATCGTCCCCGTCATCGTCCGAAGGACCCAGAAGGGCATCTTCGAGAGAGGCCTCCAGTTTTGCCTTGTTGACCAGGAGCTCTTTCTTTTCGTCTGTCAGCTGCCGGACCTGATCCTCCAGGCCTTCCGTCTTCATCTGGGCTCCTATGAGCTCATGCTTCAAGTCATAGATTTCCTTGTCCTTCTCGGAAAGGTCACCCTCGTATTTCTCTGCCAGCGCCTTGGCCTTGAAATAGTCGTCTGCGATATTGAGCTCCAGCAGGGTCGACCGCATATCGGAATTCAGGAGCTTGTACTCCTCTATTGCCTCAAATTCCTCGAGCTTGCCGTTGATATAGGCCGCCACCTTCTGCAGGTACTCCTCTTCCTCATACCCGCTGAGCTTGTATACTTTTCCGCCGATCAGAACGTCCAGGCTTTTCTTGGCTGACATAGGTGTCCGTCCTCCGAACTCAAACAAAAAAACTAAAGTTCATTATAATTTTTATGCCAAAAGAAAACAAGATTTACGTCATCATCAGGCCGAAATGCCTATAGCAGAGCTCCGTTGCCACGCGCCCCTTCGGCGTCCGGTTGATCAAGCCGTTCTGTACGAGGTAGGGCTCATAGACATCTTCAATTGTGCCGGCATCCTCACCGAGTGCTGCGGCAAGGGTATCAAGGCCGACGGGACCTCCGCCGAACTTTTCGATGATCGTCATAAGGATCCTCCTGTCGCTGTCATCGAGGCCGTAGGAATCGACCTCCATGCGGTCCAGGGCTTCCTTTGCAATGTCTTCCGTGATGGTCCCGTCATATTTGACCTGGGCGAAATCGCGGACTCGCTTTAAAAGCCGGTTCGCAAGCCGCGGCGTGCCCCGGGACCTTCTCGCGAGCTCATAGGCGCCCTTTTCATCAATTTCCACACCAAGCTTTTTGGCAGAATTTTCGATAATCTTTTTCAAATCCTCAGGCTCGTAGAATTCCAGGCGGAAAATGACGCCGAAGCGGTCTCTGAGGGGAGCCGAGAGCAGGCCTGCCCTTGTCGTCGCTCCGACGAGGGTAAACTTCGGAAGATCCAGACGGACGGACCGCCCGGTCTGCCCCTTCCCGATCATGATGTCGATGGCGTAATCCTCCATGGCCGGATACAGGACCTCTTCGACCTGCCGGTTCAGGCGGTGAATCTCATCGATGAAAAGGACGTCGTTTTCTTCGAGAGAGGATAATATCGCTGCCATCTCTCCCGGCTTTGCGATGGCCGGCCCCGACGTGATCTTGATGTTTACGCCCATTTCATTTGCGATGATGCCGGAAAGAGTAGTCTTTCCAAGGCCCGGAGGTCCGTAGAAAAGGACGTGGTCCAAGGGTTCCTTCCGTTCCTTTGCCGCCTCAATATAGATCTTCAGATTCTGCTTCACCTTGTCCTGGCCTATGTAGGAGTCAAAGTTCTGCGGCCGCAGGGTGTTTTCCACCGGGAGGTCTTCCGGCATTTCATTTGTCGTGACGATGCTTCTCTTCATATTTCTCTCTCAAATCCGGAAAAGCTTCCATGAATTTTTGTCTGCAGTTGTTTCCCGAAAAGATGCGCACAGTATGTCAGAAAGCCAACTTTTTCAGGGCTTCCTTCAGGAGGCGGTTCGAATCCATACCGGCAGCCCCTTCAACGGAATCAAGGGCTTTCAGGGCGGTTGCCGCGTCGTAGCCGAGGGAGGTCAGTGCCAGATAGGCGTCGTTCCGCTCGGAGTCCGCCATAACCTGACCGGGAGCTGCGCTTACCGCTGCCCCGGCATTTTCCATGAAGCCCGGATCTATCTTGTCCTTCAGGGTCACAATCACCATCTTGGCTGTCTTCGGCCCTACGCCTGGTGCAGCGGAAATGGCCTTGCTGTCCTCGGAAAGGATGGCAAATTTCAGGTCATTCTCCGAAAGGACGGAAAGGATGGACATGGCCGCCTTGGGACCGACACCGGTTACGGTGATAAGCATCAGGAACAGCTCCCGCTCTCCCTTCGTCAGGAAGCCGTAGAGGCCGATGCCGTTTTCCGACACCTGAAAATAGGTGTAGATCAACCGTGTCTCTCCGACCGGCCCGACCTTTGCGATATCGTTTACCGGCAGATAAATCTGATAGCCGATGCCGTTGTTGTCGATGACAACGGAGTCTGTCGAAACTTCGGCAACCTCGCCGCGGATATAAGAATACATCAGAAGATACCTCTCTTTTTCGGGCAGCGCGTCTGCCTGAAAGAAACAACAAACGGCCCGCTTTTTTGATCTATCGGCGGCTGTTCAAAAGTACCTCAAGCCTTGGAAGAATAAGCCCTGCCAGCAGACCGATGACGAATCCCGTCACAAATCCGGCCACCAGCAGAACCGGCAGGTAATAGGCTGCATCAAAGACCTGCAGGATCAGGATCGCTGCCACAATCTGGCCGGTATTGTGAAAGAGTCCGCCAAAAACGGATACTAGGATTGGTGAACCGTGAAAGACCTTCCACACGGTCCACATGGCCGCGAATGAAAAGGCAGCCCCGAAAAGACTGAAGGCCAGGCTGTAGACATTCGTAAAAAGCAGGCCTACGAGGAGAACCCGGAGAATATTGATGACGAGAGCCGGAACCGGACCGAAGAGATACAGGACCACGACAATGACGATGTTCGGCAGGCCCAGTTTCATGCCCGGCACCACAAAGGGCAGAGGAAGCAACGCTTCCACATATGAAAAAATCAGGGCCAGGGCAAGAAAAACAGCCATGTAGGCCACTTGTTTTGCTTTATTCGTTTTCATTTCGTCATGGAGTCGTAGTCGGCTGTCCCGCCGCCGAAGACATATACACTCACGCGGTTGGGCAGACAGACGATGGACTGGCCTTCTTTGCTGATCTTCCCTGTATGGACACAGATCTGGTTCGGGCAGGTGGCGGATTTCATGAATACATATCCGTCTTTGATTTCCACCACATTTTCGGCCCCGTCCTCCCCTGCAATCGTAATCGTCCTGTTTACAGCCAGCGGGTAAGTACCGTACTCTTCACTGTCAACATATATGGTTGCCGCTGCACCGCCCCGCCTGGTCTGATAGAAAACGCACGCCAGGATGAGAAGGCCGGTAAAAAGCAGAATGAGAAAAATTTTTTCCCGGTGCGGCAGGAAAGCCTGTGAAGCGGGGCGGCCGCCCTGTTCATCAGGATTATGCTTTTGTCCGCGCATGAAATTCGTCATTCGGAAACCGCTTCTCCGAAATAGTAGAAGTCGTGGCTCTCTGTCAGCTTTACAGGAACCGTCTGTCCGATGAGATCAGGGCTTCCCTTGAAGTGTACGAGGGAATTGTTCCCCATATGGCCGGTCACGAGGGACGGATCGTGGGAGTTCACTTCTTCCACAAGGACATTCTGAATTTCTCCCATATGTTTTTCTGCCTGAGCTGCGCTGCATTCGTGAATCAGGTCAAGCAGACGGTCGAAACGGTCATGTACGACATTGTCAGGAATGAAGTCATCCCGCCCGGCTGCAGGGGTTCCCTCCCGGGGAGAATAGATGAAGGTGAAAGCAGAGTCATATTGCACCTTTTGCACCACATCCATGGTTTCGAGAAAGTCTTCTTCCGTCTCACCGGGGAAGCCCACCATGATATCCGTCGTAATGGCGATATCCGGCATGGCAGTCCGGATCTTTTCGCAGAGCCTCAAATAGTCCTCTTTCGTGTAATGGCGGTTCATTTCGGAAAGCACCTTCGTCGAGCCGGACTGCAAAGGCAGATGGATGTGGCGGCAGATTTTCTTCGAATGCGCCATCACATCGATGAGGTCGTCCGAGAGGTCCTTCGGATGACTCGTCATGAAACGGATCCGCTCAATCCCGTCAATTTTCTCGACATCAGAAAGTAATTCCGCAAACGAAACAGGCGTCTCCAATGTTTTTCCATAGGAGTTCACGTTCTGCCCCAGGAGCATGATCTCCTTTACCCCGTCCTTTGAAAGATTTTCAATTTCCCGGAGGATGTCCTTCGGCTCCCGGGACTTCTCCCGCCCGCGGACGTAAGGGACGATACAGTAGGAGCAGAAATTGTTGCAGCCATAGGTCACGTTGACGCCGGATTTGAATGAGTATTTGCGCTCGATCGGAAGATTCTCAACGATGGCGGGATCCGCCTCCTCCACATCGACCACATGCTTTTCCCCCGCAAAGGACCGGTAGAGAAGCTCGGCAAAACGGTAGAGATTGTGGGTGCCGAAGACGATGTCCACAAAGGGGTAGGATTTCCGTACCTTTTCAACTTCGCTCTTCTCCTGCATCATGCAGCCGCAGATGCCGATCTTCATCTTCGGATTCTTTTTCTTGTAGCCGTGGAGCTCGCCGAGGCGGCCATAAACCTTGAGATTGGCGTTCTCCCGGACGGTGCATGTATTGAAAAGGACGAGGTCGCACTCCTCGGAATCCGACTCCGTCATACCCACATACTGAAGGATTCCCCTCAGCTTCTCGGAATCCCGGGCATTCATCTGGCAGCCGAAGGTCGTGACGTGGAAGGACAGGGCATCCTTTCCCGTGTAGCCCTGCTGTTCTAAAAGCTCGCGCGTCTTTTCCATGAAGTAGTACTGGCGGGCGGGTTCGGTTTCCGGAACCGTGTTTTCAGCAGCTGACGCGGGTGCAGCCCCATCCGGGAAAAAAATAGAATTTTGCTTATCGTTCATAAAAGTTCAATCCAAAAAACTTTGACAGCATCTCACCGAAAAAAGGCAGGCGCAAGGCCGGTTTATAAAACATGTGAAAATCTCATCCCCTGATCTGGCCGGAGCCGTGGATCACATACTTGGTGGATGTCAGGGCAAGAAGGCCCATGGGGCCTCTCGCGTGCAGCTTCTGGGTGGAAATGCCGATCTCCGCCCCGAAGCCGAACTCTCCCCCGTCCGTAAAGCGGGTGGAAGCATTGACATAGACTGCTGCCGCATCAACTTCGTTTAAAAATTTCTCAGCATTGGCATAGGAATCTGTAATAATGGCTTCCGAATGCCCGGTATTGTAGCGGTTGATATGGGCGATGGCTTCGTCGACGGATGCGACTGTCTTCACGGACATCTTGTAGTCCAGGTACTCTGTCCCGAAATCACAGTCCGTCGCAGGCATGACGTCTTTCTCTTTGAAATCTCCGATGGACTTCTCGTCGGCAAAATAGGTGAGCCCATAGGAAGAAAGCCGCTTTTCCAGCAGGGGCAGAAAGTCATCCGCAATTTTTTCATGAACCACCAGGGACTCCATGGCGTTGCAGACACCGATTCGCTGCGTCTTGGAGTTTTCGATGATGGAAAGCGCTATATCGAAATCCGCTGACTCGTCAACAAAGATATGGCAGTTGCCTGTGCCGGTTTCGATAACCGGAATCGTCGCATTTCGCTTCACGGATTGAATGAGGCCGGCGCTGCCCCTGGGAATCAGCAGGTCCACATAGGTGTCCATTTTCATGAATTCCGTTGTTGCCGCCCGGTCCGTATCCTCTATCAGGGAAACGTAATTTTCATTGAAGCCTTTTTCGGAAAGCACGGCCCGGAAAATGTCCACCATCGCCTTGTTGGAATGGATGGCATCCGAACCGCCCTTCAGAATCGTCACATTCCCGGTTTTGAGACAGAGGGAAAAGACATCCGCCGTCACATTGGGTCGGGCTTCATAGATGACGCCGATGACGCCAAGGGGAACCCTTCTTTGCTCGATGTAAAGGCCGTTCGGCCGTTTCCAGCCGGAGACGCATTCTCCGATCGGATCGGCAAGAGCTGCGACTTCCCGCAAGCCGGAGGCAATGCCTTCTATCCTCTCTGACGTCAGGAGGAGACGGTCCTTCATCGCAGGAGAAATCCCCTTTTCATCGGCATTTTTCATGTCAACGGCATTGGCCGAAACAATTGTATCAGCATTCTGTTCAAGTGCATCCGCACAGGCAAGAATGATGGAATTTTTTTCGGAGGTTCCCAGAACGCTCAGGCTGTACCGGGCTTCCTTCGCTTCTTTACAGATTTCTTCCACACTTCTCATATTTTTCTCCTGTCATTTCCGGGCAGGCATCCCTTGAACATGCTTGTCCATGCTGCCCGGGAATCTGTGTCATGAAACAAGGGTGGATGCGATATAGCTCAGGATATCGAAATTCTCGTCATATTTCGGGACAAAGAAGGTGCCTTCCTTGGACCCGTCCGCTATGCGGTGGAGGACAGATACATCTGCCGCATTGACGATCAGCATGGAGGTGCCGGACCGGGTGGCGATTTTCGCAGCAATGAGCTTTGTCAGCATGCCGCCGGTTCCGACATTGCTTCCGGCATCGGATCCGGCCATGGCCATGATGTCCTCTGTGATGTCATCGACTCTGGAAATGAGCTTCGCGTCCGGGTTTCTGCGGGGATCCGAGTCATAGAGCCCGTCGATATCCGACATCAGAATCAGGCGGTGAGCCGAAATGACGGATGCCACAATGGCAGACAGGGTATCGTTGTCGCCGAACTGGATGTCGTAGGTGGAAATTGCATCATTGGCGTTGACAATCGGGATGACGCCCATTTCGAAAAGCCGGTCAAACGCATTCTGGGCATTGGCCCGGGCTTCAGGGTTCAGAATCGTATATTTCGTCATCAGGATCTGCCCGATTTCCTGGTTGTAGTTTCCGAAGGCTTGCTGGTAAATCATCATGAGCTTCGACTGGCCGATGGAGGCAAAGGCCTGCTTTTCAGGAAGGCTCGACTGAATATTATTCTCCCTCTTCAGCATCTGCCGGCCGACGGCGATGGCGCCGGAACTAACCAAACAGACATCATTGCCCCGGTTCCGAAGATCCGTGAGTTCCATGGCCAGCCGCTCGATTTTGATATAATCAGGCCGTCCTGTCTCCGGATGCATCAGGGAATTCGAGCCGATTTTCACGACAATCCGGTTCTGCTTCACCGGGCGTTCAACGTACTTGTCCATCTCTGCTTCTTTCTGCTATAGTGTTCGCATAGTCATTGATACTTTACCATATTTGCATTCAGAATTCACCGATTGGGCATATATCTCATGAATAATATAAAGCGCTGTCTTTCCCTGCTCCTATTACCCTGTCTGATTTTTCCTCTTCTTTCCTCGTGCGGCGTACAGAAAAACACTCCCGTATCGAAAACGGGCTTTTATTTCGACACCGTAATCACCGTGACCCTCTACGGGGGAGAAACGAAGGAAAATGAGGCTCTCCTTTCCGGCTGCATGGAGCTGGCAGAAAAATATGACAATCTTTTTTCCGATACAAAGAAAGACTCCGATATCTCAAAAATCAATGCAGCTGGCGGTATGCCCGTCTCTGTGGATTCTGAAACCGCTGCCCTCATCCGGAAGGGGCTTGATTACGGCGCCATCTCAGGAGGAAAGTTTTCCATCACCTGCGGAGCCCTGACCGATCTCTGGGACATTTCCGCCAAGGCGGACGAATACGCTGAAAAGGGAGATGCCGCAGATATCCGGATCCCTGCTCAGGATGAAATCGACGCTGCCCTTTCCACCGTCGGAGATGAAAAGGTTGAGATATCCGGAAACACGGTGACACTGACAGATCCTGCCACCCGGCTCGATCTCGGAGCTGTCGCTAAAGGGTACATCGCAGACCGCATGAAGGAATACTTAGTCAGTCAGGGCGTCAGCTCCGCCATCATCAACCTGGGCGGCAATGTCCTGACCGTAGGCGCCCGGCCGGACGGAAAAGAGTATGTCATCGGCATCCAAAAGCCATTCTCTGAAGACGGGGAAGCGGCTTTCACCCTGAAGGCAAAAGATCAGTCCGTCGTCACAAGCGGGAACTACCAGCGGTATTTCAAAAAAGACGGGAAACTCTACCACCACATTCTGGACCTGACGACGGGGTATCCTGCAGAAAGCGCCTGTCCTTCCGTCTCCGTCATCACAAAGGACTCTGTTGACGGAGACTGTCTTTCCACAATATTCTTTCTCATGGGGAAAGAATGGACACAGAAGTATATAGAAGAATCCGCCCCCGGAGTAGAGGCTTATTTCCTCGATGAAAACGGGGAAGTGTCCTTTGCCGGGCTCGCAAAGGACTGAAATTTGGCTGAGGAAAAAAATCCTGCCGAATTTATGAAGGCCGTTACCAATCAGTTCATTTTTTCTATTCCAGGCTGCCCGTCTCCGGTTCCTCATAGTCCCACTCCGCTTCCACCCCGGTCCGCCTCCACACGGCTTCTCCTTCCGGTGACAACTCTCCGCTGTCGGAAAATCCCAGCTTTTTCAAAAGGCCGATGGAGGCTGTGTTCTTCGGATTCACCCTGGCGCAGAAGCCGGAAAACTCATATTCTTCTGCTGCCCAGTCCATGATGGCCTTCGTCACTTCTTCCGCAAAGCCTTGCCTCCACTTATCCTCCCGGATGGCATACCCCAGCTCGGCTTCGTTTTCCCGGCAGCCGGCCCGGTATTCGATGCCGGCCCTGCCGATCAGTTCTCCTGTCTCCTTCTCAATGACTACCCACATGCCAAAGCCGTAGAAGCCGTAAATATTTTTGATATAGTCCTCCTCATAGGCCTTTTCTTCTTCGTAAGGGTAAAGAGGCGCAATGAAGTCCGTCATATGGGGCCCGCTGTAGAGGGTGAAGAGGTCATCGATATCCGTCAGTTCAATTTCCCGCACGATGAGGCGGGGCGTCTTCAAAATTTCCATCAATTCTCCTGAAAAAAAATGCCTGACGGCGACAATCTGCCGTACAGTCGAAAAAGCCTGATTTGCAGATATAAGCAATTATCAAATTTCAGAAGTATTTGCCAATCAAAAACGCTCCGGAGCTTTGGCACCCCGGAGCGCTGAAAAATATTTGTGATAATGAATTTAAGCCGTAGCGTTTGCAGCCTTGTCGTCTGCAGGTGCAGGAGCGTCTCCAATAATATGGATGATCTTCCGCGGGCACTTCGTCACGCAGGTACCGCAGCCCGTGCACTTGCTCTGGTCGATGTGGGCGATATTGTCTACGACATGGATGGCGTCAGACGGGCAGTTCTTCTCGCAGAGGCCGCACGCAATGCAGCCGACGGAGCACACGTCCATGACAGCCTTGCCCTTGTTCTTGTTCCGGCAGAGAACCATCTCGGTCGATGACTTGGGAATCATCTCGATGATGTTCCGCGGGCAGGCCTTGGCGCAGGCTCCGCAGCCCTTGCAGGCGTCGGGATCCACTAGGGAGATGCCGTCCACGATATGGATGGCGTCGAACTGGCAGGCCTCCACGCAGTCGCCGAAGCCCATGCAGCCGAAGGAGCAGGACTTGGGGCCGCCGCCGGGAACTAAGGCCATAGCCGAGCAGGAATTGACCCCGCTGTATTCGTATTTGTTTTTCGCGTTCTCACAGGTGCCGTTGCAGCGGACGAAGGCAACCTCAGGCTCCTTTGCTTCCGCCTCGACACCCATGATTTTTGCAATCTCAGCCGCTACAGGAGCCCCGCCGACCGGGCACTGATCGACCGGAGCTTCGCCGTTGGCGATTGCCTTTGCGCAGCCGGAGCAGCCGGGGAAGCCGCAGCCGCCGCAGTTGTTGCCGGGCAATGCAGCCAGAACTTCCTCTTCCTTGGGGTTTGTCTCGACCTTGAACTTCTCGGACATGAAAGAAAGGAAGAAGCCAAGGATGCAGCCCGTCGCTCCGACGAGCACGATTGACATGATAATTCCGAATGCCATAATTTCTTCTCCCCTCCTCTCAGATAACGCCTGCGAAACCGCAGAAGGCGATGGCCATAAGGCCGGCTGTGACAACGACGATGCCGGTGCCCTGGAAGGCCTCGGGAATGTCATTGTACTCCATCTTCTCGCGGATGGATGCAAGGAGGATGATGGAGATGGCAAAACCGACTGCCGTACCAAAGCCGTAGATTACGCCTTCAAGGATGCCGTAGTTTTTCTGAACATTGTCGAGGGCCACGCCGAGTACGGCGCAGTTCGTCGTGATCAGAGGCAGATAGACACCCAGTGCTTCATAGAGCGAATGCACATTCTTCTTCAGGAACATCTCCAGGAACTGCACCATGGCTGCGATAACGAGAATGAAGACAATTGTCTGCAGGTAGGTGAAGCCTGAAGGAACCAGGATGAACTTGTAGATGAGTCCTGTCACCAGGGAAGAAAGCGTGATGACAAAGATGATGGCACCGCCCATGCCGGCTGCCGTCTCAACCTTCTTCGATACGCCGAGGAAGGGGCATAAGCCCAGGAAACGGGACAGAACGACATTGTTTACAAGGGATGCCGAAATGAAAAGGAGCAATAATTTCACGAACATCAGGAATCACTCTCCTTTCCTGCCGCAGGCTTAGCTGCAGATGCCTTCTGTTCTTCAAGGATAGACTTTCCGGAGCAGCTCTGGGCAAACGGGCAGACTGCGCAATCCTCACCAAGGACGCTCTGGGCAGCAGCCAGCTTCTTTCCGGATTTTTCAAACATATTTTTCCGGACTTCCTTCATGACGGCTACGAGGATAGCCAGAATGAAGAAGGCGCCGGGAGCCATGATGAAGATGGAAATCGGTGTGTAGCCTGCTTTTCCGGCAGCCCGGTCAGCGAGAGGAAGTACCTGGTGGTCAAAAATCGTGCCGGCTCCAAGGAACTCACGGACGATACCGATGACAGTCAGAGAACAGGTAAAACCGAGCCCCATGCCAAGCCCGTCGAAAAGAGACGGAATCGGGGGATTCTTCGAAGCGTAGGACTCAGCACGTCCTAATATGATGCAGTTTACGACAATCAGGGGAATGTAGATGCCGAGCGCGTCATAAAGCGTAGGGACAAAGCCCTGAATCAGGAACTGGACTACGGTAACGAGGGATGCAACGACAACGATGTAGGCCGGCATCCGGACCCTGTCGGGAATGATATTCCGGAGCAGGGAAATGAGAAGGTTTGAAAGCGCCAGAACGACTGTTGTGGAAAGACCCATGCCCAGACCGTTGATGGCGGATGTCGTGACCGCAAGTGTCGGACACATACCCAGCATCAGGACAAAGGTAGGGTTCTCCTTGATGATACCGTTCTGAAGACGCTCAAGAGGTTTGTTCATTGTGCGCCTCCTTCCAATGACTCAAAATAAGCAAATCCGCCGTTGATGCCCTTCGTCATGCAGCGGGATGTGATCGTGGCGCCGGAAATTGCCTGGATATCACCGCCGTCCTTTGTGACTGCATAATCCGTGCCGGCATCTTTCCCCTGCCACTGGCTTTCAAAGGTACCTGAACCCTTGTCAGCGGCATGCATGCCGAGACCGGCCGTTTCGCTGATAGAGGTGGTGGCGTAATCCGTCATCTTTCCGTCAGAAGAAATGCCCATGGTAAAGGAAATGTCTCCGCCATAGCCGCCGTCGGAGGTGACGCCGATGACATAACCGAGCTCACTGCCGGATGCATCCACTGCTTCTTTGGCAAAATTAATCGTAACGCCTTTTACGCCTGCGTCGGAAACGATTTTCGAAGCAGCACCAGAGTCGAAGCCATCGACATCCTTGAAGGTGTCGGCGTCAGCAAAGACCGCCTTGTAGGAAGCGTTCAGGGCAGCTTCCTGGGCCTTTGCAATGGGGTCTTTCGTGATTTCATAGACAACGCCGAGAGCGGCGCCGGCTACTACTGTGATCACCGTAAGAACAAGGGCGTCATGTACAAGTTTGTTTTTCATACCTTTTCACCCTCCTTCTTTTCCTTCTTCTCTTTTACGATGCCGAATGCAGAGGGAACCGTGAAACGCTCAATCAGAGGTACGAGCAGGTTCGAGAAGATGATGGCATAGGAAACGCCCTCAGCACCGGAGCCGAAGAAACGGAAGATGCCGGTCATGATACCGAGGATAATGCCGTAGATGACCTTCCCGGAAGGCGTGATGGGGCTCGTGACATAGTCTGTCGCCATGAAGAAGGCGCCGAGCATGAGACCGCCGCCGCAGAGCTCTGCAACGAGGAAATTCATGTCAAAGCCATGTCCGCCGAAAAGAAGCGTAAATACGGCAAATGTAACGATGTAGGAGCCGGGGATCCGGAGATCGATGACACCCATCAGGATCAGGAAGATTGCCCCGATCAGGATGGCAATGACCGATGTCTCACCTATGGTACCGGGAATGGTGCCGACCAGCATACGGAAGGTATCCACGGAGCCGCCTGCTTTCAGCGTGGCCAGTGGTGTTGCCCCTCCGAAGGTATCCGCAAAGCCCTTGTAGTCGGAGAAATCCGTCATCAGGGAAGCGAAGGAGATCATCAGGAAACAGCGGGCGCCGAGAGCCGGGTTCATGAAGTTCTGGCCGAGGCCGCCGAAAAGTTCCTTTACGACTACGATCGCGAAAGCGGAGCCCAGGATCGGCATCCAGTAGGGAACAGATGACGGCAGGTTCAGAGCCAGGAGCAGGCCGGTAACCACTGCCGAGAAGTCGCTGATGGTGACTTTCCGGTGCAGGAGCTTTTCATAGCAATACTCGGATGCTACTGCGCTTGCAACAGAAAGAATGATGATAATGAAAGCCCTGAGGCCGAAATTGCAGATACCGAAAACGGTGGCAGGAAGCAGGGCAATCACTACGCAGAGCATGATTTTCTGCGTATCCATCTTCTCCCGGACATGGGGTGAAGATGTGACTTTCAGTAATTTTTCCAATTCGTTCACCTCTTACTTCTTTGCTGCAGCCGCTTTTGCCTTCTTCTCGGCAAGGACAGCTTTCTTCTTTGTCTTGATGTCCTGGGCAAGCGGGCGCTTGGCGGGACATACGAAGGAGCAGGAACCGCACTCGATACACTCTAGGCCGTACCACTTCTCGAACGACTCACTCTGATTGTGCTCAGAATAATCAGCAAGGCGCGAAGGAACGAGGTGCTCCGGGCAGGCATCGACGCAGCGGCCGCAGTTGATGCAGGCCGTAGTCTCTGCAGCGGAAGCCTCATCGTGCACAAGGCAGAGGACATCGGATGTGGTCTTTGTGGTGGGCACATCCAGAGTGTACATGGCAAAGCCCATCATGGGGCCGCCGGAAATAATCTTCTCGGGCTCATGGACGAAACCGTCCGCGGCATCAACGAGCTTCTGGAAGGAAGTGCCGATCGGAATGCGGAAGTTGCAGGGATTTGAAATGGCGTCGCCTGTGACAGTGAATGTCCGGTCGATGACGGGAACCCCGTCCTTCACGGCATCGCAGATGGCGCAGATTGTGGCCACATTGTCCACAATGCAGCCGGCATCGGCAGGCAGCATCTTGGAGTTGATGTCGCGGCCAGTAACGGCATGAATGATCTGGCGTTCACCGCCCTGGGGGTACTTGGTCACCAGGCGGGTAACGGAAAGCTTGGGCTCATCCGCGCAGAGCTTTTCAAACTCCTCGATGCAGTCCATCTTGTTGTTCTCAATGGCAAAAACACCCTGGGCATTGGGGAAGATGGAAAGGATAATCTTCATGCCAAGGATCAGTTTTTCAGGATGCTCCTTCATCGTCCGGTAGTCGCTCGTAAGGTAGGGCTCGCACTCGGCGCAGTTGGCGATGATGTAGTCTATCGCATCCGGATTCTTGGGAGAAAGCTTGACGTGGGTGGGGAAACCTGCACCGCCCATTCCGACGACGCCGGCATCCTTGATCTTGCCGATGATGGTCTCCTTGGGAAGGGAAAGGGGATCCTTCTCCTCATGGAAACCTACGTCTAGGAATTTGTCATCGCTTTCGATGACGATGGAATTGACCATGGAACCCGTAGCGGAAAGCCGGGGCTCGATTTTTTTGACGGTGCCGGATACGGAAGAATATACGGGCGCGGAAACGAATCCGCCGGCCTCTGCAATCTTCTGCCCTCTTAAGACACTGTCGCCTACGGCTACAACCGGGGTTGCCGGAGCGCCGATGTGCTGGGACACAGGGAAGACATATTCCCCTGACGGTCTTAAGTCTTTTACCGGCTTGTCCTTTGAAAGCTCCTTGCCTTCAAAGGGATGAACTCCGCCTTGAAAAGTCTTCTGGCTCATCTAAGCCTACCTCCTTTTTCTTTTCTCGGGTATGGTATAATATCAAACGAAGCGCGTGTGTAAGCACTTACATCCGCAGACCACACCTGTTCAAGTATAACACTTTTTACAAAATATCAGCCGGACAGACTTTATATTTTGTTTATATTTTGTTCTTCTTTAAGTACACGGCAGAACAATCTGTAACTATTCAGCACACAGAATTTCAAAAGCGTTGAACGCTTGCATTCATAAGCGAATAAAAATCTTCAAAACAATGAAAATCATTCGAACAGATCACAAAATTGAGGACAAATTCCGCTGCCTCCTCTCCTATATGGAGGACGCCCTCCTCTTCGACATTGAAACGACAGGCTTCTCTCCTGCCACCGCCATGATCTATCTCATCGGCACAGCCCGGCCGAGGGATCCGGAAACCCTGACAGTCACCCAGTATTTTGCAGAGGATATGACAGATGAGGAGGAAATTCTCCGCGCCTTTCTAAAGGAAGCCGGACAGTACCGGAAATTCATCAGTTTCAACGGCGATGCCTTCGATATTCCTTTCATTCAAAAGCGGTCAATGCAGTACAGTCTTTCTTTTGAGCCGGAAGAATCCATTGATCTCTACCGGGATTCGCGGCTTATCTCTCCCGTCTTTCCAATGAAATCGAGGAAGCTCAAATCCATTGAGCAGTTCTTCGGCATTTTCCGGGAAGATGAGTTCTCGGGAGGCGACCTCATCAAAGTCTGGAAGGACTATACGCTCACAGGGGATCCGGAGAAGGAACACACCGTCCTCCTTCACAACGAAGAGGATGTCGCGGATATGTTTCCGGTACTCTCTATCCTCGAGCTGAAGAAACTGCAGGAGCCTGCGGTTACCGTTGAAAGGCTTGTTCCCGAAGGGGCAGGTGCCTGCACTTTCGAAGGAAGGAGCGGGATCCGTACCCCTGTCGGTTTTACATTATCCTCAAAAAATGCCGTTTTCCGCTTTTCAGAGGATGAAATTATGGGCACCATACGGGCAGAAAAGGGCACAAAACGCTACTTTTTCGGAAATCCTAAGGCCTACCGGGTCCTTCTTTCAGAGGAAAAGGTCATTCCGGCCGCCCTGGTTGTTTCCCTGCCGAAGAATGCTGTCAGGAAAGCCCGTTTGGCCGACTGCTATGCGGAGAAGACGGGCTATTTCTGTCTCCTGCCGAAGGGAATGCAAATGGATGGGCTCCGCCCCTACCGCGATTCCTTCGAAAGCACTGTGTCCTATATCGAGCTCAACCCGGCAAATGTCTCACGGGAAACCCTGGCAGCCTACGCTGCTCTTCTGATCAAAGGTATATTGCGATGCGGTTAAGCTCCGGTTTCCTGCTGCGTGCCTTGGACACAACCTGAAGGCTATAGAAAAAGGGCCCTGCTGAGGAAAACCTCATGCAGAGCCCTTATTTTCTTCTGATTACCTGCACAAGGCAGGATTTTTCTTTCCCCTCCGGGCCGTCCCTTCCAAAAACAGCCTAGATGGTTTTCCCGGAGTCGTCCCTCTGATAGAAGAAGGATGTCCGGCGCTTGAAGCCGATTTCCTTGTAATCCATGACCTGCTCCGTCGACCCGATGAAGAGAATGCCATCGGGTTTCAGCGCCTGCTGGAACTTCACATAGACATCGTGCTTCGCCTCTTCCGTGAAGTAGATCAGCACATTCCGGCAGACGATGAGATCGCAGTCAGAAGGATACTTGTCCAGAAGCAGGTTTGACTCATGGAACTCCACCTGCCGCTTGATCTCGTCAGAAATCTGATAGGACTCGCCAATCTTCGTGAAGTATTTTTTCTTGTATTCATCCGGAACGCCGGCAATGGACTTCTCGTTGTAAAGGCCGACCTTGGCTTTGCCAATGACGGTCTTGTCGATATCCGTTGCATAGATGTGGATGTCGCGAAGGGGCATCAGGCCGGAAAGCGCCATCACAAGCGAATAGGGTTCGTCACCGGTCGAGCAGGCTGCCGACCAGATTTTCAGGCGATTGCCGTTTTTCTGCTGAAGTTCCGGAATGAAGGTCTCCGTCAAAAGCTTCCACTGGTCCGGATTCCGGTAAAACTCCGAAACGTTGATTGTCATGAAGTTGATGAATTCGTTGAAGGCTTCCTTGTCGGTCTTTAAAAGCTGCACGTAATCAGCAAATGAAGTCAGGCTGTGCTTCGTCACGAGGGACTCAATCCGCCGTTTCATCTGCTTTTCCTTGTAGGAATTGAGATCGATTTTTGTCATCTTCAGGATTTCGGCCTTGAACTCTTCATAGTGCTCCAAAATCAGTTCCCCCTTTTGAAATAAGGAAAGGAGCGCACGGCTGCAAACACTCGAACGCTCCTTTCTCTCTTCAATCAAAAAGTAATATCAAATGGCAAAAGCCCTATATTCACTCAGCGCTTTCTTCAGAAGACTCTGCAGCAGCCTTTTCAACGTCCACATCAGCATACTCGCCGTCTTCAGCCTTCTCTTCCTCAGGACGGTTCAGTGCCTTCAGGGAAAGGGAAATCTTGTGCTCGTTCTCACGAAGTTCTACGACACGGGCCTCAACCTCCTGTCCGATGGAAAGGACATCTGACGGCTTGTCGATATGCTCCTTGGAGATCTGGGAGACATGAAGGAGGCCGTCAATTCCGGGAGCCAGCTCAATGAAGGCACCAAAGTCAGCCATACGCGCTACGCGGCCTTTGACAATGTTTCCAACTGCGAACTTCTCTGCTGCGTCGTTCCAGGGGTTCTCATCCGGGAACTTGCGGGAAAGGGCAATCTTTGAATCCTTGATATCTTTGATGAAGACCTTGACCGTATCGCCTTCATGATAAAGCTTTGCAGGGTTTTCTACGCGCCCCCAGGACATCTCGGAAATATGGAGAAGCCCGTCGATTCCGCCGAGATCCACGAATGCGCCGAAATTCGTCACATTCTTGACCGTTCCTTCAATGACATCGCCGACCTTCAGGGTAGACAGGAGCTCGTCCTGCTTTGCCTTCTTCTCGGAAACAATGAGAGACTTGCGGTCACCGATGATCCGGCGCTTCTTGGGCTCGAACTCAATGATCTTGAATTCCAGATCCTGTCCCTTGAATTGGGTGAGGTCCTTGACGTATCCGTCAGAGATCAGGGATGCAGGAATGAATACCCGTGCACCGTCAACCTCTGCGGAAAGACCACCCTTCAGTACCTGTACTATTTTTCCGGTAAGCACTTCGTCATTGTCGAAGGCTTCCTGGAGACGCTGGTTGCCCTTTTCCTGGGCAAGTCTTCTGTAGGAAAGAATGACCTGGCCTTCGCTGTCAGATACCTTGACAACCTTGGCCTCCATCTCATCGCCTTCCTTAACGACAGTCGTCAGGTCGAGACTTGAATCGGCAGAATATTCATTTCTCGTGATGATGCCGTCGGACTTGTAGCCGATGTTCAGGATGATCTCTTCCGGCTTAACGGAAATAACAGTTCCCTTGACCACATCTCCATTCTTGATAGTTACGAAAGACTCGTCTAGCATTTGTTCGAAACTCATTTCTGACATTTCTGAAAAACCTCCTCGATAATTTTTTCCGGGGTAGACGCACCCGCTGTAATACCGATGTGTTGAATGGAATAAAGGTCGGGAACTGAAAGTTCCTCCGCAGTCTGCAGGAAGTAAGTCCTCCCGCAGTGATCTCTGCATATGTCAAACAGCTTGCGGCTGTTTGAACTGTTCTTACCGCCAATTACCAGCATTACATCTGCCCATTCACTTAATGCCGCTGCCTCTCTCTGCCGCAGTTCGGTAGCATTGCATATTGTGTTTTGAGCATAAGTATAATACCCTTTTTGTTCAATCATTTCAACCAATTTCTCAAATTTGTCGAAGCGGAAAGTCGTCTGGGCAACGACGCAGACTTTTCTGTCCGTGGGAACATTCAGGGCAGCAATTTCATCTTCATTTGAGACAACTTTGTAGGCATCCCCGCACACCCAGCCCGTGATCCCCTGAACTTCAGGGTGATCGGGGTTTCCAAGAATAAGAATAAAATAGCCGTCGCGCGAATATTGTTCGACTGTCCGGTGAATTTTTCCGACAAAGGGGCAGGTGGCATCGACGGTTTCAAAGCCGGCTCCTGCAATGGCGTTCTGCACGTCCCTGCTGACTCCGTGGGACCGGAGGACCATGGTTCCGGGCTCAAGGGCTGAAAGATCGGCATTCTCTTCGTACAGGCGGACGCCTCTATTTTTGAAGTCCTCCACCACGGTTTCATTATGAATAATAGGGCCGTAGGTGTAGATGGGCCCGGCAGTCTTTCCGACCAGGCCGGAAAGGGTATCCACCGCCCGCTTCACGCCGAAGCAGAAGCCGGCAGAGCCCGCCACCCGGACCTCGCGGCCGGATGCGCTCTTCCACAACCTCTCCTTTGCCTGCATTTCGTCATCCATATCAAATGCCCTTCTCCGCACAGACGCGTTTCATTTCCTCAACCACTTCATCAATGGTCATGTCTGAGGAATCCAAAAGCACCGCGTCCTCTGCCTGCTTTAAAGGAGCGGTCTCCCGATGCATATCCCGGTAATCACGGTCGCGGATATCCTCTTCAATCTCAGACAGGACAGGAGTCTCCCCCTTTTTTTCAAGCTCGTCAAAGCGGCGTTTCGCCCGTGTCTCTACGGAAGCGGTCAGATATATTTTTGCCTGGGCGTGCGGAAGAACCACAGTTCCGATGTCCCGTCCGTCCATGACGACATCGTTTTCTTCAGCCAGCCGCTTCTGAAGCGCCGTGAGATAGGCCCGCACCGGCGGATAGACACTCGTGACAGAGGCCGCATTTCCGACTTCTTCTTTCCGGATGTCCGTCGAAACATCGCATCCGTTCAGGAGGACCCGCTGGCTTCCGTCCACATATTTCAGTTCGATTTTGATTTCCGGCAGATTCTTCTCCACAAGCGCCGCATCGTGGAAATCCATATGATTCTTCAAAAAATAAAGCGCAACTGCCCGGTACATAGCACCGGTATCCACATAGATGAAGCCCTTCTCCGCTGAAAGTCTTTTCGCAATCGTACTCTTGCCGGCTCCGGCCGGTCCGTCAATGGCAATCTGTTTTCCCATTCTTCTGCTCCTTGTACTTACTGCCTGTGCCATTTTTTTAAAAGCTTCAAAAGGAACTGTCAATTCCTCAGCCTCTTGATTTTCGTTTCCCATCAGCCTGACTCTGCTGCCGACTTGCCGGCCAGGTACCCGGTCGACCAGGCAATCTGCAGGTTGAAGCCGCCGGTAACAGCATCGCAGTCAAGAACCTCGCCGGCGAAATAGAGGCCGGAAACGTCTTTTGCTTCCATCGTCGACGGGTTCACATCCCGGCAATCAACGCCGCCGCTCGTAACCACCGCTTCATTGTAATCGCGATAGCCTGTAATGGTCAAAGGAAAGGCCTTGAGCAGGGAAATGAGTCTTGCCCGCTGCCCCTTCGTCAGATCCGAAATTGTCTGATCTGACGGAATTTCCGCTATTGTTTCGAAAACATCCGCCAATTTTCCCGGAAGGAGGCTCCGGTAGAGGCTTTTCATCTCTTTTTTCGGGCCGGCATTGATTTCCCTCAGAATACGGTCCCTGATTTCCTCCTCCGAGAGGGCAGGCTTCAGGTCAATAGCTGCCGCAAGGCTTCCCTCCTTTGAAAGATATGGATAGATCTCAGAAGATGCAGTGAGAACAAGCGGACCGGAAATTCCAAAGTGGGTGAAGAGCATTTCCCCGAATTCGCTGAATACCGGCTTTTTCTTCTTTGCAGACCAAATGGACAGGGTGACATTTTTGAGGGCAAGCCCCTGCAGATCCTTCACATAGTCCTCTGCGGTCTCAAGGGGAACCAGGGACGGATGGCATGCTGCGATTCGGAGATTGGCATCCTCTGCAAAACGGTAGCCGTCGCCCGTCGAACCCGTCGCCGGATAGGAAAGGCCGCCGGTAGCTACGATGACAGCATCGGCGGATATTTCCTCTCCGGAAGTCAACCGAACGCCTTGCACCTTTCTACGCCCGTTTAAGCGATTCCGCCGCTTCTGCCGGGCATAATCATCTGCCGTATCCGTTTGGATCTCTTCGATGGCTGAATCTGTGTCTATTGTTGAATCTGTTTGCAGAATATCATCATACGGTTCAAACAAAACACAGCCGACTTCCGTATGCAGGCGCACCTCGACGCCTGTCTCTTTCATGGCGTGCATCAGAGCCTTTGTAATATCGCTGGCATGGTCGGAAACTGGAAAGGCGCGGTTTCCCCGTTCCACTTTGACAGGGACTCCGTTTTCTTCCACAAAGGCCATCATGTCCGTATTCGTGAAAGCCGCGAAGGCGGAATGCAGAAAGCGGGGGTTCTTCTTCACCGCCGTCTGATAGTCTTCCATAGGTGCCGCATTCGTGAAGTTGCAGCGGCCTTTTCCGGTGATGTAGATCTTCTTCCCCGGCTTTTCGTTTTTTTCAAGCAAGCAGACGGCGCTGCCGGCCGAGGCGGCGCTCACCGCCGCCATCATGCCGGCAGCGCCGCC